>CAYWWC010000222.1:0-6950 GCA_964461615.1 uncultured Anaerolineae bacterium
CGCTCCTACTCGGCCGGCGCTGGATTTGTCCTCCCCCGACTTTTTGAGAAGATACCCAAGCGGGTCAGGTAAAAGCCTATGGCTTGGATGTACATCCTTGAGTGTGCAGATGGTTCGTATTACGTTGGTTCCACCAAAAACCTTGAACGGCGTATGTGGGAACACAACGAGGGCATTGGCGCCAGGTATACAGCACGGCGCTGTCCGGTGAAGTTGATGTACGCTGCTGAATTCGACAGTATTGCTGAGGCCTACGAGTGCGAAAAACAGGTGCAGGGGTGGAGGCGTGCGAAACGTGAGGCATTGATTCGCGGTGACTACGATGCTCTGCCGGAGTTAGCACGCAAGGACTTCGAGAAGTACAGAGCAATGCGTGTCCAGGGCAAGCAAGAAATCAACGCTAACGCTGACTGAATGGTGTCCAGAGTAGCATCGTAAGCAAGTGGGCTGTCTATTGAGCCGCTCGCATCCTTGGTTTCGATACGACCTGAAGGTCTACTCAACCGGCGGATGCTCGCTACGTTATTCGACCAAGCTATCACTTAAGACGGCACTGTCCCAAAGTATTGAGAAGATACGGAAAGGAGTTGCTCGATGAACCGCAGAACAAGCCTACGTCGTCGTCTGATCTGGCCGGCTCTGGCCATGATCGCGCTCACCTGTATCATGGCAGCGAGTTCTCTGTCCGGACACGTCTGGAAGGCGTCGGCGCTTGACCCCCGCCTCGAAAGCACAGGGGATCTGCCCCGGCTGCCCCTCCGCCGTGTGCCTGCCGGCTTGGCAGAGTTCGTCCCCGGTCGGCTGGTGGTCAAGTTCCGAAGCGACCTCCCCCTCGCCCAACGACGGGCGCACTTGGCCACTGAAGGGCTGCCCCCTGGCGATCATCTGCCCTTGCTGGACGTTGAGTTGGTGGAAGCGCCGGTCGGTCAGGAGCTGGCCCTGGCCAAACAGTTGGAACGCAACCCGGCTGTACTCCACGCCGAGCCTGATTACTTTGCCCACGCCATAGCAACCGTGCCGAACGACGCCTACTACGCCGGCTACCAGTGGAACATGTCCCACATCGGCCTGGAGACGGCCTGGGACACAACCACCGGCTCGTCCAGCATCACCATAGCCATTGTCGACAGCGGCGTGGACTCCACTCATCCCGACTTGTCCAGCAAGGTGGTCGCCGGCTACGACTTCGTCAACGACGACAGCGATCCCAGCGATGACGAAGGGCACGGCACCCACGTGGCTGGCATCGCCGCCGCAGAGACCAACAACAATCACGGCGTGGCCGGCGTGTCGTGGGGCAGCAAGATCATGCCCATCAAAGCGCTGGGTAGCGATGGCCTAGGCTCATACATCCAGATTGCCAGTGGCATCTATTGGGCGGCCGACAATGGAGCCGACATCATCAACCTGAGCCTGGGAGGCGAGTCGCCCAGCTTCATCCTGGAAGACGCAGTGAACTACGCCCATAGCGCGGGCTGCCTCCTGGTAGCTGCGGCCGGCAACGAGAGCGGCCCTGTCCTGTACCCCGCTGGCTATGATGATTACGTCATGGCCGTGGGCGCGGTGGGCGACCAGGACGAGCTCGCCAGCTACAGCAATACCGGACCCAGCCTGGACGTGGCTGCGCCGGGTGGCAATCCTACTGACTCTTCCGACTCTGACCCGAACCATTGGATCGCCAGCACCTACTGGCAGGGCAGCGGTTACAGCTACGTGATGGTCGCCGGCACCTCGCAGGCCTGCCCCCACGTCGCTGGTCTGGCCGCGCTGGTCTGGTCGGTCAACGCCGCTCTGACCAACGACGAGGTGCAGTCCATCATCGAGACCACCGCGGTGGACCTGGGCTCGCCAGGTTGGGATGAGACGTTCGGTTGGGGGCGGATTGATGCTGCGGCAGCGGTGGCGGCAGCTTCTGGCAGCACACCCACCCCGACCCAGACGCCTACCTCTCCTCCTGGGGACACCGCTACTCCGACGCCCACGAGCACCCCCACCCGTACCCCCACGGCGACCTTCACCCTTGTCCCTGGAGCCACAGCCACGCCTACCTCGACGCCAACGGCTACCGTCCCGCCTGGGGCCACTGCCACTCCGACGCCGACCGATGTCCCGCCCCAGCCGACTCCTCGTCCGAGCAACATGCGGGTCAACCGCGATGACGGCCCGGCCGCACAGCACAGCCCGGCCATCGCTGCCGACCAAGGAGGACGGGCCTCGGCCGTGTGGATGGATGCCCGTTCTGGAGATGGGCAGGTCTTCTCCAGCTCTATGGCGCCCTGGTTGCTGGAATGGCGTCCCGCTCTGCAGGCCGACGATGCGCCACTGGCAGCCGGGGTTGCCAGCCCCAGAATAGCCACCCTGGCACAGGGCCTCGGGCGTGAGCACGTGGTGGCCGTGTGGGCTGACGACCGGAATGGGGACATGGACATCTACGCGGCCAGGCTACGTTTCCCCATTGTTGGTTGGAGTCCCGCTCAGCAGGTCAACGATGATGCGTCGAGGGCGTTGGGCGCGGCCCCGCAAACAAACCCCGCCGTCGCCGTAGACAGCCAGGGCACAGTCTACGTGGTGTGGGAGGACCTGCGCAACGGGCCTGTCCCGAGCGCCGCTCCGCTTACGGTCGAAGGGCCGATACAGCCAGAGCTGCGCTGGGCGAAGCAGCCCGACGGCGGCGTCTGGAGCGCCAGCCAGCCCGTGGGGCCGGCGGGTCCCAAAGACCAGCGAGCTCCTGCGCTGACTGTGGACACAGGGGACAACGTCCACCTGGTCTGGGAGAGCCACGATCCGACCGGATCCGACATTCGCTGGGCCATATTGCCCTCCGGCGCTGGCGACTGGCAGGGGTTCTTGATGGTGAATCGACCGCAAGCGCCTGACGTGCGCGCCCCTCTGCATCCTGACGTCGGGGCGGATGCCACAGGCATCGTCTACGCCGTCTGGCAGGACTTCCGCAACGGTGAGGATGACCCGGACATCTACGCGGCGCGGCTTCTGGCGGGCGAAGACCATTGGGGGCAGGATCGGCGGGTGAACCACGATCCGCCGGGACACGGGCAGAGAGAGCCGGCTCTGGCCGTGGCAGCCGATGGCGCGGCCTTCGCCGTCTGGACCGATGAGCGCAACACCACGGCGCCTGACCCAAACCCCGACATCTTCATGGCCACCTATCTGCCGCAGATGGGTCTCTGGGATGGAGACACTCGCGTCAACGACGACCCGCCCGACCATCCGGCGGTGCAGGATTTTCCCGACGTTGCCATGGACGGCCAGGGCAATGGGCACGTGATCTGGGTGGATCATCGTCGGTCGGGCACAGCTCCAGACATCTTCTCGGCCTTTTTGCAGACCACTCGGGTCGAGCGTGTCTACTTGCCCCTGGTGTTGAAGCAGGCAGCGCAGTGAACTGGGAATCAGAAATCAGTGCCCTGAAAAGAGGTCGCTCTGAGGCCCGTCCTCGGGCTGATTTTCGCACCCGGGGACGGGTGCGGGAGCTTCTTTCAGTAGCGTCAGAAATGAGAAACTAGAAACAGGAAAGCGCGTGAACTAGATTGTCATTAAGGAGGAACCTCAACGATGGCTAAACTTATCAAAAGACCTTCAACAGTTCTGTATCCGGTGCCTGCCGTTCTCGTCACCTGTGGAACCGGCGACCAGGCCAACATCATCACTCTGGCCTGGGTGGGCACCATCTGCTCCGACCCGCCGGCGGTCGGGATTGCCATCCGCCCCAGCCGGCACTCCCACGGCCTGATCCGTCAGGCGGAGGAATTCGTGGTCAACATTCCCACCGCTGACCTGGTGTCCCAGGTAGACTACTGCGGCCAGGTCTCCGGGCGGGACGTGGACAAGTGGGCGGCCTGCGACTTCACTCCAGAACCCGGCTCGGCTGTTGCTACCCCGCTCATCGCCCAGTGCCCGGTCAACCTGGAGTGCAAGCTGGCCAGGATCATCCCTCTCGGCGCGCACGACCTCTTCGTGGGCGAGATCGTGGCCGTGCAACTGGACGAGGCCATCCTGGACGACAGGGGCCACGTTGACTACGCAAAGGCCCGCCCCTTGGCCTACCTGGGCGGCCAGTACCGGGGAATCGGGGAACTTCTGGGACAGTTCGGCGACTGGCGAGAGGGACCGCTCGAAGTTCGTAAATTCGTAAGTTCGTAAGTTCGTAGATTCGTAAGTTCGTGGGTTCGTAGATTCGTGGATTGGGGAGGGGGCGGGTGGCGAAGCAGAAGAGGGGCTTTGAGGATTTGGATTGTTACATTCGCTACGTGCGAAAACAACAACAAGGCCAGAAACTCTTCGGCAACCACCCCCTGCGCGAAACCGACGTCGAATACGAATCCACGAATCCCGAATCAACAAATTCTGATCACAAGGAGGTAACATGAACCTTTATGGACGAGACCTAATTTGCACCCAAGACTGGTCACTCGAAGAACTGGAAGCGGTGCTGGAATTGGCGATTGAGATGAAGCTCGACCGTTTCTCGCCGCGCTGGACTTCGATGCTCCAGCACAAGACCTTCCTGATGTTCTTCTACAACCCCTCGGTGCGCACCAGGCAATCTTTCGAGGCGGCAGCCACGGAGCTGGGCGGCCACGCGCAGTTTCTAGAGCCTAAAGCCATGCGCCTCAAGACTGCCATCAGTGCGGGCGAGACGGTAGAGGACGCGGCCACGGTGATGAGCCGCTACGGTCATGGCCTGGGAATCCGCATTCTGGAGGACAAGATCGGCGACTACGGCGAGGGCGACGACCTGCTGCGCGAATACGCCCGCTGGGCCACCATCCCCATCATCTCCATGGCCCACGACAAGTACCATCCCTGCCAGGGCCTGGCTGATATGCAGGGCTGGCTCGAGCACCTGGGCGACGTGCGCGGCAAGAAGCTGCTGGTCGCCTGGGGTCACGGCGCTTTGGCCCGCTCCTGGTGCAGCGTCCAGGAGGCGCTGCTCATCGGCTCCCGCTTCGGGATGGACGTGACCCTGGCCCATCCCCAGGGATACGACCTGGCCCCCCAGGTCATCGAGTGGACCAAAGGGAACTGCGCCGCCAACGATAGGGCGTTCGAGGTAGTCCACGACGTAACATCGGGCTACGAAGGAGCGCACATCGTCTACTCTCGCAACTGGATGAGCCCCGACGCCTATCGAGATGGTCAGCTCCACAAGCAGGAGGAAATTGACAAGGCCCTGCAGTACCCGCAGTGGATCTGCGACGCCGCGAAGATGGCCCTCAGCGACGACGCTCTCTTCACCCATCCCATGCCCGTGGATCGGGGCCACGAGGTAACCGATGAGGTCGCCTCCGGCCCCCGCTCCGTGATCTACGACGTGGCCGAAAACCGCCTGCACGTGCAAAAGGCGCTGATGGCTTTGACGATGGGCAACAGCTAATCCGCATTCGGAGGGGACATGCGCATTATACTTTACACCGGCAAAGGCGGCGTGGGCAAGACCAGCGTGTCGGCGGCTACGGCCTTGCGCTGCGCCGACCTGGGCCATCGCACTATCGTCATCAGCACCGACGCGGCCCACAGCCTGGCCGACAGCTTCGACCTCCCGCTGGGTCCTGAGCCAACTTTGGTGGCGCCCAACCTCTGGGGCCAAGAACTGGATGTCCTCTACCAGATGGACAAATACTGGGACAATATGCAGAAATACTTCGCCACGGTCTTATCCTGGAGGGGGCTGGATGATCTAATTGCCGAAGAGTTGGTCGTCTTGCCAGGCATGGAAGAGCTGGCCAGCCTCCTGCAGATCGTCCACCTGCACGATGACTGCGACTACGACGTCGTTATCGTGGACTGCGCCCCCACTGGCGCCACCCTGCAACTGCTTTCCTTCCCCGAGGTGGCTCGCTGGTATCTGGAAAAGATATTCCCCCTGGAGCGCAAAATGGTGCAGCTCACCCGCCCCATCCTGCGAGCGGTGACGGATCTGCCCGTGCCCGACGACGAGCTGTTCGACACCATCGCCGACCTGATCACGCAACTGACCCGCATGCACGACCTCCTCTCCGATCCCCAGAAGGCTTCGATTCGCCTGGTGCTGAACCCTGAGAAGATGGTCATCAAAGAAGCGCAGCGCACCTTCGCCTACCTGAATCTCTACGGTTACCTCACCGATGCCGTGATCTCCAACCGCCTGATCCCAGATCGGGTGCAAGACAGCTACTTCGACGCCTGGAAGGAGAGCCACGAGAAGTACAGCCAGATGATCGAGGAGTCATTCTCGCCCCTGCCAATCCTCAAAGCGCCCCTCTTCGATCAGGAGGTGGTGGGGCTGGACATGCTCAGGCGCATGGCCGAGAGCATCTACGGCGATAGAGACCCCACGGAGGTCTATTTCGTTGGCCAGGCTCACAGCGTGGAGAAGAAGGACGGGCGCTACAGCTTGAGTCTACTGCTGCCTTTCGTGGAGAAGGAGGATCTGCAACTGACCCGTTCCGGGGACGAGCTCATCGTGCACATCGGCAACCGCAAGCGCAACCTGATCCTACCTCGCGTGCTGGCCAGCCTGGACGTTCAGAGCGCCAAGTTCGATGGAGATACGCTGGTGATAACCTTTGGCGCGGGTGAAGAGTAGTCAGTCAATGTCATTGTGATACGGGAGCGAGCGTCGGCCGAGTAGGTCTGGTAAGACCGTATCGAGGCCACGCGAGCGGCTTCTGCAGCGGATCCTAGATTGCATGAGCCGCGCCTTGGTTTCGATACGCTCTGCTACTCAACCGGCGGCGCTTAACTTGATGACATCGGGTAGTTTGACAATGTTCAAGTTCGTTCGTAGTCAGCAACGAAGCGTTAGCGGAGTGGCGTTCGCTCCGCATTTGACGGCACTCCACTCCGTTTCGTGCCTGACTACGAACACCAGCTCATTGTTTTGGGCAAATCTAACATTAAAGGCCCTCCTTGAAACCTGGAGGGCCTTTTTGCTTGTCATCAGGGTGCTG
>CAYWWC010000223.1:0-3191 GCA_964461615.1 uncultured Anaerolineae bacterium
CACGCCTATCAGGCTTTTGTGCGGGCCAAAAAGGCGGAGTGGGACGAGTACCGCATCCAGGTAACTGATTGGGAGCTCGACCGCTATTTGGAGACGTTGTGAATGAGGCAATGAGGCAATGAGGCAACGAGTAACGAGGCAATTCCTCGTTGCCTCGTCGCCGCGTTACTCGGTACGGCCTACGAATTAGGCCAGACAGCGCTTTATCTCACTCGCCAATGAGATAGATGACGCAGGTCTCATTGTGGAAGCCGACGGGGCCGCCGAGCGTGGGAGCCTGCTCGCCGTAGGTGAAGAAGCCCACGATGGGCACTTCCTCGCCGACCACTCGCCGAATCTCCTCGATCTCCCGCTGCGTCCCCTCGTGGCCTCGTAGCATGAAGCGGGCGCCGCAGTCGAAGACGATGGCCACGATGGGCTCGGAGCGCCCCAACCCCTCCAGGGCCCTCTCAGCCGCTTGATGGACGGCGGTGACGTTTTCATCCAGGGTGGCGGTCATGATACGCACCACGGCGTTCTCAGGGATGGTGGCCGCACAGCTTATGGAGCCGTCCTCGAAGGCCCTGATGGGGTGGCGTAGACGATACCCGCCCGCAACTTCAGGAACGCCCAGAGGGTTGGTCAGGGCCACGTTGCCCATAGGCTGCTCGATGAGGTCTTGGGCTTCAATGCCGAACAGCTCCTCATAGGCCCTGATGGCCGGTTCCCCATCCAACTCCTGCACCACATTTCCCTCGGCCTTGGTGACAATCATGCTCTTGCCGATGGGGTGCCAGCCGTGCCCGACGCCCACGGCAGTGGGGATCTTGGTGATGAGCAGCGCCCCGGCCACGGCGTCGGTGTAGACCTTGCCATCGTAGTATTGATAGGTCTTCTCAAAGGACAAGTCGTCGGCGGCCGAGCCCCCGATCACCTGGAAAGTGGGACCCAACATGCTGAGCGCTCCCTGCAGAACCTGATTGCCATCCCCCGTCAGGCCATCGGGTAGCATGATGAAGGTGTAGGGCTTGATCTCGATGAAGCGCTCTCCCGACTTGACCACTGTAGTGGAGAAGACGCTGGTCTCTGGCAGGGGGGCCAGCACCTGGCGGGCCACCGTCTGGCCGGCGGCGAAGGCGTCCTGGCTGATCCCCTCGCCGATGCCCGTCTGGACATCCACGTGGCGGTCGGATTTGAGGGTCATGACCACCACCGAGCCAGTGCTGGCGCCGGCGGGCGAGATCTGCGCCGCCCCGCTGCAGCCGATCATGGGCACCTGCCCCAACACCGAGGTTACCCCGTCCAGCATCTCTTGCTGATCGTACTTGACGTCGCCGAAGACCAGGGCGAACTGAGGCTCCCACTCGTGCCCCATCTGGTCCCAGGCCAAGCGGGCGGCTTCGGCTCCGGCCTCCCGCGAATCCTCCTGCCAACTTTGTCCTACGCCAACGTAACACATGGGCTACCTCCTTAATTATGATATTCCGTGCAGCTATTCTGACGACTCGAAGAACCGGGCGGCGATGTCCCGGGCCAACTCCTCTTGCCTGAGCTCCGCTGGTTTGACTTGCCGCAGCGGCAGGGTGAACCAGAAGGTCGAGCCTTTGCCCGGCTCGCTCTCGGCCCAGATGCGGCCGCCGTGCCTTTCGACGATGGCCCTGGAGATGTAGAGTCCCAGGCCCGTCCCCTCCACCGCCCTCGCCGCTGCATTGCTGGCGCGGGAGAACTTCTGAAAGAGGCGGGCGAGTTCATCCGGCGGGATCCCGACCCCCGTATCGGCCACGCCCACCTTGATGTGGTCGTCCTCGCCGGCCAGGCTGATGGCGACCCTCCCACCCTCTGGCGTGAACTTAAGGGCGTTGGAGAGCAGGTTGTTCATCACTTGCTCCAGACGGTTTCTATCCCCCTCCAGAGAGGGGAGCTGAGCGGGTGCCTCGGCGGAGAGTGCGATTCCTTTGTTCCCGGCCAGCGGCTTGATGGCCTCTATGATGCTGGCTACCAGTCGCTCCATCCGCAGGAGCTCGAAGCTGAGCTGCAGGCGGCCGGCCTCAATGCGCGAGACAGCTAGGAGATCTTCAACGAGGTGGAGCAGTCGCTGGGAGCTCTGGTAGCTGATGTCGAGGAACTCCCGCTGGGTGGGTGTAAGCTCCCCTGGCTGGCCGGAGAGAATCAGCTCGGTGAAGCCCATGATGGACGCCAGGGGGGTGCGCAGCTCGTGGGAGACGGTGGAGATGAAATCGTCTTTCATTTGCTCTACCTGCTTGCGCGCGGTGATGTCTGTGGCAACGATCCCAAGACCATCACCTGCTTTGAAAGCATGCAAAGCTAAGTGCATATCTCCAAATCTGGGATGGGGAACGAGGTCATCCACAGAGAAAGGCTCTCCTGTCTTTATGACTTCCATATACTGGTCATATCTGCCTGTTTCCTTAACGTTGGGTGCCATGTCTAGCAGGTTCTGCCCTATTGCATCCTCTTTACCCAGACGCAACATCTGCAGTGCGGCTTCGTTCGCCTCGATCAGATTCAATTCCGAATCCCAAAGGGCGAAGCTGTCGGTTGCTGCATTCATGAAGCGAGCTAATCTTTCCTGGCTCTCGCGCAGCGCATCCTCCGCTTGCTTGCGCTCGATTGTTTCTCCCAATCGCGCGGCAATTGCGCTGATCAGCGCTCTCTCTTGCTCCAGGAAAGGTCCCTCGTCGCTTTCCGGTCTTTCTTCCAAGTAGTAGACCTCCACAGCGCCGATCCGTTGGCCGTGTACAACGATGTCGCTAGCTTGCTTCCAGGTGGTCTCTCTGAAGTCCTCCGTTCTGAACTCTTCACCCTCTAAGATGACTCGTGCGCAGGTGATTTCAGGGTACTGCCAGGCAGAGGGAATGAGATTGACAGTCCCCTGAATTATCTCTTCCGAGGCAATGTCCGGCTTCTCAACAAGCTCAGAGATGCCATAGAGGCAATTCAGTTCCTTGACCCGCTCGCCAAGATCGTGCGTCTGCTTTGCCAGCGCCTCCTCGGCCCGCTTGCGCTCGGTGATGTCCTGACCTACGCCCACCACGCCGCTGACGTTCCCTTTCGCATCCCGGCGCGTGGTGGCGTTCAGCAGCACCATCACTCGCTCGCCACCCTTGGTGTATAGCGGGAACTCGTAGTTGGCTGTCTCCTCTCCCTGCAAGGCCTTGTCCAGCACCGCTTTCACCGCCGCCTGGTAATCT
>CAYWWC010000223.1:3291-6916 GCA_964461615.1 uncultured Anaerolineae bacterium
CTCCTCTCCCTGCAAGGCCTTGTCCAGCACCGCTTTCACCGCCGCCTGGTAATCTACGGTGATGAACTCCTCCACCAGGGCGCGGCCCAGCACTTCGTCCTTGTCGAACCCAGTGATGCGGATGGCGGTCTTGTTCCACTCGTTCACCAAGCCATGGGTGTCAATCCCAAAGATGGGCGCGTTGGCCGTGTCTATCAGCATCGTCAGGTCATCCGCCACCCGCTCCACCTCAGAGCGGTAGGCGTCCAGCTCGGTGATGTCCTGACCTACGCCCACCACGCCGCTGACGTTCCCTTTCGCATCCCGGCGCGTGGTGGCGTTCAGCAGCACCATCACTCGCTCGCCACCCTTGGTGTATAGCGGGAACTCGTAGTTGGCTGTCTCCTCTCCCTGCAAGGCCTTGTCCAGCACCGCTTTCACCGCCGCCTGGTAATCTTCGGTGATGAGATCCTCCACCAAGTCACGGCCCAGCACTTCCTGCTTGGTATAGCCGGTGATGTTGACCGCCGCCTGGTTCCACACGTTCACCAAGCCATGGATGTCAGTCCAAAAAATGAGGGCATTGGCCGTGTCTATCAGCCACGTCAGGGCATTGGCTGCCCGCTTTGTCTCCTCCTCCGCCTGCTTGCGCCCGGCCTCCGCTGCTTCAAGTTGAGCGAGCCGTAAGCGCAGTTCTGCTAACGGATGTTTGTCATCCGCTTCCTGCAACAATTGCTCTTGGGTCTTATCTTGATCTTTCATTTGTGGACCTCCCAAGATGCCGCGCCACGCTCTCCAGCACCTGGCTGGAGCTGAAGGGCTTGGTGATGTATTCGTTGGCGCCGACCTCGTGCGCCTTCTGTATATCCTTCTCCTCGCCCTTAGCGGTGAGCATGATGACGGGCAGCTCCCGCGTCTCAGGATCGGCCCGGATGGCCTCCACCACAGCGAAGCCATCCAACTCAGGCATCCCGATATCGCAAATGACCAAATCGGGAGTAAGCGAAGCGGCGTCTCCCGTAAGCGAAGCGGCGTCTCCCGTTAGCGAAGCGGCGTGCTCCGCCAATAGAGCCAGGGCCTCACGGCCGTTGGCGGCGTCTATGACGGTGTACCCCGCTGTCTCCAGGACATAAGAGATCAGCCGAACTATGTGGCGGTCATCATCCACGACCAGGATTGTCCTAGCTGAACTTGTTTCAAACGGCATGGTCTCCTCCTCCCAAATACTTGACCAAATGCAGTCGATTGCCATGCGCGGGGTCGCGATGGTAACTGACCTCGTCCATCAGCTCTTTGATGATCATCAGGCCGTAGCCGCCCTCGTGGGGCTCCTCCAGATCGGGATCGGGGACAGCCGTGAGATCGAAACCCTCTCCCCGATCGTAGATGTCAATCTCCAATCGCCGAGGGAGGAGAGAGAAGACCACTTTGACTTGATCATGGGAGCTGCCGCCGTGAGCGTGCTTGATGGCGTTGACGGCGGCCTCGTTGACGGCCAATTGGATGTCATACGCGGCCTTTTCGGGATCTGGCAGCCCCTCAACGCGGCGGCACACCTCCGCCACACAGGCCCCGACCAGGCTCAGGTAACGGGTATTGCTGGGCACTTGCAGCGTTACGGTTTCCGTTGCTTTCATAATCGTACCTCTGTCATTTGAGCTTCTAGCTTTTAGCTTTCAGTCCGTCATCTTGAGAACGTAGATGGTCAAATCGTCGGCCTGGGGTGCGCCCTGGGCGAAAGCGGTCACCGCCTCGAAGAAGCGATCCTGGATCTCGGCCGCGCTCCGCCCGGTGTGACCCTCCAGCAGGCGCATCAGTGGCTCAATGCCGAACATCTCCCCGGCCGGGTTGGCCATCTCGTTGAAGCCGTCGCTCATCACGACCAGAATGTCGCCAGGACCGGGCTTCACGACCTGATCGGTGCTCAGGATGTCGGGGAGCACGCCCACTGGGGGGCCATCGGCCTCCCACAGGTGGCAGCGGCCGGCGCGGGCATCGTAGTAGAGCACTGGGGAGTGGCCCGCGTTGGCAACCACCAGCCGCCGCTCAATTGGATGGTAGTAGGCGATGAACAGAGTGACGAACATGGCCGCCTGTGTCAGTTCATCGTACATGTCGGCGCTCAGCCGTTCCAGTAGCGCCTGGGGAGTGGGGGAGTAGGGAGATGCGCTGTGCAGGATGGTGTGAGCGACGCTGGCGAAGAGGGCTGCCGGCACTCCCTTGCTGGTCACGTCGCCCAGGACGGCCACCAGGGGGCCAGCGGGGCGGGAAACGAAGTCGTAGAAGTCGCCGCCGACTTCGCTGGCGGGCTGAGAGCGGGCCGCAGAATCGAGGCCAGGGACGGAAGGGAGAGTAGCAGGCAACAGAGCCATCTGAATCTCAGCAGCGATCTGCAGTTCGCGGCGCAGCCGCTCCTGGGTCACGAGTTGCGCCTGGAGGCGGGCTCGTTCGATGATGCCGCCGGCCTCGTCGGCCAACGCAACTATGAGTTTCTGGTTGCCTGCGGTGAAATCAACGGGCTTGTCTAGCAGACTGAGGATAGCTACGACTTGGCGGGCCTCGCCGTCGTCCACGATGATGGGGGCCACCAGACAGCGCTCCACTCCCACAAGCTCGATAGGCAACATGACGGCCAATTCCGACGGAGTGTTAGACATGAGCGGCTGCCTCCGCTCGCGAGCGGCCTGGAACAAGAGAGGTATCAGTGCCTCGCGCTGCGGGTGGGGATTGTCGCAGGCTACGCAGCGGAGCTCGCCGTCGCGCTCCATAGCCACGAAGCCACGCTGTGCCCTGGTCAATCGCATGGCCTCGTCAATGAGCGACCTGAGGATGTCGTCCAGTTCCAGCTTGGAACGTGTGGCCTCGGAGACGTGGTACATGGCCACCAACTGGTCGTAGGCGTTCATCAGCTCGGCCGTCATGCTGCCCAATTCCTGCTCGCGGGCCAGGACTTGACCTAGCAGGATGGCTTGGCTCTCCAGGTGCAAGCGGGCTGCGTCGTTGCCAGGAGCGTAGATTCCGATGAAGCCCAAAACGCCCTCGCCGCGGGCGCGGACGGGGGTAACATGCCATCCTGTGGCTGTGGGCAAGGGCTCCTCGCCCCGGATCTGGACGGCGGCAGGAAGGGCTCCCTCGCTTAACTGCGTGGGCCAGATGGGCTCGCCGTCAGCATCGGCCATGAAATACGAGCGCCAGCCCTGGGCAGTTCCCATCTCGGCCAACTGCAGCAGGAGGGCTTTGTTGCGGGCAGCGAATCTTCGTAGCATAGCTTACTTCTCCACGCTGGCCAGCGCTGTCTCCAGGTCCGGGTAGATCTCAAAGGCCTTGTCCAGCCGGGTGAGTTCAAAGATAAGGCTCACCGGCTTCTGGAGGCAGCATAGACGCAGGTCGCCTTTTCGCTGGCGGCAGCGCTTCATGCCCTGCACCAATGTGGCCAGGGCGGTCGAATCCATGAAGCTGACCCCGGCCAGGTTCGCCACCACTTGCGCGGGGGGCGAAGCGGCGGCTGCGTGCAGCCACTTGACCACGGGCGGTGCGGTGTAGGCGTCGAAGCGCCCGGTGAGTTCGAGAATGGCGATGTTGCCGTCTGTTGTTGAATGCGATCTTAAGTCCATTGATGTTGCATCTCCTTCCATTCATCCATCTA
>CAYWWC010000224.1:0-6900 GCA_964461615.1 uncultured Anaerolineae bacterium
CGGCGCATCCTCCAGCGTGAGCGAAAGCGGCGGCGCAGCCTCGATGTCCGCCCCCGGCACGTACGCCAGCAGACCCTCCACGTCCCGGCGGATCAGGTCGTAGAGGACGGTCAGCGGGATGTGGGAAGGGCAGGTCAGCTCGCAGTGGCGACAGGCCACGCAGCGGTTGCTCATGTGCATCGCTTTGATGAGATGGAACATGGGGAAAGGCGGGGCCAGCACCCCAGGCTCCACCCACACCGGATCCTCCATCGCGCAGGCCTCGCAGAAACACTCCGGGCAGATATTGCGGCAGCCGTAGCACTTGATGCACTTGAGGAACTGCTGCTGCCAGAACGCCCGCCGCTCCTTCAGCGACATTCCCTCGTACTCAGCAACAATAGGATTCGGCGGCGCGCCCTCCACCGGCGTACCGATCACTACGGCCTGGGGCCAGGGAGCCGGATCGGGCGCAGGGTCGGCACAGTGGCACTCCTGGGCCTCTTCGGCGGTGCAGGCCACTCCCAAGAGGTACAGTCGGTCGGGATCCACCTGCGCCCGCTTGGCCATCTCCACCAATGCGCGGGCATCGCATCCCCGGGCCACGATGCCAAAGCGAGCCTCTGGATACCGCTTCTGCAACAGCGAAACGACGGAGGCCAGCGGGTAGCGGGGAGTCAACTCCAATTGGGAGAGATCATCCCCCTCCCGGAAAAGGTAGGGAGCGGTTCCCTCTGCTGTCCGCCGCAATCCTATTACGCCTCCCGGTTCGCCGTCCAGTTCTTGAAGCTTCTCGGCCACGTGGGCGCGAATCTCTTCGATCATTCCCCCACCTCCTGCGAGAGCGGCCCCAAGGCCCGCACCGTCTCCACAAACTCCTTCGTCACCCGAGTGAATTTTGGAGCTTCGGCCGACGACACCCAGTCCAGCCGCAGCCGATCAGGGTTGATGCCAACGTAGCCCAACAGGTTGCGCAATATCGGGATGCGCTTGGCAGTGCGGTGGTTTCCGCTGTCGTAGTGACACTCGCCGATGTGGCAGCCCAACAGCAGCACCCCATCGGCACCAGAGCGGAAGGCTCGCATGACCATTTCTGGCGACACTCGTCCTGAGCACATCACCCGGATGGGCAGGATGTTGGCCGGAGAGGGCATACGAGAGATGCCCGCGTTGTCCGCCCCAGCGTATGAACACCAGTTGCACAAAAATGCAACAATTCGAGGTTCGAACGATTCACTCATAATGGCTATCCTCAATTTCCACGGAGTACGAAATACGCAATACGAGCACGTATTCCGTATTTCGTAACATTCACACCACCATCGCCAACAGCCCCTCGATCTGAGCCACGATTTCCTCGTCGGTGAAGTGCAGCGCAGCGATGGCGCCGGAAGGACAGGTGGCGGCGCAAGTGCCACACCCCTTGCACAGGGCTGCGTTGACCTCCGCTTTGCCATCTCCATTGCGGGCAATGGCGGAGTACGGACAGGACAAAATGCAGTCGCCGCAGCCCACGCACTTCACAGCCTCCACGACGGCGACGGTGGGGGAAATGGTGACTTCACCCTGGTTGAACAGGCGCACCGCCTCCAGTGCCGCCGCCCCGGCGTGAGTCACTGTGTCCGGCACGTCGCGCGGTCCCTGAGCACAACCGGCCAGGAAAACGCCGGCGGTACTGGTCTCCACTGGTCGCAGCTTGGGATGGGCCTCGGCGAAGAAGCCATCGGGTGTGCGGCTCAGACCGAACAGGGCCGCCACCCGGGCAGAGTCAGGCTGAGGCTCGATGGCTGTGGCCAGGATCACCAAATCCACATCGGCCGCCACCAGTTTCCCCAGGTCGGCGTCCTCCCCCTTCACCCGCAGTTTGCCGTCAGGCAGCACCTCAACCTCGGCTCCTCGGCCGCGTATGAAAGTGATACCCTCCTCTTGCACCCGCACGTAAAACTCCTCATAAGCCTTGCCGAAGGCCCGCATGTCCATGTAGAAGTCGTAGACCTCGGCTCCGGTCTTCTCCCGGACCTGATGGGCTTGCTTGAGGGAGTACATGCAGCAGAAGCGGGAACAGTAGGGGTGGGCGTTTTCATCCCGACTGCCGATGCAATGGAGAATGGCCACCCGCTCCGGCTTCTTCCCCTCGTTGGTGAGGATCTCGCCACTAGTAGGCCCGCCTGCGCTGGTGAGCCGCTCGAACTGCAAGCTGGTGATAATGTTGGGCGACAGGCCGTAGGAGTACTGAGGAAGTTGAGTGGGATCCCACATCGAGTAACCTGTGGCGACTATGATAGCCCCCACTTCTACATCCAGCAGCTCATCCTGCTGATCGAAATAGATCGCCCCGGTGGGGCAGACCCTCTCGCACATCTTGCAACGGCCCTTGAGAAAGTACGGGCAGTGCTCCCGGTCAATCACCGGGATGTTGGGAATGGCCTGAGAGAAGGGGAAGTAGATGGTCTTTCGCTTACCCATCCCCGCCTCGAAGACCGGGTCTATCACCTTGATGGGGCACTTCTCCTGGCAGATCCCGCAGCCTGTGCACAAGTCCTCCTTGACTGACCGCGCCCGCTTGCGGATACGAGCAGTGAAGTTGCCCACGTATCCGGAGATTTTCTCTACCTCACTATAGGTCAGGAGCGTGATGTTAGGATGCCGACCGGCATCCATCATCTTGGGGCCAAGAATTCAGGTGCTACAGTCAAGAGTGGGGAAGGTCTTATCCAGTTGAGCCATGTGGCCGCCGATGGTCGGCTCTCGCTCCACCAGGTAGACCTGGTAGCCAGAATCGGCAATGGAAAGAGCAGCCTGGATGCCAGCGATTCCGCCGCCCACCACCAGCGCCGCCTGCGTGACCGGCTCCTGGCGGGGTTCCAGCGGGGTGTGATAGGCCACCCGCGCCACCGATGCCCGCACCAGCCGCTTGGCCTTCTCCGTCGCCAGCTCCCGGTCGTGAATCACCCAGGAGACATGCTCACGGATGTTGGCCATTTCAAAGAAGTAGGGGTTGAGATCTGCCCCCGCCACCGCCCGTCTAAAGGTAGGCTCGTGCATGCGGGGCGTGCAGGAGGCCACCACCACCCGGTTGAGGCCCAGGTCACGGATGTCGTCCTGGATCAATAACTGGCCGGGCTCAGAGCACATATACTTGTGATCGCGGGCGATGACCACGCCGGGCAAGGCGGCGGCCATCTCCACCACTGCCGGCACGTCCACTGTAGCTGAGATATTGACACCGCACTCACAGATGTAGACGCCAATTCGAGGTTCTTCCATGCCGTAAACTCCTTGACTACGATTCCGATAGACTGGCCAGCACTGGCTTCACTGGCACAACGTGTCGCTCAAACATCAGCGCGCTCTCCGGCAACCCGAAGGCCAGACCCATCAACTGGGGCAGGAACAGCACCGGGATACGCAGCGACCGACCCAATAATTGAGAGACTTTATCCTGATAACTATCCATGTTCATGTGGCACATCGGGCAGACGGTGACGATGCAGTCGGCCGGCTCGCACGCTTCCAGGATGGATCCCGCCATTGGGAGGCCAACATCCGGCTTGGTGGTGAGCAGGGACGTGCCGCAGCAGGATGCCTCGCGGTTGTGGCTGTGGACCGTGGCCCCCAACGCCTCCAGTACGCTCACCATTGAGGTTGGCCGCTGGTCGTCGTCGAAGGGGCTGTAGGGGCGGACGGTCTGGCAGCCATAGTAAGGGGCGACGGTCAGGCCTGTGAGTGGCCGCTGAACGAGGGCGGCGATGGCTTCCGGAGCAAAATCGTTGGCCAGGATGTCCATCACGTGACGGGCCCGGACTGTGCCGTGATACGCCAGGTCCTCAACCTCCAGCGCCTTGTTGATGGTATCTAGCAACCCGGGCTGCGCGGCGATGGCGATATTCGTGCGTCGGAAGTTAGTGTAGCAAGCGCTGCAGATAACCAACAGATCCTGCCCGTCACCGATTTGCTCAGCCAGAGCCAGATTGCGGGCTGGCAGCACCACCCCCAGCAAGTCGCTCATCGTCGAAGCCACACTGGCCCCACAGCAAGTCCAATCCTGCAGCTCCTCCACCTGCGCCCCCAAAGCTTCAAACGCCGCCAGCGTCGAGGTCTTGTACTCCAAAGCTGAGCCTTCCGCTGAGCAGCCGGGGTAGAATAGATATCTCATCGCTGCCCCTCCAGTTCCGCCACTCGCTCAAACAGCCGATCCAACCGGCCCTCACCGCCCAGGCGAGGCGCCTCCAGGTGAGCCTTTCCCCGGGACAGCAGCGTAATCCCTAGTTTGGCGTATCCCAGCGCAGTCAGGGGATTGGTTGCCAGGAAGTAGCGGACCATGAACTCTATCTCCTTCATGCGCCCATACCGGCGCATCACGTCGCTGAAGGCTCGATAAAAGGCGGTGCTTTCGCGCCACTCCCCGATCCCTTCCTGAAGCGCCAGTTGCTTGAGTTTGACGATGGTCTCGGTGAGGGGGATGCCCCGTGGACAGCGGACGTGACAGGAGTAGCAGAGGCTACACAGCCATATCGCCTTACTGTGAAGCACCTCATCCTGAAAGCCCAGTTGGACCAGCCGCCACATCTGGCGGGGGGTGAGATCCATGGCGTGGGCAGAGGGGCAGGAAGCGGAGCAAGTGCCACACTGAATGCAGCGATTGAGGAGCTGCCCTGCTGGAGTGAGACGGTCCACAAAGGTAGTATCTCGTTTCACTGCGGTCAAGTTAACAACTTCAGAAGTCGCCAAAGGTTACCTCCTGGTTCTATCAAACACGTTAGGCAGACCAGAAACAACAGGCCAGATTGTAGCACGCCCGCCGCACTTTGTCAAGAGCGCGTATTGGTTAAACGAGAATTTTAACCTTCTGACAGATTCTGTGGTTGACATCCATAGTGCGTGCATAGGTTGGCAAAACCGGCGCTCTATTCAACCGAGAAAGATCGAAGCACTTCCCAAACGGGGTCGTTCTGATCATAGTCCAACTCCCCGCAATAGCCCTGGTGGATGTACTGCCAGAGGATGATACCATCCACTCCTGCATCGAAAGATCGCTGCATGTACTCCTCGATAATGGGCGTCCTTTCCTCCAGGATTCCTGGGCGAATAAGGCGGCCGTTCTTCCTATGTTGACATCTTCGATCTCTAACCTCCCTAACCCAGCAGCGATCCAACGAAATCCCTTTGCCCTCTAGCGAAGGCTTCGGCGCTCAGGGCCTTTTTGCCCGCCAACTGCACCTCGCCCAGAAGCAGGGCTCCCTCACCAGTGGCAACGGCCAGGCCCTCATCCAGAGCCATCACCCGCCCCGGCTCTTCCTCGCCAGACCACAGGGGCAGCACCTCGGCGCTGAGCACCTTGAGCAGCTTGCCGCGCCAACACGTATAGATGCCCGGCCAGGAACAATATGCCCGGCAACGCCGCCAGATCTCGACCGCCGGTTGGGACCAATCTATCAGGCCGTCCTGCTTGGCGATGATGCGGCTGCAGGTGGCCTGGCTGTGGTCCTGGGGCTGAGGCTCGATCTCATTGGCCATGTCCTCGGCCGCCAGCCAGCGGGGCAAAGTGGCTATCATCAGATCAGCCCCCAACTGAGCCAACCTCGCGCTCAGCGACTCCCGTGTATCCTGAGGGGATATCGGACAGGTGACCTGGGACAGAATAGGCCCGGTGTCCATCCCCTCGTCCATTAGCATGATGGTCACTCCCGTCTCCTCCTCGCCGGCCAGGATGGCGGCGGCGACGGGAGCTGCTCCCCGGTACCTGGGTAGGAGCGAGGCATGGACGTTGATGCAACCCCTGGGGGGGATGCTCAGCACCTCGGCCCGCAGTATGTGACCATAAGCCGCTACCACTATCACATCGGGCGCCAAAGCCGTAAGCTCGGCCACGACGTCGGGGCGTCGCAGGCTGGGCGGTTGCAGCACTGGCAGATCGTGGGCCAGAGCCAGGGTCTTCACTGGTGATACCTCTAGCTTGCGCCCCCGTTTCGCCCGTCGGTCGGGCTGGGTGACCACTCCCACGATCTCGTATCGCCCGATCAGGGCCTTTAGAACGGGCACTGCGAAATCCGGCGTGCCCATGAAGATCAATCTTTCCATGGTTCTCCCCCACAGTGATTGTATCACATTTTAGGCTAGTGGGCAAAGTTCTAGTTCTATCTCTATCTCAACAACACAGGCGACAGGAGCAAACGGTCGGCCACGGCCTCGTCCTCCTGAAAGATGCGCAGGCGTTGCATGGTGGCTGGCGAGTAGAAGCCCAACTCCACCTGATACTCTCTCGCCGGTGCTGTCGGCTCGACTGGTAGGCTGTGCCATTGGATGAAAACGTCGCCCGGCTCCCAACTCGTCGGCGGGACACTCAAGCCATCGTAGCTCCCCACCACCGCGCTGTGGGCATCCAGCAGGTGGATGAAGATGGCCAGCGGGGGATCCGCGGCCTGCAGAACGCGCCAATAGGTGAGCAGTTCGATGGTGCTATCCGGGGCGTTGGATATGTGCTCATAGCCCAGGAAGGCCACCTGGTGGTTGAAGTTGACCGGCGGCGCGAGGGGGTGTCGCCATCCCTGCGGATCCCCGGGCGCGAACTCGACAGCCGGGCTCCAATAGATAGCGGAGTTCTGCTGCACAGAAGCCAGCTTCTCTGCCAGCGCATCGCGATTCGCTAGCCGATAGATGGAGTAAGACCCGTCCTCGGCAACATGCAACAGCTCGCTGTCCTGCTGAAACCGCTGCTGGAGATCGGATGAGAAAGAGAAGACGCCAGGGACGACGTAGCTTACCTCCTGCCCTTCGGCCGGCAAGAGAAAGCTGGTACGATGGTCAAACCTCATGAGCCGCGCCGCTTCCCTCTCCACCGTGAGCGCGCGTGCCTCGGAGTCCAATTCACTGAGATTCACGTCCGACAGGCAGACCACCGACTGAGCGGCTTCTCCTTCG
>CAYWWC010000225.1:0-6847 GCA_964461615.1 uncultured Anaerolineae bacterium
GCGTTAGCGGAGTGGCGTTCCGCACTGCATTTGACGGCACTCCACTTCGTTTCGTGCCTGACTACGAACATCAAGTCATTGTTTTGGGCAAATCTGACATTGTCAAACTACTCAGCCGGCGAACTGCGTAACTCCTGGATATTGTAACGCATTTTCTCTTTCTCGTCAAGCCGCACTTGTTTGCAGATAAAGGCAGTTTGTGGTAGGATTATAAGAGAGGTGCAGAGGAGATGGCCCCGATTTTCCCGGTCGAAACAGACAACAACCGAGGTTCACGTTCCACAGGCAAGCGCTGGAGATCAGTCCTGGGTATAATTCTCTGCGCTCTGGGTCTGGTCATCGTCGCTTGCTTGGCTTTCGTCGTGTGGACCAAGCAGGGCGGCGGTCTTCCCCCGGATGTACCTCAAGCCACGGTGAATCCCTTCGGCGTAAACGTGGCCCTGGAACAGTACGATGAAGCACAATTGGAGCAGGCTCTAGCCCTGATCGAGGCCGGCGGCTTCCAGTGGCTGCGCCAAACCTTCCCCTGGGCCGACATCGAGGCCCAAGCCGGTCACTACGACTGGGCAGCCTGGGATATAATTGTGGCCGCCGCGCGGGAGCACGACCTAGACCTCATCGCCGTGCTAAACACCTCGCCTGAGTGGGCCCAACGAGCGGCTGACCGCTACTCGCCACCGCAGGAGGTGGCCGACTTCGGCCGCTTCGCCCAGGCTTTTGCCGAGCGCTATCGAGAGGAAATTGACTATTATCAGGTCTGGGACGAGCCCAATCTCAGCTCCCATTGGGGCAACGCTTATGTAGACCCAGCCGACTACGCCCGCCTGCTGCGAGAGGGCTACATCCAGGTCAAAACTGCTGATCCCTCTTCCTTCGTCCTGACCGCCGGACTAGCCCCCAACAGCGAGAGCGGCCCTCTCAACCTGAACGAGTTGGCTTTCCTGCGAGGTCTGTATGCTGCCGGGGCCGACGATTACTTCGACATCGTGGCCATCAAGCCCTACGGCTTCGACGCGGGGCCTGACGACCGTCGAGCCAACATGGGAGTCCTCAACTTCTCCCGGGCTCAGATGGTGCGGGAGGTGATGGTCGCCAGCGGCGACGAGAGCAAGGCCGTCTGGGCGGTGGAGTTCGGTTGGAATGCCCTGCCTCCGCATTGGCAGGGCCAACCATCCATCTGGGGACAGGTGAGCGAAGAAGAACAAGCTCGCTACACTGCGGCAGCCATCGAGCAGGCCCGCGACGAGTGGCCTTGGTTGGGGGTTCTGGCCGTGGCCCATTTCCAGCCAGATGTCCCCCCCGACGACCCTCACTGGGGCTTCGCCCTAGTGGATAGGCAGTGGCAACCGCGCCCCGTTTACCAGAGCTTGCGGGAGCTGGCCACCGCTCCACCCATAGCCTACCCAGGCCGCTACCCAGCCAATCACTACACAGCCCGCTATCTGGGGGACTGGCGACTCTCCCCCCTGGGGGCCGACATCGGCAAAACTGGCGACAGCCTGGTCATCCCCTTCAAGGGTGCCCGCCTTGACCTGACCGTGCGGCGGGGCGACTTCTGGGGAATCCTCTACGTGACCGTTGACGGAAAGCCAGCCAATCGCCTGCCCCGGGATAACCAGGGCCGTTCCTACCTGGTCCTCCACGATCCCCTCTACCGCACGGAGACCGTCACCCTGGCATCGGGCCTGGCCGACGAGGTGCACGAAGCCGAGCTGGTAGCAGAGGGGGGCTGGGGACAGTGGGCCATCGTCGGCTGGACCGTGCTCCACGAGCCGGACCAGTTTCCCTATCGGCTGGCATGGGTGCTGCTGGGAATCTGCGCCATTGTGCTTCTCATCGTCATCAGCAAGCAGTTGACCGTCACTTCTCCCCCTGAGAGGGGGAGGCCGGGAGGGGGTGGCTTCCTCCACACAGAAGACCCACCCTCCCCTAGCCCCTCCCTCCGAGGGAGGGGAAATGCACTGCTCACTGCTTATTCCCTGCTAAAGCAATTCGTGGGCCGTTATCATGCTTTGCCCGAGAGCCTCCAGTTGACCATGACCCTTGCCATCGCTCTGGTCTTCTACTTCTCTCCCTGGCTCGTTGTGAGCCTCCCAGCCCTAGCCCTCCTGGCGATCTCCATCTGCCTGCGCCCGGACATCGGTCTGGCTCTGATAGCCTTCTCCATCCCCTTCTACCTCTATCCTAAGCACATCTTGGGCATGGCCCTATCAATAGTAGAGATCCTGATTCTGCTCTGCCTTGCCGCCTGGATACTGAAAGCTAAACACTGGAAACTGGAACCCGGCTTCCGGCTTCCAGCTTTCAGCTTTCAGCATCGGCTTTCGAGCCTCGACTTCGCTGTCATCTTCTTCATCGTGCTCAACGCTTTCTCCGTAGCGCTAGCCCTCATTGCCGAGAACTTCGGAGTGGCCATGCGGGAGTTCCGGGTGGTGGTCTTTGAATCGACACTTTTCTACTTCTTGCTGAGAGTCACCCCTCTAGGGAAACGCCACCTGTGGCGCATTGTCGGGGCCCTGACTTTGGCTGCGGCCATTGTATCCCTCATCGGTCTCTATCAATACTTCTTCACCAGTGACATCATCACCGCCGAAGGGGTGCGCCGCATCCACGGCGTATACGGCTCGCCGAACAACCTGGGCCTGTTTCTGGGCCGGATCGTGCCCATCCTCGCCGCTGTTGCCCTCTTCGGCGGCTCCCTCCGGCGCCGAGTCATCTACTGCGTGATCGGGCTGCCGGTCGCCCTCTGCCTCTATCTGACCTATTCCCGTGGCGCATGGCTGCTGGGGCTACCAGCCGCCTTCCTCTTTCTCGGCCTGATGCGGGGGAGAAGAGCCTTGCTGGTATCATTGCTCGTCATCCTGGTGATTGCTCTCAGCCTGCTGCCGCTCATCGGCACCGAACGCCTAGCTTCTCTCGTCAATACCCAGAGCGGCACCACCTTCCTACGCCTCAAACTCTGGCAAGGAAGCCTCAACATGATCCGTGATCACCCTCTCTTCGGCGTGGGCCTGGACAACTTCCTTTACCAGTACCGCACCCGCTACGTGCTGCCCGAAGCCTGGGAGGAACTGGATCTTTCCCATCCCCACAACATCGTCCTGGACTATTGGACGCGGTTGGGCATCCTGGGAGTGATCGCCATTGGATGGCTGCTATTCGCCTTCTTCGGGAAAGCTCTGCGCCTATATCGCAAACTGGATGACCGCGACCTGAAGGCTCTGCTTCTGGGACTCATGGCCAGCATGGTCGCTTTTCTGGCTCACGGCCTGATTGACAATTCGTATTTTCTGGTGGATTTGGCTTTCGTGTTCTGCCTGACACTGGGGATCGTGGCCAGGGTGGAGGGACTTGGGGGGAACAGTGGAGATTAGGGGAAAGATTAGGAGATAGCGGCCTGCACCTTCTGCAGGAGAGGGTGCCTCACGTAGCTGGAATATGCCTCTTCTACGGCCAGGAATTCGTTGACTGGAGCAGATCGCAGAATTCTCAAAACAGTGGCTCTAACTTCAAGGGGTAGCTTTGAAAGCCCAACAAGGGGAAAGGCTTCCCGTTCCCCCCCATCGGTACGGGCGATCATTTTCGAATAATCAATGATGATCAAGCACAGAGCCTCTCCAGTATCCGGGTTAAAATACAGAACGATGTTATCATTCAGCTCAACGCCCGTATTCCTTTGCCCCTTCACATCTTTGAAAAAGAGGGATAGGATATCCCCTTCTCGATCGTATTTCGCCTTCATGTTCTTTCCCTCACGAATACTCTTCGACTAGATAGGCTGTTAAAACGAAGTTGTTCTCCTTTGATGGATCCACAGAGTCAATGCCGAACTTCGCTACAACAACGATGTGGGTATAATCTTCTGGCAGGTCTTCAAACCTTCTGCGATACTTGTATTTGCTTGGATCAAGGGCTTCTTGTTTCCTCCCGCCAACCTTCAACGTCAAGAGCACAGAGTCAAGCAAGCGTTCTGTCATCCCAGGGTGATCCAAGGCATGTCTCCAGCGCTCCTTGGTGAGATAAATCTCCCTACCGCGTTTGTCTTTTGCGAAGATGGGCCATTTTGTGTCGTCAATGCTCACTGGCGATGTTCCCTTGTTTCGCAATCATTTCTGCTCATTATTATACCATCCAATGACACTAAGGTCAACTGAACAAAGTTGGAGCCTCACCCTCAACAAGAAATTGACGTCATCGCGCCTTTGTTGTATACTACCGCTTAATCCGAACCCAGGAGGGTTATGATGCGTATTCTTATTACGGGCGGAGCCGGTTTCATCGGCTCGCACCTCTGCGATCGTTTCCTGGCCGAAGGGCATCAGGTCATCGCAATGGACAACCTGAGCACCAGCACCATTGACAACATCGCTCACCTGGCAGGGCGGGATGGCTTCTCATTCATCAAGCACGACGTGACCAGCTATATCTATGTGGAAGGACATCTGGACGCTATCCTTCACCTGGCGTCACTGCCCAGCCCGGTGGATTACCTGGAGAGGCCGATCCCCACCCTCAAAGTGGGAGCTTTGGGAACCCACAAGGCGCTGGGGCTGGCTCTGGCCAAGGGAGCCTCCTTTCTGTTGACCTCCACCTCGGAGGTTTATGGCGACCCCCAGGAACACCCTCAGCGCGAGGACTACTGGGGCCACGTCAACCCGGTCGGGCCGCGAGGGGTGTACGACGAATCCAAGCGTTTCGCTGAGGCTATGACCATGGCCTACCATCGCTATCACGGCGTGGACACGCGGATCGCGCGCATTTTCAACACCTACGGCCCGCGCATAAGATCAGACGATGGTCGCGTGGTGAGCAATTTCGTCACCCAGGCCCTGCGAGGCGAACCCCTGACGATATACGATGATGGCTCCCGAACCCGCAGCTTCTGCTATGTATCCGATATGGTGGATGGCCTCTATCGGCTGCTCTTATCGGACGAGGTCTACCCGGTCAACCTGGGCAACCCCAACGAGATGACCATCCTCGAATTCGGTCACAAGGTGCTGGAAATCTCAGGCTCCTCGTCGGAAATAGTTTTCATCGACCCGACCGACGAGCGCACCAAGGACGATCCCCAAGTGCGCCGCCCGGACATCAGCAAGGCCAAGCAAGTGCTGGACTGGGAGCCCCAGGTCAGCCTGGAGGAAGGACTGCGAAAGACGCTTGATGAGTTTAAGCGACGAGTCTAACTTGAGAATCACAACGGCGCTCGCCAGACGCGCAGACCTCGGTTGGGGCAGCCCATTGTACAACGCAGCCCTGCTCGTGATCGTGTTGATTGTCGGCCTGAGCATCGCTCTCCTGCCGTTGACGCTGGCAGGAGGCGCGATCTTGGGCGGCATCGTCTTCCTGGTCACGCTGATCCGCCCTGAGCATGGCCTATACCTGCTGGTTCTCGCCGTGCCCTTCGGATCGGTCAGGGAAATCGCCATCAGCGGCCTCACGGTGGGGGCGACGGAGGCACTGACGGGGCTGGTGCTGGCCGCCTGGCTGGCCAGGATGGTCGCAATCAGAGAGATCAAGACCATTCACCCGCCGCTGCTTCTGCCCCTGCTCATCTTCTTGGGAGCCATCCTACTGTCGCTGACGGACGCTCTCTCACTGAAGTACAGCTTCAAAGAGATTCTCAAGTGGGTAGAGGTGCTGGGCATATACCTATTTGTGGTCAACGTCATTGAGCGGGAACAGGGCAAAGTCGTGATACTCATGATGCTGCTGACGGGCATCGGCCAGGCTCTCCTCGGCTTCTACCAGTTCTTCGCCCGCGTGGGGCCGCCGGCTTTCGTCATCCTCGGTCGCTTCGTGCGGGCCTACGGCACCTTCGAGCAGCCCAATCCTTATGGGGGATACTTGGGGCTGGTGTTGCCGCTGGTTTGTGGCGTACTGCTAGGAATCGGGAAACCAGGATACTGGCGATATTGGATATTGGATATTGGTCGCCTGGTCGCTATCCTCGGTCTGGCCATAATGGGCGCAGCTTTGCTCATGAGCTGGTCGCGGGGCGCCTGGCTGGGGTTTGCCGCGGCCCTCATTCTGATGAGCCTGGCATACACCCGACGAGCAACGGCTCTATTCGCTCTGCTCTGTTTGCTGGCAGCCTCGGTGCTGCTGCTGGGAAGCGTTCAAGCCCTACCTCATGCGATAGTTCAGCGTTTCACCGATTTCCTCCCCTACCTGAATGTTTTCGATGTGCGAGGGGTGGAACTGACCAAAGGAAACTATGCCGTGGTGGAGCGGCTGGCTCATTGGCAGGCCGCATGGGGTATGTTCAGCGACCGGCCCTGGCTGGGAGTGGGCATCGGAAACTACGAGCCTGTCTACCCGGTGTACTCCCTGCCAGACTGGAAGGAGCCGCTGGGCCATGCCCACAACTACTACCTTAACATCGCCGCCGAAGCAGGGCTGGTCGGCCTGGCGGCCTATTTTGTGCTCTGGGGAGCGGCCTTCTGGCAAGCCTGGAAGGTCGTCCGAACAACTCAGGGCTATTGGCGAGGGGTGGCGGCCGGCATCTTGGGCGTCCTGACCCACCTCTCGGTGCACAACTTCTTCGATAACCTCTACGTGCATAACATGTACCTGCATGTGGCTATCCTGCTGGGGCTGCTTTTTGTGATCGGCCAGCAAGATCAAAACCATGAAGCGCGTAGCCGCAAACAAACTTTCCACCACAAAGATACCAAGACACAAGAAAAACAGTGTGGATTGATCTCTCAAAAAAACTTCGTGTCTTTGTGACTTGGTGGTAAGTAAGAAGGAATCTGCCATGTTCTCTCGAGTCCACAAGTTTGCTCGCGCCAATTCCAAAGAGATCACCCGCTTTCTGAAGTTCGCCGTGGTGGGCACGCTGGGG
>CAYWWC010000226.1:0-6843 GCA_964461615.1 uncultured Anaerolineae bacterium
CGACGGTGACGACGAGGGCTGACCTGGCCATCGCCAAGGCCGATCTGACCGACCCGGTGTCGGGCGGTGAGGTGCTGCTCTACCAAATTGTTGTCACTAACACTGGTCCATCAGACGCCCAGAACGTCTTCATAACGGACACCCTCGATGCGAATACCAGCTTTGCCGGCGCCAGTCCAAGCTGCACCCATGATGGCTCCCTCACGGACGGCGTGGTCGCCTGCGCCTTGGGCACTGTCGCGGCCGGCGATATGATTTACGTCTTTATCGAGGCCCGGGTTGATTCAGGCATCACCACGTCCACCACGTTGACCAACACAGCCTTTGTCTCCAGCGCCACCACTACGGACCCGCAACTGGGCAACAACTCTAGCACCGAGAACACTGCGGCCGGGCCAGGTACTGGCCCCCCGACGGATCTGGCGATCAGCAAAACTGATGCGGTGGATCCGATCACGGCTGGTTTGACCTTGACGTACACGTTGGTCATCACCAACAACGGTCCCGCCACCGCCTCCAACGTTCGGGTGGTAGATGCATTACCCAATGGCACCACCTTCGTCAGCGCCACTGCCAGTCAAGGGCTGTGCAACAGCGGTGTCACCTGTGACTTGACTAACTTGGCCATCAGTGGTACTGCGACCATCACCATTGTGGTGATGGTGGATAGTGACCAGATCAACGACATCACCAACCTGGCGCGGGTTTCGGCCTCCAACCCTGAGAGCAACGACGCCGACAACGAGGCCAACGAGGTCACGGAAGTCATCGAACGAGCCGATCTGGGGATTTCCAAGACGACAGATCCCTTCACAGCGACGGCAGGCAGCGCCATCGCCTACCAGATCGTGGTGAGTAACACCGGGCCAAGCGACGCGCAAAGCGCAGTGGTGATCGACTCCCTGCCCAGCGAGTTGACAGAAGCAGCGGCTTCTGCCTCGCAGGGTTCCTGCATCATTGACGGCAGCAACAACTTGACCTGCACGCTGGGCGCCATCGTCTATGGCGGTTCTGCCACCATTGACGTGAACGCTACGGTCAGTGCCAACGTCACCGGTACCATCACCAACACAGCCTACGTGAGCAGCGACACAACCGATCCTATCGCCGGCAATAATCAAGCCAGTGTGACCACGCCGATCCGTGGGCGGGCCGATCTCAGCATCACCAAGAGTGACGGACCTGACCCAGTGCGCGCCGGAGCGAACCTGATCTACACTCTGACAGTGCGCAACAGCGGTCCATCGGCGGCCACCGCGGTCACGGTAACGGATCAACTGCCTGCTGACGTCGTCCTTGTTGGCGCCACGTCGGGCTATGTTGGCGCCAATCCGTTGGTGTGGAGCCTGGGGGCGATGGACGTTCATGAAACTCGCACTCTGACCGTTGAGGTCACTGTGGATAGTGCCGTATCGAATAACACGCTGATATACAACACGGCTTCAGTGGAAAGCGAGTTGCTCGACCCGGACCTGAGCAACAACAGCGACACGGTGCAGACGCAGGTTATCGCTCAGGCTGATCTGGGGATCACCAAGAGTGGTGAGCCAGACCCAGTGCTGGCCGGCGAGCAGATCACCTACACCTTGATAGTGACGAACTACGGCCCGTCCGATGCCGTGCAAGTGCAACTAGTGGACTCACTGCCGACGCAGGTCACACTCGTGAGTGCAGCGGCGAGCCAGGGCATCTGCGGTGGCGCCACTTGCATCCTCGGCGGCATGTCGGCAGGCAGCACCGCCGTGATCACCCTGGTGGTGCAGGTCAAGTCAGACGTCGCAACGGGTACGACGATCTTCAACGTCGCCCTCGTCTCCAGCCCCACATCCGATCCGGGTCCGAACCCGAACCTCGACACTGAGCTGAACACGGTGACGACCCTGGCGAGCCTCAAGGTCGATAAGCGAGACCTGGCTGATCCCGTCGCCCCCGACTCGCTTTTGATGTACTACATCGTCGCCACTAACGACGGGCCGAGCGATGCCCAGAACGTCGTCATATCCGACACGCTGCCTGCCGAGGTCACGTACGTAGGCAACAGCGACAACTGTGTCGAATCGCCTGTGGGAACTTTGAGCTGCACGCTCAACGAAGTGGCAGCGGGCAGCACACGGAGCTTCCTGGTAACTGTGTGGGTGGATGCGACGGTGATAACAGATACAGTGCTGACCAACAGGGTTTCAATCACCAGCACCACGCCGCTGACCAACTCGGTGCTGACCGACGACGAAGAGACACTGGTACATCAGTACTTCGGCCCGCCAGCCGACCTGGCAGTGACCAAGGAGGCCGTCGCCAGCACGGTAGTGGCAGGCGAAACCATCACCTACACCCTGGTCGTGACCAACAATGGCCCGGCGACGACAACCGATGTCGAGGTGGTGGATACGTTGCCAGACGGCCTGACCTTCGTCAGTGCCACCCCAAGCCAGGGCGAGTGCGACAGCGGCGTGGTGTGTCTGCTGGGCGCCATGCTCTTCGATGGCTCGCCAAGCACGGCGACCATCACCATCGTCGCCGGAGTGAACCCGGACGTCGCCGCCGGCACTACGCTGACCAACACTGCTTTCGTACAATCCAGTTTCTTCGATCCGGTTGGAGAAAACAACAGTGATGATGCAGTGGTGGGCGTCAATGCCGTCGCCGATCTGGGTATCGCCAAGAGCGACAGTCCTGATCCGGTGGTGGCCGGTAACTTGCTGGCCTACACCATCGTGATCACCAATTACGGCCCGTCGGATGCTCAGGACGTCGTCGTGACCGACACCCTGCCGAATGAGTTGAGCAGTCCGACGGCGTCAGCCTCTCAGGGCTCTTGCGCGGTGGTGATCAACGACTTGACTTGCACCATCGGCAGCCTGGCCGATGGCGCTTCGGTGACCATTGACGTGAACGCCACCGTCAACGCCGACGTGACCGGCGCTATCATCAACACGGCGTACGTGACTAGCGGGACGACGGACCCCGGCATGGCCAACAACTCCAGCACCGAAACGACGTCTGTGAGTCAGAGCGCTGATCTGACGATGTCCAAGACGGCCCCGGCGACGGCGAGGGCAGGTGAGACCATAGCCTACACTCTGACGGTGGTGAACGACGGACCGTCGGAGGCGAAGAACGTGGTGGTGACGGACACCTTGCCAGAGAGCGTGACCTTTGCCAGCGCCAGTGCTGGGTGTGGCGAGACCTCAGTGGGAAGTGGGGTGGTGAACTGTACGCTGGCGAGTCTGGCGGTTGGGGCATCGAGCACATTCACCATAGAGGTGACAGTGGACGCTGGGGTAGAGCCTGGAAGCAGTCTGGAGAACAGAGCGACGGTGGGTTCGGACACGTCGGATCCCGACACGGGGAACAACGCCGACGATGCGGACACCAGCATCATTGGCACTGCTGATCTGAGTTTGTCCAAGACTGGGCCGATCGCGGTGGCGCCAGGTGAGTGGATCACCTACACCATCGTGGTCAGCAACACTGGCCCATCCGCTGCCCAGTCGGTGGATGTGAAGGACACGCTGCCGGCAGGTGTGAGTTTGGACAGTACCACGGTAGAGCGCAGTGGCAGTGGCCTTGCTGAATGTGTAGGGACAATATGCCAGATGGGTGACATGGCTGTCAATGAAATTGTCACCATCACGCTGGTGGGCCTGGTGGATGCTGGTCTTGCCGAAGGCACGGTGCTGACCAATACTGCCACGGCCTTCACTGACACACCAGACCCCAATCCCGACAACAACACTTCTGAGGCGCCGGTAACGGCCAGGCGGCTGGCCGATCTCAGCATCAGCAAGTCGGCGGCAGACTCGGTCGTAGTGCCAGATAGTCAGGTCATTTACACGTTCATCATCTCCAATGCTGGCCCCTCGGATGCCATAGGTGTGGTTGTGACCGATACGCTGCCGGTTGAGCTAACCTTCCTCGGCGATACAGATGGGTGCCACGAAGTGACGCCTGGTGTGGTGGTGTGCGAATTGGGCGCTATTCGGGCTGGTGCTTTGGCAAGCTTCGCCATGTTCGTTACCGTCGCCAGCGATGCCAGCGGTACAGTTTCAAATGCTGTTCGTGTCGGGAGCGACGAGTTCGATCCCAATTCAGGCAACAATGAGGACATCGAAGACATCACGGTTGTGGGTGAACCCAGTCTCGCGGCCCAGAAGCGAGACTCGCTCTTCACCGACGCCGACTTCAACGGCGTGCCCTCCCCCGGCGACACGCTGCTGTATGTGGTCACCATAGTCAACAGTGGAAACGGCGAGGCCACAGGTGTGATCTTCAATGACATCCCCGATATCCACACGACCTTGGTGGTCGGCTCAGTGCTAACGAGCCAGGGCGCCATCACCAGCGGCAACGGGGCTGGTGACACCTCCGTCGCTGTGGATATTGGCGCCATTCCCGGTGCTGGGGGTAGTGTGGACATCAGCTTCCGGGCAACCATCGCCGACCCGCTGCCGCCCGGCATCACCCAGGTCAGCAACCAGGGTATGGTGACGAGCAACGAATTGCCAGTGGAGCCGACAGACGACCCAGATACACTGCCCGCAGACGAGACCAATACGACAGTCATTGCTGTCCCCGTGTTAGAAGCCTTTAAGGCCGATGTGCTCTTCGTTGATGCCGACGCTAGTGGCTCACCCTCTGCGGGGGACACCCTCCTGTATCAGGTCACTATCGTCAACAGCGGCAACGGCGCGGCCACGGGTGTGATCTTCAATGACATTCCTGACAGCAACACGACGTTGGCGGTTGGCTCCGTCCAGACCAGCCAAGGGTCGGTGACGTGTGGCAACGCGGGCATACCGCCCGTCACGGTGGATATCGGCAACATCCCTGTTGGGGGCAGTGTGAACATCAGCTTCCGCGTCATCATCGCCGACCCGCTGCCGCCCGCCGTCACCCAGATCAGCAACCAGGGGGTGGTAACGAGCAACGAACTGCCAGCAGAGCCGACAGACGATCCGGACACGGCGGCCGACGGCGACGAGACCAATACAGCAGTCACTGCTGTCCCCGTGTTAGAAGCCTTCAAGGCCGATATGCTCTTCGTTGATGCTGACGGCAGTGGCTCACCCTCAGCCGGCGACACCCTCCTGTATATGGTCACTATCGTCAACAGTGGCAACGGCGCGGCCGCAGGTGTGACCTTCAGCGACACTCCTGACAGCAACACGACGTTGGTGGTTGGCTCCGTCCAGACCAGCCAGGGGACGGTGACGAGTGGCAACGCGGGCATACCACCCGTCACGGTGGACATCGGCACAATCCCTGCTGGGGGCAGTGTGGACATCAGCTTCCGCGTCATCATCGCCGACCCGCTGTCGCCCGGCGTCACCCAGGTCAGCAACCAGGGTACGGTGACGGGCAACGGACTACCAGCAGAGCCGACAGACGATCCGGATACGCTGCCCGACGACGAGACCAATACGACAGTCACTGCTGTCCCCGTGCTAGAAGCCTTCAAGGCCGATGTGCTCTTCGTTGATGCCGACGCTAGTGGCTCACCCTCTGCGGGGGACACCCTCCTGTATCAGGTCACTATCGTCAACAGCGGCAATGCGGCGGCCACGGGGGCGACCTTCAGCGACATTCCTGACAGCAACACGATGTTGGTAGTGGGCTCCGTCCAGACCAGCCAGGGGACGGTGACGAGCGGCAACGCGGGCATACCGCCCGTCACGGTGAACATCGGCGCCATCCCTGCTGGGGGCAGTGTGGACATTAGCTTCCGCGTCATCATCGTCGACCCGCTGCCGTACGGCGTCACCCAGGTCAGCAACCAGGGGGTGGTAACGAACAACGAGCTGCCAGCAGAGCCGACAGACGATCCGAATACGGCGGCCGACGATGACCCAACAGACACTATCGTCCACTACTTTGCTTACTGCCCAATCATCATGAAGCAAGCGCCCCGTACGCCCACGCCGACTCCGACTCCGACGCCCACTTCGACTCCGACTCCGACGCCGACTCCGACGCCGACGCCAACCGGGACGCCGCCGACCCAGACGCCTACGCCGACCGGGACGCCTACGCCAACCAGGACGCCTACGCTGCCTTGTGACGATTTGGTGACCAATGGTGGCTTTGAGACGGATGGGGCTTGGTGGTTCCCTGAGACCGACTATCCGGCGGGCTACTCCACCGGCCAGGCTCATTCTGGAAGTCGCTCCATGCGGGCGGGCATCGTGAACTGGTATGACAATGTCTACAGCTATTCCTCGGGGTGGCAAAAGGCGATCATTCCTTCCAACATCGCGTCGGCGCGTCTGAGGTTCTGCCAGTATCCCATTGCTCCTTGGCCGGGGGGGGGCGGGGCTGGAGACGAAGATGAACCCCTTCTGCCAAAGAGACTTCCCCCGCCAGGTGATCCTCGCACGATGCTGCTCATCGAGGATACCCAGTTCGTCATGATCCTGGATGAGGCTGGCGACTACCTGGAGACTCTGGACTGGCAGAGTTCTAACGCGCAGGTCTGGATGTGCAAAGAGTACGACCTGACACACCATGCTGGTCGCAGGATCTGGCTGTACTTCGGCGTCTTCAATGATGGGGCGGAGCGTGCCATGGCCATGTACGTGGACGATGTCTCGCTAGAGGTTTGTCGCTGAGGAGCACCGACAGTACCCCACACAGCAATCAGAAACCAGGTTACTCTCCCTTCGTCTCATAATCGGCCACCTCGTCGGCGTAGAGGATGGTGTAGCTGTAGCCCTGCTCGGTGAGAAAGAGCTGGCGATTGGCGCTGAACTCCTGATCCCGGGTATCCCTGCTGACCAAAGTATAGAAGTGAGCCATGACTCCCCTGAAAAAAGGTAACTTCTTGCCCGATGCTGGGCAGATATGGTA
>CAYWWC010000227.1:0-6782 GCA_964461615.1 uncultured Anaerolineae bacterium
CGAGGTGCTATTCAATTGTTAACTTGCCATAAGATCACATTATCCGATACACTCTTTATCGCATTTTGTGTCTCAGCCGGGCAATTCATTGCTCGGCCAAGGCCAGCAACACTCTACGGGGGGACCACCCGAAAAGTGTCCAATGTAAAACCCTGGCTCATTTGTTCGATCTGAACACTACCCGTAATATAACGTACAAAGATGTTGTGTCAACCGGAGGTTTTCAGATGTTCGATAAAGAGAAGTTAGAGAAAATCGCAAAAGGAAAAGAGAAGTGGGAGGAGGCTACTCTCCAAAAGACCCTGCATCGCTCCCCTGAGCGGCGCGATACTTTTATCACTACTTCCAGCGCTCCTGTGGAGCGACTCTACACGCCACTGGACATTGCCGATCTCGACTACGAGCGCGGCCTGGGGTTTCCCGGCCAATACCCCTTCACCCGGGGTGTGCACCCCACGATGCACCGGGGGCGGCTGTGGACGATGCGTATGTTCGCCGGATTCGGCGCCGCAGAAGAGACCAACGCCCGCTATAAGTATCTCTTGGAGCACGGCGAGACCGGCCTCTCGGTGGCCTTCGATATGCCCACCCTGTATGGCTACGATACCGACGACCCGGAGGCCGAAGGTGAGTTCGGCAAGTGCGGGGTGGCTGTCTCCTCCCTGGCCGACATGGAGCTCCTCTTCGAAGGCATCCCCGTGGACGAGATCACCACCTCCATGACCATCAACTCCCCTGCGGCCGTCACCTGGGCCATGTACATCGCCGCCGCCGAAAAGCGGGGCATCCCCATGGAGATTTTGGGCGGCACTACCCAGAACGACATCCTGAAAGAATACATCGCTCAAAAAGAGTTCATCTTCCCCCCAAAGCCATCCATGCGCCTGGTGATAGATACCTTCGAGTTCGGCGCCATGCATCTGCCCAGGTGGAACACCATCTCCATCAGTGGCTATCACATCCGCGAGGCCGGCGCTACCGCTGCCCAGGAACTGGCTTTCACTCTAGCCGACGGCTTCGAATACGTTAAGTGGGGCATCGAGCGCGGCCTCGACGTGGACGAGTTCGCCCCTCGCCTTTCGTTCTTCTTCAACGCCCACAACGACTTCTTTGAGGAGATCGCCAAATACAGGGCCGCGCGGAGGATTTGGGCGCGGGAGATGAAGGAGACTTTTGGCGCCAAGAATCCCCGCTCCTGGTGGATGCGCTTTCATACTCAGACCGCCGGCTGCTCCCTCACGGCTCAGCAGCCGGAGAACAACATCGTGCGCACGGCGATCCAGGCCCTGGCCGCCGTTCTAGGCGGGACCCAGAGCCTCCACACCAACTCCATGGACGAAGCCTTGGCTCTGCCATCGGAGTCTGCGGTGCGTATCGCTCTCCGCACCCAGCAGATCATCGCCCACGAATCGGGCGTGGTAAACACCGTTGATCCCCTGGCCGGCAGCTACTTCGTCGAGTCCCTGACCAATCGCATGGAGAAAGAGGCTTACGAGTACTTTCGGAAGATCGAATCTTTGGGTGGAATGATGGGTGCTATTGAGAGGGGTTTCCCACAACGGGAGATCGCCGAGAGCGCGTACCGCTATCAGCGCGAGATTGACGCTGCCCAGCGCACGGTCGTCGGCGTCAACGACTATTTTACCGACGAGCACGTAGCTATTCCACTTTTGAAGATGGACCGCGAGGGAGAACGGCGGCAGCGAGAGCGACTGGCCCGGATCAGAAGGGAGCGGGACAACGAGTTGATGGCCCAGCGGCTGGAGGCCCTGCGGGAGGCAGCCCAGGGCACTGAGAACCTGATGCCCCATATCCTCGATGCGGTGCGAGCCTACGCCACTCTGGGTGAGATCTGCGGCGTGTTCCGCGAGGTGTTTGGGGAGTATCGGGAGCCGGTGTTTCTGTAAGCCAGGAAGAACAACCCTATACCCTGGCGTGTTCTGAGACTGCCGAAGTAAAGGAGCTTCCTGATGAAGCAAAGACGCATTAACGTAACACTGAAGCGAGCCCTTCCGCCGATTGCTGCTCTGGCCCTAACCGCCCTCCTCACCCTTACCTCCCTGCTCCGGGCCGGCGCCGCTGCCCCCCGCCTGTAGCGGCAACCATTGGAATCACTGACTGCACTGAACAGCACTGAGGCCACTGAACAGGGCGCTCCCCTCAGTGGCCTCAGTGGTTCAACACGCCGGCGCCGCCACCCGTTTCCAGGTGCGCGGTGGCACGGGCGCCAAATGACTGGCTGAAGACGCCATCTGGGTGACAGTGCTGGAAAAGCCTTCATCTTTGAGCGATTTTCCTGGAACTCCCTTACTCGGTATGACTCTACAGATGACAAGGAACTCGATGATCGAAACTGGTGTATCTGGGAGCTAAAAATGTCAGTGACCCTCACCCATCGAATCGTGATCGCGGCTCTCAAAGGTCTAACCGGCCTCCTTTGCCGCGTAGACGACGCGCAATTGGCGCGGGTGCCGGATCGTGGGCCGCTGATCCTCGTCGCCAACCACGTCAATATTCTTGAAATGCCCATCCTGTATACCCGGCTGCAACCGCGTCCGGTGACCGGCTTTGCCGCAGCCTATCGCTGGGAAAAGCTTTGGACGCGATGGCTATTGGACGTATGCGAGGCCATTCCCTTGCGCAGAGATGAAGCCGATATCGCCGCCCTGCGCAAGGCGTTGGAGATGCTGAAAGCGGGCCACATTGTTGCTATTGCCCCTGAGGGAACCCGCAGTGAGCATGGACGTTTACAGAAGGCCCATCCAGGCGTTGTGCTTCTGGCACTGCGCAGCGGCGCGCCCCTGTTGCCCGTCGTCTACTACGGCGCTGAGCGCTACCGTGATAACCTGCGCCGATTGCGACGCACGGATTTCCACATCGTCGTCGGCGAGCCGTTCTCCCTTGACGCCGGTGGGGCCAGAGTCACCCGTCAGGTGCGCCGACAGATCCTCGACGAGATCATGTATCAGATGGCAGCGCTGCTCCCGCCGGCCTACGGGGGCGTCTACTCTGATCTGGACGCCGCTACGGAGAAGTACCTGACTTTCCAGCCCGACCTGATGTACTGAGCGTATTGTGGTTTCGTAAATTTTGGCGACGGCGGAAAGAGCACCGCGGATGGTGGAAATACAGATGTTCGACCATGAGCCGGGACAAGTCGTGTCCCTTTGGCCCCTGAAGAGGAGAAGGTGAACATCCAGAAGTTGCTGCAAAGGATAGTCAGCATAGCATTGACCCTGGGGCTCTTGGTCGGGTGCCGCGCCCCTGCGGTTGCGCCTACGCCCGCCCCACTGACCTCAGCCCCAACCACCGTGCCAACGGTCGAGCCCCGCGCCGATGGCCTGTCGGACGAAGAGGCCGCGACGCTCAGCAGCCTGGAGCAGGTGGACGACTACCCCCTCTACACCATGCGCTACCACGGCGCATACGAGCAGAGGGCGTCTTCCGCTGAGACAACATCGCTGCCCGCGTGGGCCTGCTCGCTTTTCGCGGCTCTCGGCGATGCGGACAACGCCTTCGGCAAGCTCTATGGCCGCAACTTCGACTGGGAATACAGCCCGGCTCTTCTCCTGTTCACCGACCCGCCTGATGGGTATGCCTCGGTTTCGATGGTGGACATTGCCTACTTCGGGTTCGAGGGAGCCAAGGCGGGCACAGTAACCGACTTGCCCCTCAGCGAGCGTCAAGCGCTCTTGGATGCTCCGTTCCTGCCGTTCGACGGCATGAACGAGCGCGGTCTGGCCGTTGGCATGGCCGCCGTGCCGCCGGGGGGCATGCGCCCCGACCCCAACAAAGAGACTATAGGCTCGTTGGGGGTGATCCGCAAGATGCTCGATCATGCCAGCAACGTGAATGAGGCCGTCGCTATCATGCAAAGCTACAACATTGACTTTGGGGGTGGCCCTCCCATCCATTACCTGATCGCTGACTCGTCGGGTCGGTCCGTGCTGGTGGAGTTCTATCAAGGTGAGATGGTGGTCATCCCCAACGAGGCGCCCTGGCATCTGGCGACCAACTTCTTACGCGCTTCGGCTGGCGAGTCTGCGGAGGGAAACTGCTGGCGGTATGACGAGATCAGCCAGCGGCTCACAGAAGCTGAGGGCCGGCTTACCGTGCAGGACGCCATGGATCTCCTGGCCACGGTGGCCCAAGGGAGCACCCAATGGTCGGTTGTCTACGGGATGAGCACCGGCGACGTAAGCGTGACCATGGGACGGCAGTACGACACCCTACACACCTTCCCCCTGAGTTTGGCAGGCGAGTGAGGTGCGTAAGAAATTGGCCGCTTTGCCCAAACTGCTATTTGGAGGTTACACCATGCACTTCGACATTCTCACTCTTTTCCCCAACATCTTTGAGGGGGTTTTCAGCGAGAGCATCGTAAAGCGGGCGCGTGAAGCGGGCCTGGTCTCGATAGCCGCTCACAACATCCGCGATTATGCCACCGACAAGCACCACATGACTGATGACGCCCCGTACGGCGGTGGGGGAGGCATGATCATGAAACCTGGGCCCATCTTTCGTGCTGTGGAGGCGATTCTCCCCCCCCCTGCCCCCCCCAAGTTGGGGGGAATGGGGGGAGGACAGGAGCCGAGGGCGCCGGTGATCCTGCTCAGTCCACAGGGTCGCACATTCACCCAGTCAGTGGCCAGGGAACTCTCCCGGCATCCTCGCCTTGTCCTCATCTGCGGGCACTACGAGGGGGTGGACGAGCGAGTGCGCCAGTTTCTGGCCACCGACGAGATTTCGATAGGCGACTACGTTTTGACCGGCGGAGAGATCCCGGCCATGGTCATCGTGGAGGCAGTGACGCGCCTGGTGCCCGGCGTGCTGGGCGACCCTGGCGCCACTTTCGAGGACTCTCACGCTGAGGGCCTGCTGGAGTATCCTCACTACACCCGCCCCTATACCTTCCGTGGCTGGTCTGTGCCCGAGGTGCTCCTCTCCGGCAACCACGCCGAGGTCGTGCGCTGGCGGCGACAGGAGGCCCTGCGCCGTACCTTTGAGCGCCGCGCTGACCTCTTGGCCCAGGCCCGCCTATCGCAAGCCGACCGGGAGTTCCTGCAGCGCCTGGCGCAAGAGGGAGAATCAGGTATCTGCCCCCCTCCAGCCCCCCAACACTGGGGGGAGTAGAACAGCTTCCCCTCAGGATTGGGGGGGTAGGGGGGCGGCTGGGTAGTTACGTTTAATTTGCCGTTACCACTCAGGCTGGCGGTTGAAACCGCGCCTGGAGAGCTAAAGCTGACTGTCCACCTACGTGGACAGCGACGTCCACGCAGGTGGACGCCCGGCTGAAAGCCCTGGAGAGGCGATTTCAATCGCGGCAAAGGGTAGCCTGAGCAGTCACAATTTGCCAATAATTGGGATTCGTGCTATAATTCCGCATCGTGAACCTAGTAAGGAATGGTGAAAACAGTGATAGATCTTGTACGATCCGTTGAACAACAATTTAAGTCCAATCCTGACGTCCCTCAGCTCAGGCCGGGGGATACAGTGCGCGTGCATTTCCGCATCGTCGAAGGCGACCGGGAACGAACCCAGGTCTTCCAGGGAACGGTGCTGCGCTTGCGCAAAGGAGGCGTCAACGCCAACTTCACGGTGCGGCGCATCGCTTCTCATGGCGTGGGAGTGGAGAGGACCTTTTTGCTGAGGTCTCCCCGGTTGGAGAAAGTTGAAGTCCTGCGCCACGCTCATGTGCGAAGAGCCCAGCTCTATTATCTCCGGGACCGCAAAGGCAAAGCCGCCCGCTTGAGAGAGAAGCGCTAAAGGGCGAACAGCGGGGCGTGGACACCAGTCTACGCCTCGTTTCTTTTTGATCAATGTAGCGGGATGATGGTGCAAAAGCCGAATCTGCGAGAGGAGATGGCGCTTTACGTCGAGGGCTATCGCCATATCGCTGGCCTGGATGAGGCCGGGCGAGGCTCCTGGGCAGGCCCGGTGGTGGCAGGTGCAGTCATCCTACCCATCGTCCGACCTGACTTATCCCAGGAACCTGTCCTGAGCGAAGCCTGTCCTGAGCTCTGTCGAAGGATCGAAGGGCTGGAAGGCGTACGAGATTCCAAGCAACTTACCCCCAGGCAGCGCGAGCGCCAATACGGCATCATCAAGTCTGCGGCTTTGGCTGTGGGGGTGGGGATTGTGCCTCCGGAAAAGATAGATGAAATCGGCATCGTGCCCGCCACCCGGCAAGCCATGGGCTTGGCCATCGCCCAATTGACCCCACCTCCCGATTTCCTCCTCGTAGATTACCTGAGCCTGCCGGAGCAGTCTACATTCCAGAAGAGCATCACTCATGGCGATGCTCTGTCCCTCTCGATAGCCGCCGCCTCTATTGTAGCAAAAGTCACCCGGGATAGACTGATGGTCGAATGGGGTGCTCGGTACCCGGGCTATGGCTTCGCCCGTCACAAAGGTTACGGCACTCCCCAGCACAGGGAATCTCTCGCCCGCCTCGGCCCTTCCCCGATCCATCGGCTATCCTTTGCCCCAATGAGGTTGATGCTCAATAGAGCCAAGATCGCCAGCAGCGGAGACGCTAGACAGCCTTCTTAACCCTTCCCCGCTGCTCTGAAACCCCACCGATGGAGGCAACCCTTGCGGTTGCCCCTACTTTCATCCACCCATCGCCTCAACCTTTTTGACATCCTGGAAGTTATGTGGTAAACTAGCGTCACTGGTGGGCGATGGGGGCCCATCACGGCAATACCTCCAACGTTGGGGCCTGTTTATTAGACATTATCGGAAATAAGGGATCAAGGGAAAAACTGAGCCAATCCGCCGTC
>CAYWWC010000228.1:0-6776 GCA_964461615.1 uncultured Anaerolineae bacterium
CGGTAGGATCGCCCAGATCCTGAGCCAGTTGCCAGATCCCTGGCCCGGACAGAGACAGCGCCAGTCGGCGCGCCAGCAGATAGGCCAGCGCCGTGCGGTCGGGCGTGTCGGCGAACTGCTCCCAGTGTATCGCCACAAAGTCCCACATATAGTCACGCTGCACCGTCTCGAGGTGCCGGATCAGTGCCCGGTTGACGGCGGGCAGGCGGGTGGCGAAGATGCTTCTCACCATCTCCAACAGGCGTGGCAGTCCCTCTGTCTTCTCCACCACCCGGATCAGGGGTGTCTCCAGCCCCTGCACCAGACGCGGCAGCGCGGTGTAGAACACGACGGGCACAAAGCGCCTCTGCCGGATGGCCTCCAAAGTCGTGATTCCCGCCTCTTCTTCCCGCACCTCATCATACGGCCCCAGCCTGACGTCCAGGATCAACAGGTCAAAGCGGCGCGCTTCCAGCTCATCGAGTGCACTGGCGAAATCGGTAAGGGTTTCGACCCGCAGGCGGTCATCGGGAGCAGCGATGGTCTCGCCGTCCAGAAACTCCTTCACCTGACGGCAGACCTCAGCATCGTCGTCCACGAACAATAGTTGCCAGGTGGTTGTGTCGGCCATGTCACACCCTCCTGCGCAGCGTGATACGGAAGGTGGCGCCCGGCAGAGGGCCACTATCGATCAATTCCAGGTCACCGGCATAGTACTCGCTGACAATTTCGCCGGCAATCGTCAGGCCCAATCCGACACCATCCGGTTTGGTGGAGAAGTAGGGTTCGAAGATGCGTTCCCGGAACTCAAGCTCCACACCCGTGCCGCTGTCGGAGAACAGAATTTCGACCTCATCCGGATGTTTTCGGCGCACACGGACCGCAATCTGCCTACAGTCCTTCGGCACCCTGCGCAGCCAGTACAGGCTATTCTGCAACAGGTTGATGATCACTTCCTGGATTTCGGCCTGATCCACCGTCACCTGCGTGTCGCTGTCCAGCGGGCTCACCTGTACCCCGACCTCTGCAATCTCTGTATCCAGGACAGAGAACGCATCGGCGATCACCTGCTCCAGACGGACCTGGACCGGCCGTCCCCGCTTCCGACCGCCAAAAGGCTCAATCTTGCGAAAGACCGTTGCCAGAACATCCGACTGAGTGTTGATGGTGCCAAAGCGCTGGCTCAATCGTCGGATAAGCCTGACCCTGTCTTTACGGGCACGCTCAATGTCACGCAGTCCCAGATGGGCTTCGTTGCTGATTTTAGAAAGGGGTGCCCGACCGTCGTGGAGCACCGTGTCAATCAACTGTCCCAGTGTTGCCAGCCTCCGATAGCGGGCCAGGACTTCCTGTACCTCCTCGACCCGCCTCTCCAGGTCTTTTTCTTTCTCCCCCACCAGCGCCAGCAGTTCGGCATCGTCAGGATGCCGCCGTCTTACCAAGTCACGAACGGCTGCAAGGTCAAAGTCGATGAACAGTCCCCCCGGTTGTGTTGTTGGTTTTTTCCGCCGGGGACGAACGGCGTACCGCCGCGTCTCAAGTTCGGCCAGCACCATCTCGACCAGTTCACGCAGGTCATCCAGGGCCGGCCCTTCGATCAGGCCTTCCCGGTTGCTCTGGTCACACAGCAGCCGATTGTCGTCGGCGGAGATGAGTACGTAACCCACAACCTGGTTGTTGGACAGGCGCAGAGTGGGATTCTGCACTCGACGCAAATCCAGTCGCAGCCAGTCATTACGTGGTTCACCATAGGGCAGTACCCTGAACCCATCCCGATAGATGTTGACGCCGGCCGCCCTGTTCAGATCACCTCGCACATCTTTCAGAGTAGAGCCGTATAGTTCGACCAATTCAGCTAAATCCTTGGCTTCTCGATCCCACACGCGCAACTCGATATGAAACGGCCCGCACCGCGGCGTGTGGCCGTCCGGGAAAGCAAACCGGCCCGTTATGGGCTCCTGGCCGTCTCGACCTCGCAGCTTGATGGTTAGATGGTGGTGACCAGTTTTGTCCATGTACCCCTTGAGAGTGTAGTGTGGGCTCTTCAGTGCTTCCGGTGGTTCGACAATGCCAGACAGGTACTCGAACGGAGCCGGTAGCTCCAGACGAATCTGAAATTCGTCATTTCGGGTCACCTGATCCTGGTCAAAGAAGGGCGAGATGAGCCGGGACAGACCGGTGCGCAGGGTTTCAAGCTGGTTCTTACCCCAGGTTGTGCGCAACCTTTCCATACGCAGGATGGTGCCATGGGTCAACTCACTGGCTTCGGGCCTCTCACTCTCCCCCCACAACGCCTGGATGGTTCCGCCAGGGCAAATCTCCGTTGGCTCTATTTCCTCCCACGGCACCTTGATCTGATCCAGGTACTTTTGCTCATCATCGAACTGACTCCAGTCGAAGAAGACCCGTACCTCACGATCCATCACAGCGCGGCGCGTCACCACTTCCAGACGATCTGCCAGCCGGGACGCGGCAAAACGACCAATACCCTTCTCGCCCAGGACACGACGCTCACGTTGCTCGCTTTGGGGTCGGCGCTTCCTGACCATAGTGGCTGGTTCCATCCAGGCCGTCTGGATCGTCTCCAGAGACATGCCGTGGCCATTATCTATGACCTCAATTCTGCCCTTGCCAATCTCGAGCGATCCATGAAAACACACCAGCACCCGGGTTGCATCGGCGTCGTAGGCGTTCTTGACCAGTTCGATGACGGCAACCGTCTCGCTGCTTATGAGTTCATCGCCGAAGGTGCGAAGAATTCGTGCCCTGGGACGAAGGGCCTGAGTGCCCGAAAACCGGGCGACTGGCTCAGCCATCTAACCTCTGACTCTCTTGGTCGGCGGCACGCTCTGCCAGGGCATTGGTGCCGCACACACAATACGACAACACCGGACACCGCCCACACGCCGGCGGTCGTTTTTTCATACACAGCCGCTCTGCCAGGTCCAGCAGAGCGTAGTTGTACGCCCGTGGCTCATTTGGGTGCACTAGCGCCGTGATCAATTCCCGAAACTGGCGGTTGCGCCGGGACGAGTCCTTAATCTCCAGCCCAAACAGCCGCCCCACCACCCGCACCGTGTTGGTGTCCATCAGCGGCTCCGGCAGATTCCAGGTGAAGCAGCGCACGGCGCCGGCGATGTACTCGCTCACGCCTGACAGAGAGAGCAGGTCGGCTTTTTTCGGTGGCACTTGCCCGCCGAAGTGTTCCATCAATTCAGTGGCCATCTCGTGGATCAGGTCAATCCGCCAGCGCAGGCCCAGAGAGTAGAGCACGTCGGACAGTTCTTCTTTACTGGCCTGAGCCAGCGCCGGCACGTCTGGGTAACATTCGACAAACCGCTCGTACACGGGCACCACCTGGGACGCCTGTGTGCGGTGCAGCATCACTTCGGCCATCAGAATGCGGTATGGGTCTTCGGTCAGCCGCCAAGGGAAGGGGCGGAAGTGTTCCCGACCCCAGGCAATCAGTACCTGGCGAAAGGACACGGCATCTACGGTGTGATCGCCAGCTTTGACGGACTGCGTGTCAATCATTGGCCAGATTCGTCTCAGCCAGTTCTGCTGCCTGCGCTGGCTCTTTGATATCGCTGCTAGACGTCGCCATCTCGGTGCTCTCTGTACCTGCCATCCCGGCCATCACTCCGGGCAGGATGGCTTCAGCCACGGCTTTTGCCAGCAGCGGCGGCACCGCATTGCCCACCTGATAGAACTGCCGGGTGAACGCCCCCAGGAAGCGAAACCGGTCAGGGAAGCTCTGCAACCGGGCTGCCTCGCGCACCGAGATGGTGCGCGGTGGCTCCGGCTTCCTCTTGCGGCTGGGGTAGATGTGACGATAGGTGTCTTTGCCGATGTGAGCCTCAATCGTCCATGAAGGGCGATCCCGATACAGCTTCCAGTATTTGTCCTTGAAGATGTCGTCCCGGTAACGCTTATACCTGTCAGGCAGTTCGGCGTATTTGCCACCCTCTGGAAGCCAGGCAAAAGCCTCAAGATCCTGCTTATTATGCCAGCGGGTCTGGTGATTATAGAGCACATCACCAACTCCCTGGCGCATCAGCCGCTGGTATTCGTTCAATTCACAGCGGCGCTCATACGGCATCTCGTCCTGACGATGACCATGAGGTACAATGAGAAGATCACTGATGGCTTGCCAGACAGTGATCGGATTCCCCTTGTGCGTCTTTGGCGGCCAGCGAATTTCCCGCCCCACCCTGTTGCCGATGATGAACAAACGTCTACGGGTCTGAGGCACGCCATAGTGGTCGGCCTGGAGCACATTCCAATCCACATGATACCCCAATTCCTCAAATTCACGCAAGGCCTTGTCCAATAACAGTCCATCTACATCCGCATAGTACTGCATATCCGGGACGTTCTCCATCACGAAGTACAGAGGTCGAAGCGTCTGGACAAAGCGGATGAACTCCTTGTAGTACTGGTTGCGTGGGTCGTGAATGTACGTGGGGTCGTTCTTGAGGCTGCGGATCTTGCCCCGCCCAACCCGGCTGAACCCCTGGCAGGGCGGTCCACCGATGATCAAGTCCACGCGTTCCAGGCTATGTGCCTGAATGAAACTCTCCGGCTCGGTAATGGTGGCGATGTCCGCCTGGACACAGCGGCCGCCGAAGTTGTGGGCATGGGTCTCGCAGGCCAGCGGGTCGTTGTCCACGCCCAGTCCGATGTGGTAGCCGGCCATCTGAAAGCCCAGGCTCATGCCGCCGGCACCGCAAAAGCTATCCAGCACGACAGGGAACGGCAGGTTATCTGTAAGACGGTCGCCTATGTTGAATTCTCGTTCAAAGAATTGTCTCAATCTATGCCCACTCCAATGGGTGGTCAAACCAACCCGGCGTGGTCAGGGCGTTGGAGATGATCACGTCACACTGCCACGATTGTAGCATAAACGGGGTGCGAAGTCAAGAAGCGGACGCACTGTGCCTTCCACTTCGCCCAGATCTCCATCTGCAGCCAGGTGATGAGCTGTTGCTCAATTATTCATCACTGACCCGCCCTGCCCACCAACCTCTCCCACTCCCGATCCACGTTCTCCTGGATGAACCCGATGTCCTCCTCGCTGAGGTAGCTGAAGCGGCCCTGCAGCTTGACGTACTCCCGCACCGGCGCCTCCCGCCTGGGCCAGACGTTGATGGTCCACTTCTCCCCATTCTCCACTTCGTAGAGGGGGAACACCTTGCTCTCCACGGCCAACCGCGAGATGCGGATGATTCGCATGAACACCCAGTCGGTGCGGGGGATGTTTGGTGATGGAAGTTGCCATGTCCTGAGGCCGCTTCGCTCACAGCCGAAGAGCCCTACACTGCCAACGGAACCTCTCTGAGCTTGATGACCAGTTTAGTACCGCGTAGGAAGATCTCGTTGTCTTTCACGGTGATGGCAGCTCTCGGCTGATCAAAGACAATGGTATCGCCCCGAACAATACCGGTGAGCTCAATAGTCTCTTGAGCAGATTCTGCCTCCATGCCTGCCAGCACCTCGCCAAAGGCGGCGAATGAGACGGCGTCCGGCCCGCCATGCTCGATGTAATTCTCGATCAACTCATCAAAGTCTTCAATGGTTAGCTCGCCCAATACCTTGCGATCACTCATTGTTCTCCTCCGCTCGCTCGCGCTTGAAATCGCAGCATCTTGGCTTTCCACACTCCATACTCGGCCAGAGCCCAGTCCCGACCTCGAAAGGTGAAGCTGATGACTTGGGGAAACAGGACTGGGGCTTGTGGGACGGTTCCCGGAATCGTGTCGCCGTTGATGTGCTTCCAGACGTGCTCCTTCATGAAGACAACCCGCTGGTATCGGCGACGTCGGCTGTCATATAGTCGGCTGATATACAGGTCGACCGTGGGCTGAAGGGCAACCAGGTCCTCAAGAAAGTAGATCGAGGATTTCACATCTCCTCTGAACTCCCCCAGGTAGAAATCGTTGGGCGCATATCGTTCCTCCTCCAACCGAGGGTCATGAGGGATGAACTGGATCCCGGACGCCTCCAGATCTCTAAAGACGATGAGTTCGAACATGTAGCCTTTGCAGAAGGATGTCCACCAATACAGGCTAAAGGTGAGGAGGCATTCTGCTCCCTCGATCCGAGCTGCATCCAACCTGTTGATCTTCAACCATTGGACGATGCCGCGCGCCGTCGCCGCCCGCAGCCTTTCACCTTCTGCGTGGATGTTTCCCATCCGATATAACTGGTTGAGGAAGGGCCCGGCATGGGCTCGGTCAACGAACTCAATGTAGAACTGTGAAAACTGGTACTCCTGACCGCGAAACCGGACTGTGCTCTCGCTCAGCAAATCAATGGCTTCGAACAGAATCCGCCATTGCCTGCCGGTTAGGGGCCTCGTCTCTGAGAGATAGTGCCGTAGGGCAGTGATGTGTCTGGTGGTGAGGTGCGGGTTCAGCCGAATTGATGGTTCAGTCATGACAGTCATTAACTCTCCGTAGAGCCAGTTGGAACACCAGGCGACGCTCGCCAACCAGAACCTCATTGCCACGCACGATAACGTCACCCGTCTCCCGGTCGGGGGTGATGACCAGGTGATCATCTACCACGGTGACTTCCAGATGGAGTGGTTGCCTGGTCTTGGCTGCACTGCGTTCCAGCAGCAGGTCGAAAAAGATTTCGGCGGGCATCTCACCGTAACCGACCGCTTCTCGCTCTATGTAGTCGTCAATCAAAGTATCGAACTCCGCCTCGCTCATCTCCGCAAACGTTTGTGGGCTCATTGGGCCTCTCCTTGCAGACGCAGGATGTACCTTCCACTTCACTGACCCGCCCTGCCC
>CAYWWC010000229.1:0-1893 GCA_964461615.1 uncultured Anaerolineae bacterium
GTCAAACTAGCAACAGTGTAGACTTGATCACGAAGCTCCGGTCAGCATCCAGGGCGAATCACGTCTGGCTGACGTTGTTGCCGCTGCCCACCTACGAGCCGCAGCGGATCATCATTCCTCTTCTGGTTTCAGGCACAACTCGAGGACTTCTTTCACCTTGCTCATCAATTCCTCAAGTGATTCGGCCTGAACGCGATAGCCCTGGAGATCGGGCACGATAGCGACCCACTGGCCCTCTTCATCTTGCTCTATCGTCAGACTGAACTCTTTCGTCATCTCAACCTCCCATCGGTCCAAGCTAACCGGAGCTTCAGTCCTCTATGTGAGACAGCAACTTCCCTTGCTGCTCCCCGCTAACCTATTATACCAACTTTCGGCGCCAAAATCAAGCCGCTTGAAGCGAGCCAAAAACACTTGAACTCCCTTGCTTGGTAGCTCACAGCGATGGTGGAAATAGTAAAATCGCTGCATTACCCTCAAGGAAGCAGGACTCGGCGCCATCTTGATCAGTTGCTCACCCTTCCACGCGGAGCAAACCACGCCACCCAATTCACGCAAGATTCACGATTAGCCGAGCCACAAAGTATTGACAAAGCAACAAATGAATGATACAATAGAATTAATCCATCATTCACCGATAAAGGCAAACCCATCGAAAGATGGGGACGCAAAGTCACGGGTCTACGTTAGCGGACGAAGAATCGCCGTCGGCGAGAAGTTGTCAGCTAATAGGACAGCCGGGCTGCCGAACCATGGCGCAACGTGCTTTTCGGAAATGGGCAGTCCGGAGGGCACTTTTTTTCAACGGGGTACGAAATGCAGAGTGGAAGCGAGCTTTCTGCCCGAGATCTCCGGCGTCGCTGCCAGCCGCAAGAATGATGACGACTACGACTCGACCTATGACCTGAACGATAACGGTAGAATTGACATCTCATGAAGAAGCCATTCATCATCCTCCTCGGCGTATCTGTGTGCCTGGCCCTCTATCTTGTGGCCGGGATGGCCGCGCCGATCCTCTCCGTCTCAGGGGATGGCACGACCTCGGTGGTATCCTGCCTGGGGGACAGCATCACCGAAGGCATTCCCTATTCGGGGACGGCGAACACCTACCCGGCCCGCCTGCAGGTTATGCTCGACGCGGCCTACGGCTCCGGCGGTTTCGAGGTGATTAACCACGGAGCGGGCGGCTGGCGAGCCGATCAGGTGCGCGACCACACTCAGGGCTGGATGACAGAGGACAATCCCGACTATGTGCTGCTGCTGGTCGGGGGCAACGATTTGGCCCAGTTGCAATCCATCGAGAGCACCGTCGCCGAAGTGCAAGCCGTCGTGGACCTGGTCACTGCCCACACCAACCCGGACGGCTCTCACCCCCAGATCATCGTCTCGGCCATCCTCCCAAATCTCATCTCTGAACTGGCAACGTGGTGGGTGTCGGTCTACAACGACAGTCTGGCAAGTGATTTGACCGGAGTAGACCTATGGTTTACCAGCAACTGGGACGATTTCTACGATCCGACCACAGGCCAGGCAAATGCCACACTGATGGCTGACCCCGTGCATCCCAACGTCGAGGGGTACATGATGGTGTCCGAGAACTGGTTCGCGGTGCTCGATCCTCCTCTCCCGACGCCGACAGCCACCAATACTCCAGTGTCCACGGCGACCAACACACCGACGCCGACAGCCACCAATACTCCAGTGTCCACGGCGACTAACACGCCCACGCCGACAGCCACCGATACTCCAATATCCACGGCGACTAACACGCCCACGTCAACGCCCACCGGCACGCCGACGGCTACCGAGACGCCTACCAGCACACCAACGCCCACAACCACGCCGACGGCTACCGAGACGCCTACCAGCACACCAACGCCCACAACCACGCCG
>CAYWWC010000229.1:1993-6764 GCA_964461615.1 uncultured Anaerolineae bacterium
CACGCCGACGGCTACCGAGACGCCTACCAGCACACCAACGCCCACAACCACGCCGACGGCTACGGAGACGCCTACTAGCACACCAACGCTCACAACCACGCCGACGCCGACCAATACGCCAACGAGCACACTGACGCCTATGGCTACACCGACCAGTACACCGACAGCAACCCCTACCCCTTCTTGTGACCTGCCCGGCGACCTCAACTGCGACTGTGTGGTAGACATCGTGGACATCATGCTGGTGGCCACCCTCTGGCACAGCTCGGTGGGCGATGACGACTACAATCCGGTCTACGACCTGGATGGCAACGGCGACATTGACATCGTGGACATCATGATGGTGGCGGTGCATTGGGGGGAAACTTGCTGATGCCGTGATGCGTGTTCCGTGTAGTTCTGGAGCGAGAGGAGTACAGTTGTGAGAAGGCATATCGCGCGGGTTGCATCTGCTCAAGCAGTGGCCTCCCTAGCCACAGTGATCTTGTTAAGCCTATTTGTTGGCAACCTCGCAGTCCAGGCTGTAAACGTCCCGAAATCTGAAATCCGCAATCCGCAATCGGTTGCCGCCCAGCCTACTGACCTCACCGCCTTTCATCGCAGCGGCCAGACCTTCATCACCTGGACCGAGCGGGCTGATTTCAGCGGAGAGCGCTACCACATCTACCGCCACACCAGCGCGATCACGGCGGGCAATTTGGCGCAGGCCACGCGGCTGACCGAGGCATGGGGCGCACTGGGGGAAGGCTCTAGCATCTTCTGGAGCGAGCTCAGCCGCGAGGCTCCCATCACGCCCAACTACGTGATCCAGCACCTGGGCACGCCGCTGAGCGATACCACCGGCCTCTTCGTTTGGACAACGCACGAGAACGGCGCGTTCTACTACGCAGTCACCACCGTGGAGGGCGGCACAGAGAACGTCACCGATTTCGACGCCGGCAACACCGCCGGCCCCATCGCCGAGACGGTGACCGCCCCCCAGCCGGTCAAAGTGTGGCAAGCCACCGGCGGGCGGGGCTTCGTCTTCACCCAATACCTGGACTACAGCCGCTACAACCCCACCTTCGGCGTGCCCCAAAGCAGCGCAGCCCAACAGTACGCCTTCAACTACGGCGTGACCCTGCCGTCGGACGCGGCCTGCGGTGGATCGCTGCCGGAGTCCCTGCCGGGCAACGTCTATCTGGAGGGCTGGGGCGGACGCTACAGCAACGACGACACGACCCCGTGGAACTACTGCGCCGTTTTCATCATCCCCGACGACCACAACCAGACCTGGTACTACGGCCACAGCGCCAGCTACGACTACCGGCTGGGGGGCGCAGCCAACAGCGGTCCCATCGTCAACTTCACCGAGGAGCGCATACTCCGCGCCGTTTACGACGCGCTGCGCGATCCGACCTTCCGACTGGATGCCAATCGCATCTACGTCTACGGCCATTCCATGGGGGGCAGCGGCGCGCTGGCACTGGGGATGCGCTATCCCAACGTGTTCGCCGCCACCTACAGCAGCGAGCCTATGACCAACTATCAGGCCGCCGACGGCTCCGGAGGGAGCTCCAACTGGCTCAACGATACCGAGCCGAAGTGGGGCACGGTGGCCAGCAATCTGCCTATCGAGAACTGGGGGCCGAGTGACTGGGCCGATCACCTGGCCGCTTACGACGACACAGGCGTTTGGGACTGGCAAAATCACCAGCAGCAACTGGTGCGCCGGCGCGGCGACGACATGGCCCACATCTCCCTGGCCCACGGCACGCTGGACAACACCATCGCCTGGAGCACCCAGGGGCAGCCAGGCTATGAGCCCTTCTACCAGGGCCGGCGCGCCTTCTCCGGCGCTACTGTGGCAGCAGACCACACCTGGATTGGCTTCAGCGGCCTGGGGCCGAACGTCGAGGATTACAACTACACGGGGCCGTTTTACGGTTGGACCGCCGTGCGCGGCGAAAGCCTGCCCGGCCTAACCTACACCAGCGGCAGCAGCGCCGTGCCGCCTCCCGGTGCTGGCGCGACCTACAACATGAATCTGGAGTGGTCTGCCAGTTGGCTTGACTGGGACAGCGCGCCGGTTGACACCGCCGACCAGTGGCGCATCAGCCTGCGCACCACCGACGGCTCGACGCAGACCGTGGACGTCACCCCGCGCCGCTTGCAGACCTTCACCATTGTCCCCGCCGACGCCTACGCCTGGGAGAACCGCCGCGTCAGTGACAACGGCTTGGTAGCCTCCGGCACCGTCATCGCCGATGGTGACGGCCTGGTGACTGTGCCCGCCTTCCAGGCGACGAGCACCGGCAACCGCCTGATCCTCCGTCCCGGCACTGGCGGCCCCACGGCGACTCCCACCTCAACTCCCACTCCAACAGCAACCGGCCAGGCCACAACAGCGACACCCACTCCCACGCCTACCGCTACGGCCACGGCGACACCGACGGGAACGCCGCCCGCTGGCCAGCAGACCATGACCTTCCAGGACGGCGTCTGGCCCGATGCCGCCTACGCCGGCACGACCGACGTGATCCTGGCCAACGACGCCGAACCCAACGCCAATCTGGGAGGGGTGGAGAACCTGGAAACTTTCTACGGCCAGGGGGAGGAGCACCGCCGCAGCCTCGCACGCTGGGATATTTCAACCCTGCCCGGTGACGCCTCGATCAGCGGCGCTACCGTGGAGCTCTATCGCTACGACGGGAGTGCAGAAAACGCTATGCCGATCGCCCTCTATCGCCTGACCCGCGATTGGGCCGAAGGAACCGGCAATGACTTCTGGCCCGATCTCAGCTATATCCCTGACGGCGCCACCTGGACCCTGTCCAGCCCTGGCACGGCCTGGACGACCCCAGGCGGCGATTTCGATGTCACCGTTGTGGGTCAGATCACGCTGCCGGCTGGGATGGGAAACGGTTGGGTCAGCCTGGATGCCACTGCCGCCGCGCGAGCCTGGGTTGAGGGGGGGATGCCCAACTATGGCCTGCTACTCCGTCCCCAAAGCGGTGCTTACACCTACCACTACTACTACAGCCGCAACCACGGCGCCCCCAACCAGCGCCCCCGGCTGGTGGTAACCTACACAGTGGGAGGCACTGTCACGCCAACGCCTACGCCTACCAACCCACCCTGTAACCTCGACAGTGACCTGGACTGCGACTGCGACGTGGACATCGTGGACATCATGCTAGTGGCCGCCCGCTGGCACACCGCCGAGGGTGACGAGGACTACGACCCGGCCTACGACCTGGACAGCAACGGCGAGATTGACATCGTGGACATCATGCTGGTGGCGGTGCATTGGGGGGAAACCTGCACCACTCCCACGACCACGCCAACGCCGACAGCAACACCGACCCCTACACTGATGGTCACGCCCACGCCCACCGTCACGCCCACCCCCGACGGCAGTCCTCCCACCGACTTCTGCCCGGCCTACGTTAACTCCCTGCTGTACCGGTCACGGCAGACCCAGATCACCGTCGGTCCCAACGACGACTGGATGGGGACTATCCAGGGCGCCCAGCCTGGCACCGAGATTTTGCTGCTCGACGGCGAGTACCTCTTGGACGAATACACGGTGCTGGTCTACGACGACGTCACCATTCGCAGCGCGAGCGGCAACCGGGACGCAGTGCTCATCCAGGGCCTGGGCTACGGCGAAGGCAGCGAGGGGTTCATGGTGTATGGCGCCAACGTCACCATCGCCGACCTCTCGATGACCGCCATGCGCAACCATGCCATCTCCATCAAGGGCGACCAGGGGGCTCAGGCGACACACGTTTATAACGTCCATCTGTACGACATCGGCACCCAGCACGTCAAGGGCACCCCAGGGGGCATCGCCGACGGCGTCGTGGCCTGCTCCTCCATCGGCTACACCCCTGGCGGCGTGCAGGGCGACTACATCGCTGGGGTTGACATCCATCAGGCCATTGATTGGGTCATTCGCGATAACCTGTTCTACAATATCTGGGGCGACGGTTCGGGCTGCGAGGTGGACATTGACTGCGGAACCTACGTTAGCGAGCCGGCGGTGCTCATGTGGAACAACGCCAGCGGCACCATCGTCGAGCGCAACATTTTCCGCGACTGCTTCCGCAACATCGCTTTCGGCCTGGGCAACGGCCACGAGGGCGGCATCATCCGCAACAACTTCATCTACCAGTCCACGCCCGGCGACGCCGGCATCGAGCTGCGCGACGCCAACAACGCCCAGGTGCAGCACAACACCATCATCCTGGGCGGAGACTACACTGGGGCCATCGAGGTCTGGAACGCCAGCGGCCATCTCATTCGGAACAACCTGATCACCGCGCCCATCTGGAATCGGGGCAACGCCTCCTTCACCGCCGAGGGCAACATCATCGACGCCGCCAACGACGACCTGGCAGCGCCCGGCGACCCACATTTGCCGCCGGGATCGCGGGCCATCGGTGCTGGCGTGGCCAGCGATGTGGACAGCGACATTGACGGCGATCCGCGCGAAGGTAGTTGGGACGTCGGGGCTGATCAGTTTACGCCGTAGTCGAAAGACTCAGTAGATCCAATTTTGCTCGGCCTGGATCGCCAGATCCAGGCCAAAGGCGGGGATTTGGCAATCCCCTCAGAGCGATTCTGGATCTACTGAGACTACAGCTTGGCGCCGGTCTGTTGCCAAAAACGGTGGCTCTTTAGGATTTCGCAGGGTCAAGCTGAGAAATTTGCCACGAATTGCACGAATTAACACAAAAAATGCAGTACCGCAAAAGTAACCCTGTGACGAAGTGACGGAAAAGGGGTA
>CAYWWC010000230.1:0-6743 GCA_964461615.1 uncultured Anaerolineae bacterium
GCTCTTTCAGAGCACACGTATTTCTGCGTCAGTCTACTACTATATAGACGCCGAAATCCAGGCCGGGGTTCCCGTCGTGTTTCTCGAAATCATGGAGAAGATACGTGTGCAGGATGGCGATCCCTGTCACCTGCAGTCGAGCCTTATGAGCCGAAGTCCTTGAGCACCCATGGCAAATAGATGCGGTGGGCGGGCATTACCGTAGGCGTGGGGGTGTGGGTGGCCGTTGGCGTCTGGGTGAGTGTCTTGGTTGGCGGAGGAGTCGGCGTGGAGGTCGAGGTCGGAGTGTGGGTGGGGGTGTGAGTCGGCGGCACGGTGCCGGTGGGTGTCTGGGTACTTAACTTTTGCAGGAAATGAAAAACGCTCAAACGTTCTACAAAATGGCTGGTTTATGTCGTGATCCAACGCGCAAAAGCTTGTTTTGAACCCTCCAGGTCAATGCCATGTCTACATAAAACTCAAAACAAGCCGGAACCGTGCTGATGTTTAGCACACATGAGCTTTTTCTCGTTCGTGCAAAGGTTAAGTGGGTAGGAGTTGGCGTGCGGGTCGGTGTGCGGGTAGTCGTGGCCGTCCAGGTAGGGGTCGGCGTGTGCGTCGGGGTCTCAGTGGGGATATCGGTTGGAGTGGCCGTGGGAGTGGGTGTCCCCGTGGGCGTTGGTGTGCCGGTGGCTGTCGGCGTTGGCGTCTCCCCAGAAGTGCCAACAGCATATTTGAGATCTCCACCGTAGCCGTAACTGATATGGGGATGGTCACTTGAGTCCAGTGCAAGCGAGGGGGTGCTCAATCGGGAGCCGGAAACGATGGTTTCACACTGCCAGGCGTCGTCACTGCCGCAGTTCCCCCCTGATCCCACTCTGACTGCATACTTCAGTTCTGAGAAAACGTCATCATGGTAAGCAACATGGGGGACATCGGCGCCATCTAGAGCGATGGAACCTCTAAACGGAGAAGGCGAAAAGGGGAACGTCGAGTCTATGGTCTCTATGGTCCAGCTTCCGCCATTCCCTGTACTGAGCCCCGTCGAAGTATTGGTGGCATACTTCAGGTCTTCCATTTGGGAGGAAAAGATGATGTGAGGGTGAGCACCGCCGTCTAGCGCTATGGAGCTGTGACCGCCGTAGATCCCGCCGTTGATGGCCTCGCAGTTCCAGTTACTTCCGGCAAAGCAGTTTCCTACTGTCCCTCCTATCCACACCGCATACTTAAGCTCATTGGATAGGCTGAAATAGCTGATGTGAGGGATCCCGTAGTCATCTATGGCAATCGAGGTCATGGCGCCCCCGCCTGGGTCAACGATCTCGTCGGCCCAGGCTCCTGTTTTGTTGGTAGCGTACTTGAGGTAATCATTGGTATCATCAAAGTAGCTGATATGGGCGTTGTAGCTGCCATCCAGAGCGAGGGAGTTGTGGCCACCTACCTCCCCAGTGGAATCAACAGTCTCACTACTCCAGCTCTCGCCGTTTTGGGCCGCATACTTGAGATCCCCACCCGCGCTGTAACTGATATGGGGGTTGCCTCCAGCATCCAGTTCCAGGGAGCCATACCTGCCAGACTCACCGGTGGTTGCGACCCACTCCACATCCCAACCGCCGCCGTTCCAGTCAGCGTATTTCAGGTCGCTGTGAGTGGCATCATAGTAGCTAATGGAGGGATTGCCACTGCCATCCAACTCTAAGGAGCTGAACTGGCCGACGTAAGATGGGATGGGTTCGATGGACCAGCTCCCGGCACTCTTGATGGCGTAGTTGAGGCTGCCTGAGTAGGCCAGGTGAGGGGTATCACCGCCATCAATGGCCAGGGCGGTTTCCCCTAGCTCGCTGGAGGCGACGGTTTCGCAATTCCAATTCCCACCGACGCCACAGTTGCCTCCGGATGACACCCGGACAGCATAGCGAATCTGGTCTGTATCCGAGTTCCAATAGCTGATCCGCGGTGTCCCTCCGCTGTCCAGGGCCAGCGAAGTGGTGTAGACAGGATCAAGAGCGGCATCAATATACTCATAGTCCCAGGAGACGCCATCTTTGCGGGCATACCGAACGCCATCCTCCACAAACCCGATGTGGGGAGTGTCGCTACCGTCCAGGGCAAGCGAGCTGAAAGAACCCCCCGATGTCAGAGGTTCAATTTGCCAGCCTGGGGGGAAGCTGGTCCATCTGGCATACTTGAGGCGATCGTTGCTGGCGTCACGGTAGCTGATGTGGGGAAGATCACTGCTGTCGAGGGCGAGGGAGCTATAGCTGCCCACGTCATCAGCGGAGTCCACGACCTGACAATCCCATATCCCATTTGGGATCGCGTCTCCAACGCCATACCCGCAGTTTCCCCCCGCCCCCACACGCTTGGCATATTTGAGGTCACCAGAGCCGTCGGCGCGATAGCTGATATGCGGGTTGTCGGAGCTATCCAAAGCAATGGAGGTATAGGATACTTGAGAGTTCTCCACGATCTCAGAGCTCCAGATCCCAGATCTGTTGGTGGCGTAATACAGACGCCACGGCTCACTGGCGAAGTAACTGAAATGGGCAAAGCCCTCTGAGTCAATGGCGATGGAGGGATACCAACCTGTGCCAGAGTGGATATCGTTGATGTACCAAGTTGAATCACTCTGATAGGCATAGTACAGATCCCCGGAGAAGTAAACGATGTGGGGTTCTGCACTGTTGTCCAACGCCAGATCCATTCCCCAAAGTGGGGGAACCTCGCCTGAGTCCACGGTTTCAGTTGACCAATTGAGATCAGGCTGGGCCACCACTGGGGATACAGGGCCTACCATCAGCCCCATAGCCAGGAGCAGCAGCCCTACCGATCCCGTCGCTGCAAGTTTCAAACCCCTTCTTTGTTTCATTGGGCTCACCCTCCTTAAGTAAATACTGCTATTTCTGTAATGGTCAGTAAGATGTTGCAGTCGAAAAAACCGCAGAACCATTGCCACGAGGCCTGCTTTCCCCTGGAAATTGTCCCATCATTGCCCTATCGGGGACTCGGGCAACTGCACGATGTCGCTGACCATTACAAAATACTGCTATTTCATCCGCCGGGATAAGGCATAGCGCGAATGGCTGCCAGGTCCCATTGGCCCTCCAAGGTCAAGAGGATAACCGTTCGGTCGCCGTCCGACCAGAGTTGCCAGGCCCACACGTGATCATTGACGACGGAACGGTGCTCGGTGCTCAGGGCGAAGGCGCGCGGGCCTAGCACCTGTTGCGCCTTTCGAGGAAAAGCGAGATTCGGATCGAAGGGGACGCTTATCCCTTCGACCGGCACTCATCCGGCCTGTGACCACCGCGGGCACTGACCGCGAGCAATGACCACGGCCACTCCACCATGATGATTCATCCCGTTTTCGATCGCGCCTCGAATGTCCTCTCCGTGGTCTAGGTCAACCACGCGCACCATCCCGGCGCCGGCCTCCCGTGCCAGTGCTGCCAGATCCACCGCGCGCTGCAGCCTTCCCCGAGCATCCACTCGGCTGGCCGGGTGGGGCTGCCCGCCTGAGAGCGCGGTCGTGCCATTATCGAGGATCAGCACCAACATTGACACGCCCACTCGCGTTGCGTCCACCAGGCCGGCGAAGCCGGAGTGCAGGAAGCTCGAGTCGCCGCACAGCGCGACGACTCGCTTTCCTGGGTCTCGCTTGGACAAGCCCAGGGCTATCCCAGCCGCCATCCCAATGCTCGAGCCCAGGCTGTTCTTGACATCCAACAGCTCGTAGGGCGGTAACTGGGCGTGAACCATGCAGCCTGGGTCGCCGGTGATGATAGTCTCGTCGCGCCCCCCCAATTGAGCGATGACCTCGGTGAGGGCGTCAAAGGTGGGGACGTAGGGACAGCCATCGCAGAGGGGCTCTCGACTGGGACGGGGCCGACTGCTCTCTCCCTCTGTAGACAGAGCTAGATGGGGCAGAAAACGGTTCAGCGCGGCCGCGATTTGGGGAGCAAATAGCTCGCCAGCGCGGGGGACGCCATGTTCTTTCATGGCACCGGTATCGCGACCATAGATGGGCAAGGTCAACCCCGCCCCTTGCGCGGCTGCCTGCACGGCCCTTTCGACCAAAGGGGCCGTTTCCTCCAGCACAAGAACCGACTCCACTGTCCGCAGAAAGGACCTCACCCGCTCCACCGGCAGCGGGTGGAAGGTCCCCAAGCGCAGTATGCATATCCCCGGAGGGACGGCGCCGTTTAGCAGATCCAAAAGTTTCTGGTAGGCGAACCCGGCCGCGATCACCCCGTGTGGCTCCTCCCCTTCTACCCCGTTGAGCGGCGAGTCCTCGAAGCTGGCCTGGACTGCGTCCAGCCGTTGGCCCAGGCGCAGATGGTAGGGCACGACGTTGATTGGTAGAACTACCCAGCGCATGAATTCACGCTGAAAGAGGGGCGGCGCAAGGTTTCGGAACTCTTTGTCCGAGTCGGGGACTTCCGAAACCTGGATCTCCCCTTCGGCAAAGGAGAGTGCGCGGGTGATGCGCAAGATGATTGGCAGGCCCGTCTCCTCCGACAGTTGGAATGCCTGGCGCATCGCTGCCTGCGCGTCGGAGACCGAGGTAGGTTCGAGCAGGGGGACCTCTGCCGCCAGGGCCAACTGCCGGCTGTCCTGCTCGTTTTGCGAACCCCAGCCGCCAGGGTCATCGCCGACCAGGAGGACTAAACCGGCATTGCAGCCGGAGAGGTTGAAGGCCATGAGCGGGTCGAGCGCGATGTTGAGCCCCACGCTTTTCACGCACAGGAGTGAGCGCGTCCCGGCCACGGACGCGCCGAAGGCCATCTCAATGGCGACTTTTTCGTTGCTGGTCCACTCGACCTGCACCTCATCGGGCGAGGTCAGTCGGAGAATGGCGTTGACAATGCCTGTGGCTGGCGCGCCTGGGTAACCGGTCACCAGCGAAACGCCGGCCTGGATAGCGCCGTGGGCCAGTGCATAGATTCCAGAAACAAGTTTGCTCATCTCTACCTCCTGATCCGTGCTTTTCACTACCGGACACTTTTTTATTCTGCCACGAATTTCACGAATTAACACGAAGGTGGAGACAAAAAATTAGTGAAAGCCGTATCCACTTCCGAGTTCGTGTAATTCGTGGCGAAAAACTCAGATAGTGGTTAGCAAAACCGCCCTACCGAAAAAGTGTCCGGTAGCAAACCGTGCTTTTATGGAGAGTCTAGCGGTCAACTCTCGCGAAACGCATAGCTGCATTCAGTATTGAATCGAGACCCAATTCAGGAGTTACGCGGTAGATAGCGAGCCCGCCGGTTGAGTAGCAGCGATGCTTGCATCGTGCGTATCGAAACCAGGGCGAGCGGCGATTGCAGGACCCGTTCTTGGCTTCGATACGTCGCGGAGTTTATCCTGAGCTTGTCGAAGGACTCCTACTCAGCCGGCGAACTGCGTAACTCCTGCCAATTATACCATCAAGCTCCTACCCATGCAAGACATTGTCGCACGGCTGTCGGCGGTATTGCCTAAACTGGCAAGATGGTGTAAAATAAGGGCTAGATAATCGTGGGAGGTGAACCGTGGAACGAGATCGTTGGACGCAAGCTGCCATCGCTTTGGTAGCCATCAGCGCCGCCATCTTCCTGTTCGAGAAGATCTGGCAGTTTGGCGGCTTCTTCAGCGATATTATCCTGACCTTTGCCCTGGCCTGGCTTATCGCTTTCATCCTGGACCCTTTCGTCAAGAGGCTCAGCGGCCGCGCTGTACCCCACGTTCTCACAAAGTGGGTACAGCAGCGCGTGGGCGATCGGGTTGCCCGGATTCTGGAGAGGGTGCGCCTCCCCCGTGGCCTGGCTGTTAGCCTTGTCTATCTCGGCCTGGTGGTGGTCATGATAGCCGGCGGCATCTTTTTGGTGCCCGTTACCGTGACCCAGCTTTCCCAATTGGGGGCCAACCTGCCCGAATACATCGCACAGGCGCCAGACTGGACCGAAACTTTGCAGGAGAATCTGGCCAGACTGGGCATCTATGTAGACCTGTCGTCAATCTACCAGCCTGAGGAGATGACCCGGCGAGCCCAGTCCATCGGGGCCGCCATTATACAGAACGCTCTCGTCGTCGTCAGTGAAGTGGCCTCGGGGGTGGCCAACACATTCATCGTCATAATGCTTAGCTTCTACATGATGCTGGATGGCAAGAGAGTGACCAAACAAGTTCTAGACCTAATTCCCGTCAAGTATCACGATGAGTTGTCTGTGGCTGCTAGGAGCATAGAACGAACCTTCGGCGGTTTTATCCGCGGCCAATTGTTTATGGCTTTGCTTTATGCGGCCTTCGTTACTCTCGCTATGACCATCGCCAGGCTGCGCTTTGCCACAGCCATCGGGTCTCTGACTGGGCTGATCATGTTTGTCCCAGTTATCGGGGCCCCAATTGCGATGGTTCTGCCATCTATCATTGCTGTGTTCCAAAACCCCGGCCAGGCCCTTTGGATGCTCGTGATCATGAGCGTTTACCAGCAGATTCTCCTCCACATCGTGATGCCAAAGGTCATGAGCGAAGTGGTGGGCATGCCTCCCCTGCTTATCTTGGCGGCCATAATGATCAGCACCAGGTTGATCGGCCTGTGGGGTTTCATATTTGGCATTCCCGTGGCGGGAGCCATCTACGCCTCAGGTATTTTCTTTCTGAGCCGCTGGCAGGAGCAGCAGCAAGAGACCCAAGTTGAGCGCGACGAAATGGGCGAGGATGAAGAAGGTGGGCGATGATCTTCGTTTCGGCCATTAGGCTCAAGCGGCAGCCTGGGCCAGATA
>CAYWWC010000231.1:0-6601 GCA_964461615.1 uncultured Anaerolineae bacterium
CATCCAGATGCTGCCTCGCGACGACAAGTCTATTGCTGAGGACTTCGCGGGCAGGGAAAATGTGGCGTTCAAACAAGTCGCCAAGCGTGTGTTCGGATCCCTGGACCGGACCTACCAACCTCCCACGCCACCCTCTCCCCGCTGGTCGCCACCGGAGAAGGTGGACATCGGTCGCCTGCCGGTGACCGGCGCGGAACTCTTCGGCCGACAGAGGGAAATGGAGCGGCTGGACGAAGCCTGGGAGTCCGACCAGACCCACATCGTCAGTCTGGTGGCCTGGGGCGGGGTGGGCAAATCCACCTTGGTCAACAAGTGGCTAGAGCGCCTGGCCACCGACAACTATCGCGGCGCGCGCCGGGTCTACGGCTGGTCCTTCTACAGCCAGGGCACAAGCGAGCGGGTCAGCTCGGCCGACCTGTTCATCTCCGAGGCTCTGGACTGGTTCGGCGACCCCGACCCCACGGCGGGCTCCCCCTGGGACAAGGGGCAGCGGCTGGCCAATCTGGTGCGACGGGAGAAGACCCTGCTGGTGCTCGACGGGATGGAACCTCTCCAATCGGGCCTGGAGTACGATCGCGGCAAGGTCAAGGACCCGGCCCTGGCCACCCTGCTGGCGAAACTGGCCAGCCATAACCAGGGCCTGTGCCTTATCACCACGCGGGTAGCGGTGGCCGACCTGGCACAGTTCCCGGAGACGACCCTCCGGGAGGACCTGGAGCAGATCTCGGCCGAGGCCGGGCGGGCCCTGCTGCGGATAGGCGGGGTGCGGGGGACGGACGCCGAACTGGAGGCTGCCACCCGCGACTTTGGCAACCATGCCCTGGCCCTGAACCTGCTGGCCGCCTACTTGCACGACATTCCCGGCCACCACATTTCCAACGCATCCGAGATCCCCGACCTGGACATGCCGGAAGAGCAGGGCAAACACCCCCACCGAGTGATGGCCGCTTTCGAGCAGCGCTTTGGCGACGGCCCCGAAGTGGAGCTGTTGCGAATGCTGGGCCTGTTCGACCGTCCTGCCAAAGCTGAGGAGATTGCCGCCCTGCGGGCCGCCCCGCCCATCCCCGACCTGACGGAGCACATCCAGGGCCTGACCGAGGCCGACTGGCTGCGCTTGCTGGACAAGTTGCGCCGGGTCAAGCTGATTACCCAAGAGAGCAGACACCGTCCCGACACCCTGGACGCCCATCCCCTGGTGCGGGAGCACTTTGGCCAGCAACTCCAGCAAGAGCACCTCGACACCTGGCGGGGAGGCCACAACCGACTCTACGAGCACCTGAAGGCCACGGCCAAGGAACTGCCCGACACCATCGAGGAGATGGCCCCCCTCTACGCAGCGGTGGCCCACGGCTGCCAGGCCGGCCGCCACCAGGAGGCGCTGGATGAGGTCTACTGGCAGCGGATACAAAGAGGGAAAGAGGCTTTCAGCACGCATAAACTCGGAGCGCTTGGCGCTGAACTGGCCACCCTGTCCGGCTTCTTTGACCCGCCTTGGCGCCGGCCCGTGGCCGAGCTCAGGGAGAGCGATAGGGCCTATGTACTGAACGAGGCCGGCTTTGACCTGCGGGCACTGGGACGGCTGGCAGAGGCGGCCCAGCCCATGCAGGCCACGCTGGAGGCTTATATCGCGCAAGAGTACTGGACGAACGCTGCCATCGCTGCCGGCAACCTCAGCGCACTCTACCTGACCAGCGGCGACCTGGCCCAGGCCCTGGACACCGCCCGACAGAGCGTGGACCTGGCCGACCGCAGCGGCGATGCCTTTCAGCGAATGGGCAATCGGACGACCCTGGCCGATACCCTGCACCAGGCGGGCCGCCTGCCAGAGGCCGAAGCTGCCTTCCGCGAGGCCGAGGAGATGCAAAAGGAGAGGCAGCCGCAGTTTCCCCTCTTCTACTCCCTCCAGGGCTTTCGGTACTGCGATTTGCTGTTGGGCCAGGGGAAGTACCAGGAGGTGCAAAACCGGGCCAGTCAGGTGTTGGAAGACGGGAAACAAGCTGGTGACCCCCTTCTCGATATCGCTCTATACCACCTCCTCCTGGGGCGAGCCCATCTGCTACAGGCTCAACAGGAGGAAACAAGCGATTTCTCCCAGGCCACAGCCCACCTGGACCGAGCGGTGAATGGCCTGCGCCAAGCGGGGCAGCAGGATCACCTACCTCGTGGCCTGCTAGCCCGGGCGGAGCTGCGCCGGGTCACGGGCGATATGGCCGGGGCCGAGAGAGACCTGGAGGAAGCGCTGGCCATCGCCACGCGCGGAGGGATGCGGCTGCACCAGGCGGACTGCCACCTGGAGTACGCCCGGCTGCACCTGGCCTGTGGCGAGAAGGAAAAGGCGCGCGAAAGTCTGGCCAAAGCGAAGGGAATGATTGAGGAGATGGGGTATCATCGGAGGGATGGAGAGGTGGCGGAGTTGGAGGGGGAGTTGTGAGTTTCGAGTTGCGAGTTTCGGGTTTCGAGTTGAGCTTGAGCCCGTAGGCGATGTCCTGAGCTTGTCGAAGGAGCTTTGCTCTCTCAGCACGGCGGCTCAACGCCGTGCACTTTGTCGGAGGTATCTACATGAACGCTCGCGAACGATTGTTGACCGCACTAGATGGAGGCGAACCGGACCGCGTACCCTGCGCGTTGGGCTTTTACCACCAGGACATTGAGAGCCTGGTCCCGCCCGGCCAGTACCGGGATAACATGGTGGACGTGCGATTTGTCGAGTTCCCCCTTTCGCCAGAGGAGGAGGAACTGAAACGGTTGGCCCGGCCTTTTTCTCCGGACACGCGGCTGGGCACTCCCGCTCAAGTGACGACCTACAACCGCTGGGACTACCGGCCCCTGACTCCCGACCAGCGCAATCCCCTGGCCCGCGCCCGCTCGCTGGACGACGTGCGGAGCTTTCCCTTTCCCGACGTCAGCGCGCCCTACCGCGTCGAGGCTCTGGCCAGCCAGGTGCGGGCTCTGCACAAACGCGGCCTGGCTGCTGGCGGCAACCTGCCCCACCTGGGCGGCGAGCTGTTCGAAGCGGCCTGGCGGCTGCGCGGTCTGGAGAACTTTCTCATAGACCTGGTCAAGCGCCCAGCCTGGGCGCACTTTCTCCTCGACCGACTGGCCGACCTGGCCCGCCGCAATGCCGAAACACTGGCCCGGGCCGGCGTGGACGTGCTGGCCCTGGATGATGACGTGGGGATGCCGGAGACGATGATGATCAGCCCAGCCCTCTGGCGCGAGTTCTTCAAGCCGCGCATGGCCATGATCATCCAGGCGGCGCGGGCCATCAAGCCCGACCTCCGCGTCCTCTACCACAGCGACGGCTACTTCGAGCCCATCGTGGGCGACCTGATGGAGATCGGCGTGAACGCCATCAACCCGCTGCAGCCCGATCACATGGACGCCGCCCGCATCCGCCAGCGATTCGGCCCGCAGTTGGCGCTGTGGGGCACGGTGGGCCACCAGACTACCTTCAGCTTCGCCAGGCCTGACGCTATCCGCAGGGAGGTCAAGCACCGCATCGAGACCCTGGGCCGCGCCGGGCTCATCCTCTGTCCCGCCTACGACATTGACGAGCCGGACATCCCCTGGGAGAACGTCGCCGCCTTCCTGGAAGCGGTCGAGGCGTACGGTTAGAATAGTTTGAATTGGAGGACATTTATGGCTACACTGATTACCGTTATCAAGCAGTGGGTCGAAAGCCTGGTTGTTGGGATGGGATACCCAGGGATCATCTTTGTCATGGCGCTGGAAAACCTGTTCCCGCCCATCCCCTCCGAAGCCATTATGCCCCTGGCGGGCTACCTGGCCGTAACGCAACCAGCGAAGTTTCACCTCCTGTGGGTTACCGTTGCCGGCACCATCGGCTCGGTCGTTGGGGCGATAGCGCTGTATGCCTTCGGCTATTGGGCTGGCGAACCGATCGTGCGCCGCTTCATTCGTCGCTTCGGCAAGTTCCTCTTCCTTTCAGAAGGAGACCTGGACCGGGCCATCGAATGGTTCACTCGCTATGGCGACTGGGTGATCTTCTTCGGACGGCTGGTGCCGATCATTCGCAGCCTGGTCTCCATCCCGGCCGGCTTTCGCAGCGAAGGCAAACCGATGCCGATGGGCCGCTTCCTGGCCTTCACTATTGTGGGCACGGCGGCCTGGAGCTTTCTGCTGGCTTATGCCGGGATGATCCTGGGCGAGCACTGGGAGTCAATCATCGGGATCGTTGACCGCTACGAGCAGGTCGTGATCGCCGTGCTGATCGTGCTGATCGGCATCTTCCTATGGAAGCGGGCCATCTCGCCGCTGCTGCGCCGTCGCACCATAGATTGAGGCTGGCTTTTTTTCGCTTCTGGTAGTATAATTAGGATATAGCCTTTTGGCCCCGACGGCGGGGCAAGTTTGGAAGGAGGTGCGAGTATGTCAGGACATTCAAAATGGTCAACGATCAAACGCAAGAAGGGGGCAACGGACGCCAAGCGAGGTAAGCTCTTCACCAAGCTGGGGCGCGAGATCGTCTTGGCGGCGCGGGAGGGCGGCGATCCCGCCGTTAACTTCAAACTGCGCCTGGCTGTAGACAACGCCAAGTCAAACAACATGCCCAAGGACAACATCGAGCGGGCCATCAGACGGGGCACCGGCGCCGAAAAGGGCACGGAGCTGGTGGAGACCAACTACGAAGGCTACGGCCCCTACGGCGTGGCGCTGATGGTGCACGTGCTCACCGACAATCGCAACCGAGCGGTCTCCGAGGTGCGCCGCGCATTCAACCGCTACGGCGGCAGCCTGGGCGCGAGCGGCTGCGTGGCTTGGCTCTTCGAGTCCAAGGGCTACATCACCATCTCCCCCGACGATTCCGATCCCGACGAGTTGGCGCTGCTGGCCATAGACGCCGGAGCTGACGATGTCACCATCGCCAGCGACCTGGTGGAGGTCTTCACGCTGGCCAGTGACTTCCAAAGCGTCAAAGAGGAATTGGAGAACAACGGAATCACCCTCAATTCGGCAGAGGTCTCCATGCTTCCTAAGAGCCTGGCGGAGCTAGGGGAGAAGGAAACCATCAAGGCCATGATCCTCATTGATGCCCTGGAGGAGCTAGAAGACGTCCAGCAGGTCTCCTCCAATCTGAACGTCACCGACGAGATCATGGCCAAGTACGAATTGGTCACATAGGCTGTTCAAGCCACTGCGGTCAGACTATGAACAAAGGCGATAACCTGGTCTTGGGGATTGATCCCGGCACGGCCATCACCGGCTATGGCTTGGTATGGGGTGACGGAGACGATCTGAGGCTGGTGGATTACGGGGTGATAACCACTCCTTCGGACAGATCGCTGCCCCAGCGACTGAAGGAGATATACCGCCAGTTGACGGCCATTATCCAGGAGCGGCAGCCAGCGGCGGCCGCAGTGGAGAAGCTCTTCTTCAGCCGCAACGTTCGCACCGCGTTGAGCGTGGGCCAGGCGCGCGGCGTGACCTTGCTGGCCATGGCCAACGCAGATATCGAAATCCACGAGTACACGCCCCTGGAAGTCAAGCAGGCGGTGGTTGGCTACGGGCGCGCCACCAAAATCCAGGTGCAGGAAATGGTCAAGATGCTCCTGGAGCTAGACAGCGTGCCCCAACCCGATGACGCCGCCGACGCCATCGCCGTGGCCATCTGCCACATCCACTCCGCGCGGATGCTGAGCCTGACCAGACAAGCTGAGGAGATCGAGAGATGATCGCCAACCTGAAGGGGAGGGTCGAGGCCAGAGGGAAGGACTACGTTGTTGTCGGCGTGGGGGGCATCGGCTTCAAGGTCTACGTCCCGATGTCGGTGCTGGAAACTTCTGAGGGGCTGGGCCGCCAGGTGGAGCTCTTCACCCACCTCCACGTGCGGGAGAACGGGCTGACCCTCTATGGCTGCGGCAGCGAGGACGAGTTGGCCCTATTTGAGCTGCTCCTGGGCGTCTCCGGCGTGGGCCCCCGGCTGGCCCTGACCATGCTCTCCACCATGTCGCCTGATTCGCTTCGCCTGGCCATCGCCCAGGCCAACGCCATGGTTTTGACCAGGGTGCCAGGCATCGGCCCCAAGGTGGCCAATAAGATCATATTCCATCTCAAGGATAAAATCGCGGTCGAGGTTGGCCCAGAGGCGGTGCCCTTTCTCACCGATGCCGACGCCGAAGTCATCGCCGCCCTCACCAGCCTGGGCTACAGCGTGGTCGAAGCCCAATCCGCCATTCAGACCTTGCCTGCTGAAGAGATGGAGATTGAGGAAAGGGTGAGGTTGGCGTTGGCTTACTTTGCTCGAGGATGAGCCACTGACAGAACCAACCGCGGCCCACGCCTTGCTCACCAGACGGCCAATCAGCCGCCGGTCGCGCTGTAGATAGATTTCACCCCAGTTGATGACACTCTGACGGAGCTTATAGCCACAAAAGTTCTCTGCAAAACAAGTCACCTGTGCGGTTGATGCAGGGGGCTTTGTTCTTTGGGATGTTCAACGCTCAATTGCGAGGATAAGTCCAATCCTCCTCCAGCTCGGCTGTGTCGACGATACTTTGACGGAACTTGTAGCCATAGAAGTTTAGAAGGTAACTACTCAGGCTATCACCACAACATATAGTGCTTAAGCCGCGCATGGCCC
>CAYWWC010000232.1:0-6590 GCA_964461615.1 uncultured Anaerolineae bacterium
AAGCCGAGAAGGGCCTTTTCACACTCTGGGTCCTGCCAGTGCCCCTCGAAGTCCAGATAGAACACGTAATGCCAGGGCTTGTTGCGTCGGGGGCGCGATTCCAGTTTGGTCAGATTGATTCCTTGCCGAGCGAATTCCCCCATGCAGTCGTGAAGGGCACCGGGAACGTGCCGAGATGAGAAAACCAACGAGGTCTTGTTTCGTTCCCCTTTGGGTGGATCGTCGTGACTGAGGATGAAGAATCGCGTGTAGTTCGACTGGTAGTCTTCGATGCCAGCAGCCAGGATCTCTAGACCGTAGACCTGGGCAGCCAATTCGCTGGCGATGGCAGCCATGCTTTCCTCCGGTGCGGCGGCCAGCTCTTTGGCACTGCCGGCTGTATCATAAGCCGGTATGGCCTCCATCCCCCGATCAAGTAGGAACCGCTCACACTGGGCCAGGGCTTGGGGATGGGAGCGGACTTGCCGAATGTCCCCCAGTTTGGCGCCTGGATTGGCCAGCAGGCAGTGGCGCACCCGCAACAGCACCTCGCCCCAGATCTTGAGGTCATAATCCAGCAGCAGATCGTAGGCTTTATTGATGGACCCAGCCATGGAGTTCTCTATGGGCAGAATCCCGTAACCGCAGGCGTCGGCCTTCCCTTCCTCCACAGCCTGGAAGATGTCCTCAAATGATCGGCAGGGCAAAGTGCCCACTTCTGCTCCAAAGAACTGGCGGGCAGCTTCTTGCGAGTAGGCCCCATTCTCCCCCTGGAAAGCCACGGTTGTCATCTTTGCTCTCCTTTGATTCATTACCCGTTGACTCGTTGCCTCGTTGACCCGTTCCCCTGCATTTCAGCCTCTCGTCGGGCGGCCAGCAATCGATTGAGGGCGAACATGTAGGCTTTAGCGCTGGCCACCACAATGTCGTTGTTTGCACTGCGACCGCTGAAGACCCGTCGCTCGACGCCGTTCTCGCTGACCGGATCGTCGGCCTCGATGCGGATGGTCACCCGGCCCACGGCGTCAATGCCTTCGGTGACAGCCTGGATGGAGAATTCGATGAGCTCGTTCGGCTCCCCGATGACGCGGTTGATGGCCCGATAGACGGCGTCCACTGGGCCGGTGCCGTGGTCGGCGTCGCAAAAGATCTGGTCGTTTGGCCCCCGGATCTGCACCGTGGCGGTGGGGATGCTGTGGTCGCCGCAGGAGACCTGGACGTGTTCCAGGTGATAGGTCTCATCAAAGAATACCTGCACCTCGTCGGCCATGATGGCTTCCAGGTCGCGGGTGTCCACCGTCTTTTTCTTGTCGGCCACTTCCAGGAAGCGGTGATACACTTTCTCGAACTGGGCCTCGTCGTCCAGGCTGTAACTCAGTTGCTCCAGGCGGTGGCGCAGACCGTGTCGTCCTGATCGGGCGGAGAGGACAATGTCCGAATCGGGCACGCCGACATCGCGCGGGTTGATGATCTCGTAGGTGGTGCGCTCTTTGAGCACGCCGTCCTGATGGATGCCAGACGAGTGGGCGAAAGCGTTGGCCCCCACGATGGCCTTGTTTGGCTGCACCACGATGCTGGTCAGATTGCTCACCAGCCGGCTGGCCGGATAGAGCAGGCGGGTGTTGATGCCGCTCGTCACGCCAAACACGTCACGGCGAGTGTGCAGAGCCATCACTACCTCTTCCAATGAAGTGTTGCCAGCTCGCTCGCCGATGCCGTTGATGGTACATTCCACCTGGCGAGCGCCATTGACAACGCCCACCAGGGAATTGGCCGTGGCCATCCCCAGGTCGTTGTGGCAGTGCACAGAGATGACAGCTTTGTGAATGTTGGGCACGTTCTCCGCGATGCCCCGGATCAACGCGCCCCACTCCTGGGGAGTGGTGTAGCCCGTGGTATCGGGGATGTTGACCACGGTGGCGCCGGCCTTGATCACTGCCTCTAGCACTCGATAGAGATACTCAGGGTCGGCCCGGCCAGCGTCTTCGGTATAGTACTGCACATCCTCGACGAAGCGCTTGGCGTGCTTGACCGCATCCACGCCCATTTCCAGCGCCTTCTCGCGCGTGGTGCGCAGCTTGTACTTGATGTGGACGTCGGATACGCCCAGACCGGTGTGGATGCGAGGTCGCGCCGCCCCCTTCAGTGCTTCGGCGGCTACGTCAATGTCCTTTCGGTTGGCCCGTGTCAGGCCACAGATGGTGCAGTTGCGAATTTCCTTGGAGATGCGCTGTACGGCCCTGAAATCGCCTGGCGAGGAGATGGGGAAGCCGGCCTCGATGATGTCCACGCCCATCTGCTCCAACAGGTGAGCGATCTCAACTTTCTCTTCTATGTTCAGGGCCGCGCCGGGCGACTGCTCTCCATCGCGCAGGGTGGTATCGAAGATCATGACTTTGTCCATTGTTAATCGTCGTTCCTCCTGTTTCTAGTGATTTTTGGAGCGAGCTTCTAAGGTCAACAAGGTCGTCTTCTGTCAACGACACCACCCCCTTTCCGTTATCTAATCTCCAGGAGTTACGCAGTTCGCCGGCTGAGTAGGAGCAGAGCGACGTATCGAAGCCAAGAACGGGTCCTGCAATCGCCGCTCGCCCTGGTTTCGATACGCACGATGCAAGCATCGCCGCTACTCAACCGACGGGCTCGCTATTGACCGCGTAACTCCTGTAATCTCCAACCTCTAACCTCTAGCCTTCCCAATTCTCCGGCCGAAGGGCGCGAACGGCAGCACCTGCCCGCCACATCTCCGATTCCCGCATCTCTCGCAGTTCCGCGTCCAACTTCACCTTGAAATCTGGTGCGCTGTTGGATTCGAGGACGATCCGCGTCTGTTCACCGGAGACAACACTGGCGTACAGCTTCTCGAAGACTGGTGTCACCGCGTTTCGGAATTCGTGGCGCCAGTCGAGGGCGCCGCGCCGCGCCGTGGCGCTGCAATTGTCGTACATCCAATCCATGCCGTTCTGATCCACCAGTCGGATCAGGCTCTGGGTCAGTTCTTCGACGGTTTCGTTGAACGCCTCGCTGGGGCTATGCCCGTTCTTGCGGAGGGTGGCGTACTGGGCTTCCATGATGCCGGCCAGCGCGCCCATCAAGACCCCTCTTTCCCCAGTGAGGTCGCTGTGCACTTCTTTCTCAAAAGTGGTGGGGAAAAGGTAGCCCGAACCGATGGCGATGCCGACGGCCAGGGTTCGCTCCAGAGCGCGGCCCGTGTAATCCTGATGCACGGCATAGCTGCTGTTGATGCCGCTGCCAGCGAGAAAATTGGCCCGCACGCTGGCTCCGGATCCCTTGGGCGCCGCCAAGATGACGTCCACAAACTCAGGGGGAACGACGCCGGTCTGATCGCCATACACGATCGAGAACCCGTGAGAGAAGTACAGTGCATCGCCCTCCTTCAGGTGAGGCTTTATCTGGGGCCAGGTCAGCATCTGAGCTGCATCAGACACCAGGTACTGAACTATCGTGCCCCTTTTCGTGGCTTCTTCGAGAGAGAAGAGCGTCTTGCCGGGCTCCCATCCGTCTCGCAGGGCCTTTTCCCAGTAGGCCGTGTCACCAGGCCATTGACCTACGATGACGTTGATGCCATTCTCCTTCATGTTGAGAGCTTGGGCCGGCCCCTGCACCCCATAGCCCAATACGGCGACAACTTCGTCCTTCAGAACTTCACGAGCTTTCTCCAGTGGGAACTCGTCTCTCATGACGACCTCTTCCACTGTGCCTCCAAAGTCAATCTTAGCCATTTGTGCCCTCCTTTTTTGTTGCTCCAAGGGGCGTCTCGCCCCGTTTTCGTGCCTGAGACGGGACGAGACGCCCCTTGGAGCAAGTAGGTTAGTTATAATCCTTTGCTATTTGCTGATTTGGTCGTGTGTCCACTGTTGCCGCGCACCATCGCCAGGCGCCCCGTACGCGCCAGTTCTCGGATGCCGAAGGGGCGCAGCAAGCTTGTAAGAGAATCCACCTTGTCCTCTGTGCCGGTGATCTGTATCGTCAACGAATCGGGAGACACATCCACCACTGTGGCGCGGAAGATGTCCACCAGGCTGGTGATCTCGGAGCGAGTGGCGGCGTTGGCCGTGACTTTGATCAGGGCCAACTCCCGGATCACCGCTGGCTCGTCGGTCACGTCGGTTACTTTGGTGACGTTGATCAGCTTGTAGAGTTGCTTCTCCACCTGCTCGATAACCATCCTGTCTCCTTCGGTGACGATGGTCATGCGAGAGATGCCCGGCGTCTCGCTGTGGCCGACGGTCAGGCTCTCGATGTTGAAGTTGCGGCGGCGGAAAAGGCTGGAAATCCGGTTCAGCACGCCAGGTTTGTCTTCCATCAAAGCTACCAGAGTATGTCTCATCTTGAACCTCCTTTTTGCTCGCCAACCCCTTCGGATCGCGGTCTCCGCAGCATATCGCCGATAGAGCCGCCGGGCGCGACCATGGGATAGACGTTCTCCTCCTGTTCGACGATGAAGTCGATTAGAACCGGTCCATCGGTTGCCAGGGCCTGCTTGATGGCGGTAACCACCTGACTTTTCTCCCTCACCGTGGAGCCAGGGATGCCGTAGGCCTCCGCCACCTTGGCAAAGTCAGGTCCCAGGAGGGGCGTGCCGGAATAACGTCCCTCGAAGAACAATTGCTGCCATTGGCGCACCATGCCCAGGAACCCATTGTTCAGAATGGCTATCTTGATGGGTAGCTTCTCCTGAACCACCGTGGCCAACTCCTGGATGTTCATCTGGAAGCCGCCGTCGCCGGCCGTGGCCCAAACCACCTCATCAGGCTTTCCCATTTGGGCTCCGATAGCCGCAGGCAAAGCAAAGCCCATCGTGCCCAGCCCTCCTGAGGAGAGCAGTCCACGCGGTTTGTGGTGGAGGAAGTACTGGACCTCCCACATCTGATTCTGCCCCACGTCACTGACCATGATGGCATTACCCTCAGTAGCATGCCAGATCTGGCGGACAGCGTATTGGGGTATGAGAGCGTCAGTCTCTTGCCTCAGGATGTCGCGCTCGGCTGACTCAGTACGCCAACTGTCAATCTTGCCTATCCAGTCTGGGTGGCTGGTTGATTCGATCAAGGGGATTAGAGCCTGAAGGATGTTCTTGGCATCGCCGACGATGGGCAGATCCACTGACAAGTTCTTGCCTATCTCCACCGGGTCAATATCTATGTGGATGATCTTTGCCTTGGGGATGAAGGTGCTGACCACTCCCGTCATGCGATCGTCGAAGCGGCTGCCGATATTCAGAACCAAGTCGGCTTCTTGCAGGGCCTTGTTGGTGTAGGCCTCGCCGTGCATACCTCCCATCCCCAGGCAGAGGGGATGGGTCTCGGGAATAGTGCTGATGCCGAGCAGAGTGTTGACTACCGGGAGCTGGGCTTTTTCCACCAGTTCTCTCAGCTCGGCTTCGGCGCCAGCGAGCATCACCCCATGGCCGGCGATGATAAGGGGGCGTTGGGCCTCGTTGACTAGCTGGGCGGCCTGCTTGATCTGGCGTCGGTTGCCGACCCGGGTGGGGCGGTAGCCGGGAAGGTTCACCTCATCTGGATACTCGTATTCCATGCTGGCAGCCAGGGCGTTCTTAGCGATATCTATCAGTACCGGCCCTGGCCGCCCGCTGCGAGCGATGTGGAACGCTTCTTTGATCACCATCGGCAGGGCTTCCACCTCGGTCACCAGGTAGTTGTGCTTGGTGATGGGCAGTGTGATGCCGGTGATGTCCACTTCTTGAAAAGCATCCTTGCCGATTAGCGCACTGGTCACCTGGCCAGTGATGGCTACCACTGGCGAGGAGTCCATGTATGCCGTGGCCAGCCCAGTCACCAAGTTAGTGGCACCTGGCCCCGAGGTGGCCACACATACCCCCACTTTGCCCGTGACCCGGGCGTAACCGTCAGCCGCGTGGGCTGCCGATTGCTCGTGGCGCATCAGGACGTGGTGGATGGGATAGTCGGGCAAGACATGGTAGAGGTGAATCACCGCTCCCCCCGAAATGCCAAACGCCACTTCCACTCCCTCCCGCACCAGACTCTCCCAGACTATGTGTGCTCCGCTTAGTTTCATGGTTCCCTCCTAACTTGGATGTTGGAAGCTGGAGGTTGGAATCCAGCTTCCAGTTTTCAGTTTTCAGCTCACGGCCCTACGAAGTGAGACGACGGCGTTCCGTTTGTCTGCGACATAAGGCCCATGTACTTGACGATGAGCCTTCCCAGGCGTTTGATGCCCTCCTCGATCTCGTTGGGTTCTAAGTGCGAGAAATAGAGGATGGCAGTGTTGCGCTCGTCGTGAGCCTCTGGGCCGGGGGTGAAGGACACTCCCTCTTGTTCGGACAGTCTCAGTAGTTCCCTGGGGTCAATCTCCAGAGGCAGGACCACCCAGAGAGGAGCGTTGCCCTGCGGAGAGATCCAGGCGACCACGTGGGGAAGATGGCGTCGCGATGCCTGGAAGACGGCATCGCGTTGCTTCTCCTGGGTACCCATATTGTTGTGACTTTCGTAAACGAAACGGATGTCGTTTTTCATGATTTCTTCTCCTTTTCTGGAATTCAATTTCAATACCAGGAGTTACGCGGTAGATAGCGAGCCCGTCGGTTGAGTAGCGCCAGCGTATCGAAA
>CAYWWC010000233.1:0-6578 GCA_964461615.1 uncultured Anaerolineae bacterium
ATGTCCGGTGGTGTGGGAGGGGGGCGGGCTTGGCCCGTCCCCCTATCCCGATTTATGCCTGGTAAGAGCAGCAAACTGACGCGCTGGTGTACAAGTTGCATGGGTTGATGGTCGTACACGACCTTGGTGTGGATGTGTCGTCCACTGTCTTTGCCGAGCAAGCCGCTCAGGTGCAGCCCCACCTCGTGGGTCTCTCTGGCCTGCTGACCACTCCCTACGACGCCATGCGCGAGACGGTCGTCCTGCTGCGAGCGCGGGGCTACCAAGGGCTTATCATCGTCGGCGGCGGCCAGCTCAGCGAGAAGATGTGCCAGTACGTGGGTACCGACTATCGGGCCACCGATGCTGTGACTGGTGTAGAACTGTGCCAACGACTGATATCAGGACAGGGGCGGGAGGGGGAAGATTGAACTCTCTATTCCTCATCGAGGGAATGTACTTCCCCGAGGTCTTCGGCCGCAGCGACGGAGGCAAGTTCACGGTGAGTAGTGCTGAGTAGGAAGAACTTGCACTATCCGAGAAGCCACCTGCGCAGCTAGAACAGGTGGCTTCTTTGTTGCCAAACGAGCTGAAAGCTGGTATACTTATCTGGCAACCAGGTAAAATGGGATTACCAATAAAGCGCTGGGATTCACGAGGCGTGACCAACTGTCAAATGGATGTGGCGGTGGTGTATGGGCATTGGCAAGGTCTCTGTAGCAGATCAGGGGAACAGGATGACGTCAGAGAACGGTGAAGTGTTTGCGCTCAAGATCCTTTTTGATCGTGAGCAGACCAGTCGTGAGAAACTTGAACAGCAAGCAAGAAAGGTCTGCCGGGAGTACCTCACCGATATCATCTTGGAGGTAGGGAATACTACAATCCGCGGAGATCTGCTGCTTCATATCACTGGTTCTTTGGAGCACGTAGACGCTTGCCATAGAGAGATCACAAGCATTCTGATTGGCAAACTCAAACGTCATCATTTTCGGTTAATCGATGAGGCTGGTGATGAGATCCGTAAGCAAGCGTATACTATCTTGGCAGAGATAGAACAAGAGTTTCGTGCTTTTGTTAATCAATCCATCGTGGAAGTTCTTGGCTTTGAGTGGTGGACTTCCCTGGGGGAAGTCGAAATACCAGGGATTGATACGGCCGATAAACGCAAAGCTAAGCTGTACGAGACACATCATCCGTTGGAGCTTGCCCAATTTGATGATCTAAAAAAGATAGTGACCACTGAAGTCGCTGAATGGGGAGCTAATAGGGCTTTGTCTTCAGCCGATTTGTTGGAGCTTCTGGTCGAGTCGAAAACCGTTGAGGAAGTTAGAACGAAACTTGAAAGAAAAAGAGGAGGGTTCTCTTTCTGGGATAACGTATTCGCTCGATATTTTGAAGATAGTCAAAAGTGGTCGGATTTGAAGAAGGAACTCGATTGGATCATTAGTATGCGCCATAAAGTAATGCATCATCGACCAGTTCATTACGGTGAGCTGAAGAGATTACAGAAGAAAAAGGATGAACTTGGCACCTTACTCGCTTCTAAGAGCCCTCTCTCCAAACAGGAACGTATGGAGATTCAACGAAGCGCGAGAAATCTACGAGAAGTCTATGCAATAATGATACAATCGACGGCAGAGGAGAAAGCGTATGATCGATTACTGCACACTTTCTATGAATCTTCTGATGTAGAGTATGTAACTCGAAGCTTGAAGGAAGTAGATACTCTAGAGGAAGCGGGTGACTTGAGCTTCAAAGAGGCATATGAATTGCGACTTCATGCTTTTCGAAAACTGCAGGAATTAACTGAGAAGGATTCTACTAGAGCGGAGCCTCTCATACTACAATATCTGTTACCTCACACTTTGACCATTCATCCAGATGTAAGTGATGTAAGTATTGAACTGTATCAACTCCGAGAGCGTTTGGCCGATTGGCTCAATCAGTATCCTGCGGTTGTGCGCCAGGACCTTCGGAATAAAGTCCTTGATGGTCTATATCCACACCTCCAATCATCAGATCCACTGGCGGCGTGCTGGCTGGTCTCACGGATCGGTTATCGAACTGACAAGGTCGTTGATGCTTTGTGGGATATCGTTAGAGAAAACGAAGACGAAACAGGTGATACTGCCATCTCTACGCTGACCCGCTTAGGTGTGCCACTGAACCAGCGCGGGCCTATCCTGTCCGAATTGCATAAGCGGGTAGCCACTCGGTATAGTCATCCATCAGCCTCAGCCTTGACCGGGTTGACCGATCCGACAAGTATCGAGATAGTATTGACCCATTGGCTAGCTTCCGACGCCCCCGATGTAGAATCGATTGACGTTTCGCTCATTTTCAATGTTTTCAGATCTGTGCTTGATGTGAGATACGAGGATGCAGAGCTTCAGGACAAAGTATGGCAATGCTTGGCGGACCTGGCAAATCAAGGACCAGATGAGTTTTCCCACGAGTTCTATCTGGGACGCACTGCCCCAAGTTGCAACAGTGTCCTTGTCGCCCCCACAATGCTTGAATGGCTAGGGGAAAAAACGACGAGGAAAGGCGATCCGTCATTGGGACGTTATCTGATCGAGCTGCGACTAGAGGAATGTGTACGACCTCGTCAACTTGAAGGCTGGGAGAATGTTGATGATGCTGCAGCCTTTGAATTACTGAGACAGGATGCCTGCCAGGATACGGGGACTGATCTGTATGTGACAACCAAAGAAGACAGGGTCAAAAGAAACGCATGGGAGACGGTGTTACGGGCTGGACATGCAGATGCGTTGGATTGGTTTGATGAAGCTGTAGTACCTGAAACTGGGAGGTTCCTGCAGCAGAGAATCATTGAGTGGTTTTCGCTTTTCCGCTTCGAATCACTACCTGATATTATCCTAAAGTGGATTACGGAAGAATATGATTGGGCGGCAGAAGGAAAAGATTCACGAGAACGCTCACGACGAATAGCCGCGGTGCGAATGGCACGTAGTTCTGCTTCGCGCGAGGCATTTGATGCGCTCTTGAACTTTGGTTTTACGCTGCAAGGCAAAGCGGATATGCAATCAGTGTATGCATTGACTGAAGTTGCCTTGTACTTGATTGGCCAAGGTGATACATCAATTGTAGATGAGCTTGTGGAAGCTGTCGTTCATCGTGTAGAAGAACACCAGCGAGTTGCAGCAGCCTACGCGCTTCAACACATCGCCTCGAGTTTTTCTCCGCTACTTCTTAGACACGCTGAACGGATAATCCCGGCCCTTTACGACACCAGACGAGAGCCCTACGAGAGAGGAAGACTTATTAACGCGCTCGGACATCTACAAGATTGGCAGATTCCAGATGAACTTCTGCAGGATATGGAAGTCTGGGCACGTGAACCTGACAGATGGATAGGGGGTAGCAGTCTCACTGCGTTGGCCTTTCATGGATATCTACATAAACGCCACGATTTACTCAAAGAAGTTCTTGGATTGCAAGAAGTGAATGGAAAGTGGGACTTATTGCCAAGTGCAAAGCGCTTTGAATGGGCGCCATATATTATTGGATTGCTTTATCATAACGATCCCGAGGCCTTCACACCGGCAATGGCTTCTTTGGTGCAAACTTTAGATTGGCTGTCCTTACCTCAAGTTTCCCAAATGTTGCGCTTTTCACATGGAGAACCTGACCAACTCCCACTTCCCAGCGCAATCAAAGATGCGCTCATTCAGCGGATTCGTGAGAAGCAGTCAAGGGCCTTTGGAGAGACTGGGATTTTCCGCTTGTTGGCAGATTTGGCACCGAAAGAGCTAGCGCAAGAGCAGTGGGATGATCTGTGGGATAACTGGCTTCCTGATTCTCGTGTTGCTCTTGCGGATGCTTTGAGTGAAGCGAGTCTAGAGTCTAGTGCACGCTATGCAGCTATTCCCCACCTGCAATCGCTCACTCGTGATGGTCAATATGCAGTTCGGCGGGCTGCCTATCGCGCTCTTGCCCGACAATCAATGAGTGCTCTGCATGGACTTTGTCTTTCTTGGTCATCAGTGAAATCGCCCGTTGAACTCCGTCAGCGGGCGGCTGAAGCTTGTGGTTGGTTGGATCGAGTGATTGATGAAGATGGATCAGATGCATTTACAGGCTTGTATCAAACCCTGGTCACTGATCGAGAGAAATCAGTGCGAGAGACTGCCGAACGCACCTGGAAAGAGCGGCGCAACAGGCTTTGGGCGGAGAAGTATCTCTCCATTCTAATGAATGTAAGAGGAGAGACCAACAAAGAAATCTTAGATGCCTGGCGTCATGGTGAAGCACTGGTTCGCACAGGAGACGATTCCTGTAAGCAAGCTCTGCGCGAGCATCTAGCTCAAGACTCACACCTACCTAATCTGCGATACTGGATTCGACAGATCGTCGAGGATATGCAAGAAAATTGGCGTAAGAAGATTCAAAAATGGCCGGAACCCTGGTTTGCGTGGGAAGGGACAATTGAGGAGGGGCAAGGAAAAGCACAGATATCAATTAGCGAGACAACTGAAGTCAACTACTCTGTCTGGTGCCAACCTCCACCAACACCATCTGAATTAGGTGACTGGGGTGGTGCGATGTGGTGTACTCCAATGTCGCTACAATTAGGTGACGGGATGATAGAACTAGAAGATGGTCGGCGAGGGAAGATGAGTGTTACCGGGATTTCTGGCGACACAGCAATCTTTGTTGGAGGTGGCCCTTATCCATCATAAGCCTACTCTCGTCTGCTCAAGGCGGAAGCGGAAGCGAGTGGTTTCTGAAAAGCCCGGTGCGGGAAAACCGCCCCGGGCTATGTGCGGGGGCTGTTGGACAATTGGTAACTGGAGGATAGTGCGTGAAGTCTCTCAAGTTTGTGTTCAAGTATACTCCCAAGTACGTTGGGCCGTTAGCGCTGACAGTAGTGAGCATGCTCTTGCTCGTGGGTGTGCAGTTGTTGACCCCGTGGATTGTCAAGACTATGGTCGCAACCGTGACCGATCCGACGGCGGGGCCAGAGGCAGTGGGTGTCATCACTCGGTTGGCAATGCTGGCGCTGGCTGCCTACGTAGTGCGCGCAGGCTTGCGATTTCTCAGAAGCTACATGGCCCACGTGGCGGGCTGGAACGTCGTCGCAGACGTTCGGTCGGATGTCTATGACCATCTGCAGCGTCTGTCGCTTCGTTTCTACGAGGACAAGCAAACGGGTCAGTTGATGTCGCGCACGGTCAACGACTCAAACCTGATCGAGCACTTGATCTCCCATGCGATACCGGACGTGATAGTGAATGTGCTCATGCTCATCGGCGTTACCGCAGTGCTGGTCAACATGAATCTGCGACTTACGCTGTTTAGCATGATCCCGATTCCTTTGATCGTGTTGGCCATGCGAAGTTTCGCCAAGTACGTGCGGCCGGCGTTTCGCCAGCGCCAGGCCGAGTTAGGTGATCTCAACGCAGCCCTTAGCGACAATCTACTGGGGATCCGTGAGATCAAAGCCTTCACCAGGGAGGAAATTGAATACGTCCGCATCGGCGACCATATCGGCAGGTATCGCGACTCGATGCTCCGCGCACTGCGTCTGATGGCAACGTTCCGCCCGTTCATAGGGTTCTCCTCATCTCTGGGCACCATCGTGATCATCTACTTTGGCGGGCAGCTCGCGTTGAACCAGACCTTGCCCATTGAGGACCTGGTGGCCTTTTTTCTTTACCTGGAGATGCTCTACGAACCCGTGCGCGCTCTGAGCGGAGTGTGGGAAAGTGTTCAACAGGCCCTGGCAGGCGCGGAGCGCGTGAAAGAGCTTTTGGACGAACAGCCTGATGTGGTCGAGCGCGCTGACGCCATCGAGCTGATTGATAGAGCCCAGGGCGCGATTACTTTGCGCGACGTGGGCTTTCGCTATGCTATGGGGGACACAGTGCTGGAGCACGTTGATCTCGATATCGCACCGGGCACCGTCGTCGCACTGGTGGGCCCGACGGGTGTGGGCAAGACGACGTTGGCCGGCCTCATCCCACGGTTTTACGACGTGTGCGAGGGTTCGATCATGCTGGACGGACACGACATCCGCGACCTGACGCTCAAGAGCCTGCGCCAGCAGATTGGCATCGTGCTACAGGACGTATTCCTCTTTCACGGAACGGCGCGCGAAAACATTCTGTTTGGCCGTTCAGTAGCCACTGAAGAGGAAATGATCGCGGCGGCCAAGATCGCCAACGCGCACGAATTCATCACCCAGTTGCCCAGCGGCTACGACACGATGATCGGCGAGCGCGGCGTCAAGCTGTCTGGCGGGCAGCGGCAGCGCATAGCCATCGCCCGGACGGTGCTCAAGGATGCGCCAATCCTGATCCTGGACGAGGCGACCTCTTCGGTGGATACCGAAACGGAATTGCTGATCCAACAAGCGCTGGAACGGCTGATGGTAGACCGGACGGCCATCATCATCGCGCATCGCCTGTCCACCATCCGAGGTGCAGACGTCATCGTCGTCCTGGAAGGCAGCCAGATCATCGAGATGGGGACGCATGAGGAATTGATGGCCCGCGATGGGCTCTACAGGCGCTTGAACGAGGCCCAGATTGAGGACGAACCGAAGTGGAAGGCGATTTGGGAACAACGGCAGCGTA
>CAYWWC010000234.1:0-6576 GCA_964461615.1 uncultured Anaerolineae bacterium
TGGCAAAGAATTGACCACTTGGCAAAGCAACCATGCAAACTACCAGAGAGCCATCTTGCCAAGCAGTCCAAAATCTGCTATACTAAGCCCATCACCGAAAGGGGAGGGGCAAAAATGCGACCGCAGCGATTTATGAGCGTCCTCATAGGTACACTCCTGCTTACTATAGCAGGTACGATAATCAGCTCGGCCCTGTCAAATCAAGCCGAGTGCCCTTACAACCTGCTGGCGAACCCCGGCTTTGAAGGTGGGTACAGCGAAAGAGAAGACCCCTACGCACCCTGGGAGGGGCCTAAGGGTGAATTGACGGTGGCCAATGGTTGGAAGTTATGGTATAATAACGAGCCGGGCACAGATTGCTACAACTACCGGCCCGAATACAAGCCAGAGGACGGTTACGCCCACCCAGCCCCCCTGCGCGTTCGATCAGGCCAGTACGCCCAGAAAATGTTCACCACGTATTCCACCCACACAGCGGGCCTCTATCAGCAAGTGGCGGTGTCCGAGGGCACCCAGGTGGAGTTCTCCATCTGGGTGATGGTGTGGTCCAGCTCGGAGGACGATCCCTACTACTCAACCGCTCCCGGAGAGTACTGGCTCTCGGTGGGCATAGACCCCTATGGCGGCACAGATGCCTTCTCGGAGCAGGTCATCTGGAGCAGCGGGATCGAGTACTACGACGAGCACGCGCAGCTTTCGATTACGGCTGTGGCTCAAGCCGACCACGTGACCGTGTTCACCAGGGCGGCCCCGAAATACTGCGTGAAGCACAACGATTCCTACTGGGACGACGCCTGCCTCATCGTCAATCCCCTGCAGAACGCCGATTTCGAGGAGAGCTTCAGCAACAGAGTGGACCCCTATGCCCCAGGGGAGGGTCCAAAAAGTGAGTTGTCCGTCGCCGATGGCTGGGAGCTTTGGTATGATAACGTGCCCGGACAGGATGGCTATAATCACCGGCCGGAGTACAAACCAGAAGATGCGTATTTCTACGGAAGGCGGCGTGTTCGCTCGGGGAGTTTTGCCCAGAAGTTCTTCAATACTTTCTCCACTCACACAGCCGGTTTCTATCAACGAATACCTGCACCAGAGGGAGAGGAGGTCACCTTCTCCATCTGGGTTCAGGTTTGGTCCAGTTCCTTCGATGATCCCGACGAGTCACGCGATCCTGGGAAGTATCGCACCTATGTGGGCCTTGACCCCTTCGGGGGCACTGAATGGCAGTCTGGGGCGATAATCTGGTCCGAGCCGGTGATCATGTACGACGAATGGGTTGAGCTCAGCATCACTGCCGTGGCTCAAGCTGACTACGTCACCGTCTTCACCAAAGGCGCCCCCGAGTGGCGTGTAAAGCACAACGATTCCTACTGGGACGACGCTCGTCTCATCATCCACCTCCCGACGCCCACAGCGACACCTACGACCACGCCGACAGCGATATCTGGCAAGGTTTTCCTGCCCCTGGTCTTGAAGAACTACGGCACGCCCATTCCAACCGCGACTCCAACAGCTACCAGCACAAGTACACCGACGCCAACCTACACCCCCACCAACACCCTGACGCCATCGCCAACAGTCACAGCGACGTCTACCCTAACAACCACAACTACGCCTACAGCGACGTCCACGGTCACACCGACACCCACCCCTACGCGCGGCGGTTGAAGGTCATGTTAGGGGTGGTTCACCTCTTTCAGCTTCGCAGTCTTTTTATGAATCTGACGCAGGCAGGTGGATCAAGGGGTTAGTCAGGCCTGGCTGGTCTTGATCGCCGTGAGAGAACAGAGGGGACACTTGCAGTGTCCCCTCTGTCTTTTCCTTCTACCTACGGCTAGTTCTTCAAGATGACAGGCAGATAGATCAGGCGAGCCGACGGCGTAGCTGTGTCCGTCGGTGTTGCCGTGGGGGTATTTGTGGCGGTCGGTGTTGCTGTGGGGGTCGCCGTGCTGGTCAGCGTCGCCGTAGATGTGCTAGTCGGTGTGGCCGTAGGAGTTGCTGTGCTGGTAGGCGTAGCCGTTGGTGTCGGGGTCGGGGAGGGCACAGCCCAACTATCAATCATATCATCAGCCGGGTTACTGGTCAGGTTCTGCTGATTGGAGCCGCCAGCCTCCATCCTGTAGACCTCCCAGTTGCCGTCCCTGTTGGACGCGAAGACGATCTCCTCCCCACCTGGCGACCAGGCGGGGAATGCATCATCAGCCGGGCTCCTGGTCAGGTTCTGCTGATTGGAGCCGGCAGCCTCCATCTTGTAGACCTCCCAGTTACCGTCTCTGTCGGACGCGAAGACGATCTCCTCCCCATCTGGCGACCAGGCCGGGGATGTGTCATCAGACGGGTTCTGGGTCAGGTTCTGCTGATTGGAGCCGCCAGCCGTCATCTTGTAGACCTCCCAGTCGCTAGCTCTATCGGACTGGAAGACAACCTCTTCCATGCAAGAGATGGCAAAGACAGCGTCGCCGGTATCAGAGCTTGTGTTGCCAGCCAGATCAACTGCGCCTACCCGCACCAGAGATTGCTCTGAGCTCTCACAGGGCACTGTCCAACTGTATCTGCCGTCGTTGGCCTCATCGAGGCTAATTGACTTCCAAGCTAGTCCATTGTTAGTGGAGTAGCTGAGGCTGATAGGCTTTGTAGGTAGGCCGACACTATCGGCGGCCGGAGTCCAGGTGATGTCACGCTCAGTGCAACCGAACCACCTCTCCCCTCCGTTGGGAGAGGTGAGGGTAATCGTTGGCGGCGTGTTATCTACTATAACCGCACTTTCTTCGGTATCCGATATAACGCCAATCGTTACCTTAAGATCATAGGTTCCCTCGGCGAAAGGCGAAGGCAACGTAGCTATCGCAGTGTTGGTAGTATCGGTAACAGCGGAACCCGACCCCACGTTAGTTGCGTTGACCGTAATGGTATAGGTGCCGGTTATGGTGGAAGTGAACCTCGTCGTGAAGCTAGCTCCCTGGCTTACGTACACCGGTGCCCCAGTTGTAGGCTCGATAATGTCGGCGGAATTTTCATCGGTCGCAACGCCAACAGTTGTGATGTAAGTCCGTACCCCAGTTGTAGGCTCAATAACGACGACGGTGTTCCCCGAACCTGACCAGGGCTGCGGTCGAATGTCATGATCGCCATTGGGTGGGGTGGTGATATTGGCAAAGACAGCCACCGTTAATAGTAACAGAGTGATGGAGACGACACAGGCAAAGAGCATGAGAGCTATCTTTTTCATTTTTCAATCTCCTTGTTCAGCCAGACTTCCGGCCACCTCAATTTCAAATGACAGGTCAGCTTATGAGACACGAAGCAACTCACAAAACAATTATACCTCATACCTGAGGTTTGTCAAGATCAACTTCGCAGCCTCTTGATGAACTTGGCCCAGGTGGAGGCAAAGTGGATCAAGGGAGTGGTCAAGCGCCCCACGATCTGCCCCTGGGACAGGCTGCGCAGGAACTCTTCTTTGTCATTATCATTGAAGGCCGGCATCTCCACGTAGGCGCGGCCGATCTCCCAGGGAATGTGGGCATCGCTGCCAGCAGTTACCGGCAGCCCCCACTCGCGAGCCAGATCCAGCACGCGGCGGTTGTTGGAGGGGAATGTGGTGCGGGCGTTGAAAGCCTCCAGCATGTCCACCTGCTCGATTATGCTGAGCAGATGGGTCAGGCCCATGGCCTCGCGGCGCCAGCGGTCCAAAGGATGGGATACGCCAACCAGGCCACCCTGCTCGCGCACGCGGGCGATGGCTTCCTGAACGGGAAGTCCCTTGGGCACCTCCTCTTCCAAGAAGTAAGCGATGATCTCCCCCACGTCGGTCTTGATCTCTTCGCCCACGATAACTAAATCGGGGGCCATTCTTGAAAGAGCCAGGGCCCCCGCAATGGTGTTATGATCGGTGATGGCCACTTTGCCCAGGCCCCGCTTCCGACAGGCCTCGATCACCGCCTCCAGGGACGTAAACGAATCTCCAGAGTAGCAAGTGTGAACGTGGAAGTCTACTTTCATTATCGCACCAGCCTATTGTTCGCCGAAGGTCTCCTGACCGAGGCTCGGTCGGGAGATCTTCGCCTATCAAAGAGTCAATCTTCATTATCGCAGCAGCCCCCCCTCCCCCTCACTAGCCGCCACAGCCCCCATAGTAACCCGCCAGCCAGGAGAGCCGCGCCGCCCAGGGCGATGGCTGCAGTCTGGGGCTCAACGCCCGGCATCGCTACCTCCCCGTCGCCGTAGCTCTTGAAGAGCTGCCCCCACTTGGTCTCCAGAGCCGCTTCCACCCGCTTGCGACCCACAAAGGGATACCAGTAGACGTTGTGATAGAGATTGGAAGCCAGGTATGACCAGGGTACCAGGGGCGAGCGAAGAAGCAGATGCTCGAAGGGCTTGAGGGGGCCGTGATAGATCATCTTCTGCCCGCGGCTGGCGAAGGTGTCCTCCTGGATAAAACCCCAGTCCTCGGCCGAGATGTCGTAGCCCACGATTTCGATGTCCTTAGGATCGCCCACTCCCAGCCCTAGCTCGTGAGCCAATCGAATGAACTTGAGGGACATGGGGTCGAAGCCCTGGATTTTAGCGGAGACGGCATCAATCGCCACCTGGTCTGCCGAGGCCAGGATGATGTCCTTTTCGTGCCAGCGCATGGCTCGGGGACCTGGCCCGTCGCCGGCGAAGGTACCGTCCATCACGGCGAAGATGCCAGGATGGATCTCGTGCTGGATGGTCAGGAGATCTACAATGGTCTCGTCTATGACGGCGTGAGTCCAGTGACGATTCTCGGAGAGCAACCCGCCGAAAGCGTTCTTCATGGCCCCCGTGATGACGGTGAAGACGTGGGTTTTCACAGTTGGCAACTGGATGATGTTTTTGCCGATGAACATCTTGGGGATCTTTATTCCCTCAGGATAGATGCGATCCAGCACCAGCATGGGCGCTTTCGGCTCGTAGACCACCCACTCCACTTGAGGCTCATAGAGGTGAACGTTCCTCACGCCGTATTGATCCACGATGATCTTCTGCTTGTTGTCCCGCTCGGCCACGTAGGCATCAACCACCACGGTGTTATTCTGGCCACCGATGAGATTCTGGTAGCCATCGCCCTGCAGGGTCTTGATCACGCCCTCCAATTGCCAGGGCACCGTGGAGCAGGCCGGGTACCAGGTCTGCCAGGAGACGTTGATCTTGAGGATGGTTTCTACATCTTTGGATAGAGCTTGCTGATAGCCCGCCAGATGCATCAACTGGCGATAGTCTTCTAGCACCGTATCAGGGCTAGTCTTGAGCACGGCCACCTTACCCCGGCCGGGGAAGTCTCTCACAGCCATTGAGGTCCTCCTTATTCATGAGTAATGCCAATTGCCCATTCAAGCACCATGAATCATGAGTTAAGCGCCGGTTGAGTAGCTGCGAGCCATAGCGAGCAGCGTATCGAAACCAAGCATCCCTGCACGCTTCGTGCCCTTGGTTTCGATACGGCCTTCGGCCTACTCAACCGGCGGGCACTCGCTTATTCATGGTACTTCATGCGGCAATTGGTATAACGAGGCGATAAGTAACGAGTCAACAAGGCCACGGATGCCTCGTTGCCCTATTGCCTCATTGCCTTATTGACCTTCAAGCCCGCAGTTCGGCCCCTAATTCCTCGGCCAGGCGCCGCACGATGCGCTCCTGAACCTTGGCCACTTCGTCGTCGGTCAGAGTCCGATCCTCGGCCTGGTAAGTGAGGGAGTAGGCCAGGCTTTTCTTGCCGGGCGGGATCTGCTCGCCCCGGTACAGGTCGAAGAGTTCTACCCGGCGCAGAAGCCTCCCGCCGGCCTCGACTATGGCCTCTTGCACCTTTTGGGCTGAGAAGTCCTCATCAATGACCACAGACAGGTCCTGGCTCACGGCGGGGAAGCGGGGGATGGGTTGCATGGTGCGCACCTTGCCCACGGCTATCGCTTGGGCCAACAGAGCCTCCAGATCGAGCTCCAGCGCGCCGACGGGTTGCGCCGGCAGGTCAAAAGCCTCCCGCACCAGAGGATGCAGTTCCCCTATCACGCCGACCACGCTATCCCCAACGTTTACCTGGGCACAGCGGCCCGGATGGAAGGCGGAGTGCGCCGCCGTGAACAGGCGGTGCTGGGAGCATTGCTCGAACGTTCCTTCCAGCCCCAGCCCGGCCAGCAAAGTTTCCACCACTCCCTTGAGGTCGTAGAAGCCCATGGGCACGCCGTCCTGTCCCGCCAGCCACGAGCGGGCCTCTCGCGGGCCGGTCATCACCATGCCCAGCCGGAGCGGCTCGTCGGGTAACGTTTGCCCCTCCACCGGCAGGTAGACCGCGCCGATCTCGAAGATGGCCACGCGGTCGAGGAAGCGCAGGTTCTCGCCGGTGGTGTGGAGCAAGGAGGGGAGCAGTGTCTGCCGCAGGTGTGTCCGCTCGGCTGAGAGGGGGTTGAGCACGCGCAGTCCCGGGGGGGGGGCGCCCGCCCCCCCCCCCCCCGGGGGGGGCGGCCTCGGCCGCGGGGGGGGGGGGGGGGGGGGGGGGGGGGGGGGGGGGCGTCGCATGGTCCCAACCTTAACGCCCGGGGCCCGGGGGAAGGAGTACAG
>CAYWWC010000235.1:0-6561 GCA_964461615.1 uncultured Anaerolineae bacterium
GAGAGCGACACATAACGCAAACGCACCACCATAATGTGCCATTGTCGAATTAATACCGGGTTCTAAAATCTCGTATAATTTCGCAATTGATTGTGGTGCAAGTTCAGCAAACTCAACCCCATTGTCCTCTGCGAAATCAACCAACATGGAACGCTCGCCCCCGGAATCAAGAATGGCGGCCAGCTTGGAGTTATGCGGCCGCATACCACTCTCAAACAGTTCAAGCGTGTCCATCATTTCATCCATTGAGCGGACGCGCTGGACACCATAATATTTGAACAGAGCATCGTAGGTTGCGTCTTCTCCTGCCAATGCTCCAGTATGAGCTTGCGCTAATTGTGCCCCTCGCTCACTACGCCCCACTTTTAGAGCCACTACTGGTATATCTCTTTCCGATGCAATTTTTAGAGCCTCGCAAAAGCTATCTGGGTCGCGAACAGTCTCCAGAAATAATCCGATTATTTTGGTGCTTGGCTCTGATAGTGCAAACAGCATGTAATCAGCCACATTTGTAACCATCTCATTGCCTGATGAGATTACATAGTTGAAATCAATACCGCGGTCATTTTGATACACAGCATCCCATATAGATCCTGAATGACTGATAAAGGTGATATTTCCTGCGGGCTTTCCAGGCACGATCTTGTACCCTGTCATGGGCAATTTTTGGTGGTATGAAATGATTCCGGCGCCATTAGGTCCACAGGCTGCCATCCCAGATTCTTTTGCGACACGCGCCAAAGCTTTTTTTAATGAGATGCCGTCTACTTTGCCGTGGGCGTTGGCGTAAATAATCGTGGATGGGATCGACAAATTTGCGGCCTCTTGAAGAGCGGGTAGCAATCTTGAATTCCCTACGGCCAGTATCGCACAATCTGGCGTTTCTGGCAGGTCGCTCAAAGATGGGTAGATCTTTTGGTCATAAAGGGTTTCATAACGTGGGTTGACCCCATAAATCTTCCCTTCGTAACCCAATAATTGAAGATTGGCGTAAACTTGACCGCCAAAGCGATCAGGTCCACTAATCCCAACAATTGCCAGGCTTTCGGCTTTCATCATTGCGGCTATATTTTTTTTGCGGCTTTCTGTGTTTTTGTCCGACATTTATTTTTCCCAAGGACAACTTTTAATGAATCTTCCAAAACGGTGGCGGTTTCAGCGATATCCTGGTCAGAAAGTGAAGCGCATAAGAAAAAGAGTAGTGTTCAAACCGAACAAATGAGCTAGGGTTTCGCACTGGACACTTTTACTCGAGCATTGGACACTCCGTCGGACACTCTTGATGTGCAATAGAAGTCATCCGAAGCTGTTTTGAGGCTCGGGAAAGCCAAAAACACACGTTGATGATATCTAGATTGAAGATTATTGGAGCGATGCTACTAATGCTCTTCGGCAGTATAGTCGCAGTTGTGGTGATAATGTATGCTGCACAATTCTCTCGGGATCTATTCGACCCAGGGCTGTCATCGACCAGCACACTAACACCGACTCCCACAGGTACTCTGACACCCGCTATCAGTCCAACAGCAACTGTTACACCTCTCAGTGCTCCTGTTCTACTGGAACCCGAAGAAGGCATACTTTTCGGGCCAGTAGACAGTATTGTGCTTGCTTGGAGATGGTATCACCGTTTACAACCAAGGGATGTCTTTTCTGTAGGTTTGTTGCGCAAAGGAGAGTAACCGATGACCTTGGCTTGGCTCGGAGAAACACAGCTTACCGTAGACATGCAGAGATTTCCACCTGGAAACAGGCCACCCAATGATCCTGCCTGTCCTCACGGAATTTTGGTTCTTCCACCGAACACCGCGCCATTGCTACGGGACAACGAGGGTGGAAGCGACATCCCTCAGGCGGATTGAGGGGGCTCGGGACTTCACCTTCCAAGATCAAGCGTTTTCTATTCAAGTTGGGCTTGGGAATTGGTATGGCTGACATGAGGGCCTGTGTGTAAGGGTGGAGTGGATTGTTGAACAATTCCTGACGGGGAGCGAGCTCTACGATTTTTCCCAAATACATCACAGCCACGCGATCTGAAATGTGTTCGACCACGGAAAGGTTGTGGGCGATAAATAGGTATGTCAGCCCAAATTCCTTCTGCAAATCTTGGAGCAGGTTGAGCACTTGAGATTGAATGGAAACGTCTAATGCGGAAACTGGTTCATCACAGATGATGAATTTTGGGCGCAAAGCAATTGCCCGGGCAATGCCGATGCGCTGCCGCTGTCCGCCGGAAAACTCATGGGGATAGCGATGGGCATGATAATCTTCCAGACCGACCTTATGTAGGATGTCCATTACCCTGTCAACGCGTTCGTCTGGGGTGCCAATCTTGTGGATATTAAGGCCAGCCATAATCGAATCGCTAATCGGCCGGCGCGGATTCAGCGAGGCGTAGGGGTCTTGGAAAATGATTTGCATATCCCGGCGCAAGGGCTTCATTTCCTTTTTCTGAAGATCGAAAATGTTTGTGCCGTCAAATTCCACTGTACCACTGGTGGGCTCGAGTAAGTGGAGGATTGTACGACCAACTGTGGATTTCCCACAGCCCGATTCGCCCACCAACCCCAATGTTTCTCCTTCTCGAATGGTAAAACTTACCCCATCTACAGCTTGCACCCAATCAACGATCCGTTTGAATACGCCGGCGCGCACCGGGAAGTGTTTCACCAGGTCTTGGACTCTAACCAGATCTTTGTGACTTTTGTTGGTTTGATTTGACGTCATGCTCAATTCATGCCTTCTCAGAATTCGTTAGTGTTCCAAACCCATGGGTTCGAGAGATTGTGGTGTTGTGTGCCCATCAGAATCATGGAATAGCCAGCATCGCACTGTATGATCTTTTTGTGCAGGTTCCAGGTTCGGTGTTTTTTCCAGGCAAATCGACAAATCATATTCTGTGCGTGCCCGGCAGCGAGGCGCGAAACGGCAGCCCGGGGGTAAACCAATTAGATTGGGGACGACTCCATCAATAACCTCCAGGCGATCTTTGACCTCACCGAGAACCGGGATGGAATTAATCAGACCCAGGGTATAAGGATGGAGGGGCTGCTCAAAAATCTCTGTCACGCTGGCCTGTTCGATAATTTGGCCGGCGTACATTACCGCTACCCAATCGGCAATTTCGGCAACCACCCCGAAATCATGGGTGATCAGTATCACAGCAGTCCCCATCTTGTTCCGCAGTTCCCGTATCAGATCCAGGATCTGAGCCTGGATGGTCACATCCAGAGCAGTGGTCGGTTCATCTGCGATCAAGAGCTCGGGCCGCATGGCCAATGCCATGGCGATCATCACCCTCTGGGCCTGTCCACCGGACATCTCATGGGGATAGGCATGGGCTTTTTGGTCCGGATCCGGGATGCCAACCACCCGCAGGAGTTCAACGGATCTATCCCAAATTTCCCCCGCCTCCAGGTCTGAGTGAATTTCGAACACTTCAGCCAATTGGTCACCGACAGTAATGACCGGATTTAGACTTGATTGAGGCTGTTGAAAGATCATCGAGATCTTGTTGCCACGAATTTTCTGGATATCTTCCAGGGATAATTCACGCAGATTGGTCGAGCCAAACCTGATATCGCCCTCAACGATTCGACCGGGTTTACTGACCAACTGCATGATCGATAAAGCAGTCACACTTTTGCCGCAGCCAGATTCACCCACCAGGCCCAGAATTTCCCCCTGTTTGACATTAAAGTCAACTCCATCAACCGCCTTGACGATCCCATCTTCCGTGTAGAAATATGTTTTCAGACCTTTGATTTCCAACAAAAATCGCTCAGTTTCGCTTACCAATTAAACTCTCCTATCTTCTGTTTATATCTCTGGAGATCATTTTTTACTCATCTATTTGAGCCAGGATCTTGTAGGGATCCAGGGCATCCCTTAAACCATCTCCGATGAAATTAATGGAGATGATGGTCAGGAAGATCATTAATCCCGGGAATATGGCCAACCAGGGGTACTGTGAAAGATGTTCCTGGGCATTATCTAACAAATTTCCCCAGCTTGGCGTGGGCGGCATGATCCCAAAACCCAGAAAAGATAAGGTCGACTCTTCCATGATGGCATAACCGATTCCCAGAGTGGATTCGACAATGATCGGACCAAATGCATTGGGCAGGATCTCACTAATGATAATGCGAAAGTCTGATGCTCCCAGCGCTTTGGCTGCAGTGACATATTCCATCTCCCTGAAGGTCAGGAAAACGGCTCGAACCAACCTGGCGACAGTCGGCCAGGACAAAACGCCCAATACCAGCGCAATGGTTAACTTGTTGTTACTTTTAAAAATGGGCAAATCGATTTCGCGGAGAATCGCGGCTAACAGGATCATAAACATCAAAGCCGGAAGGGATAAGGTTGCATCGATGAATTTACTGAGGACACTATCTATCCAGCCTCCAAAATAGCCAGCTAGGGCACCGATCGGCACCCCGATGCTGAGTGTGATCCCAACAACCATAAAGCCAACCATTAAGGATACCCGCCCTCCATAAAGGACCCTGACCAAAATATCCCTACCCAAGCCATCTGTTCCAAAAGGATAGGTCCAGGATGGGGGTTGAAATCTGTTCTTGGTGTTTGATATCTCAGGATCATGAGGAGATAAACCAGCCAATGTTACAGAAATGATCAGAATGGTCAGGATGACTGCACCAACCATAGCCCCGGGATGGCGGCGGAACCGCCTCCAGACCAGGGAAGCCATGGTTTCAGGGGGTTTTATTTTGCTGTTCTTTTCGTCGGTATTATTAGGCATATATTACAAGAACTCCTCAATGGGTCTTAAATCTTTCAATCATAACGAACACGGGGATCCAGATAAGCATAGATGATATCTGCCATTAGATTGCTCAGAATGATCACGACAGATCCCAGAATTAGAACACCCATTAACATTGGATAATCCCTACTGGTGGCAGAGTTGTAATACAAACGGCCCATGCCCGGCCAGGAAAAAATCCGTTCAGCAACTATCGCGCCTGTGAACACATAAGGAAAATCGATCGCGATCATGGTTATCAAGGGAATAAGTGCATTTTTCAGAGCGTGTTTATAAAGAACTTTTCTTTCTGTCTGTCCCTTGGCCCGGGCTGTGCGGATATAGTCCTGGTTGATTACCTCCAGCATGCTGGAACGCAGGAAACGCGACCACCAGGCCACCCAACCCACCACCCCCATTGAAACAGGAAGGATCAAGTGTTTAATGCGGTCGACGAGCGAAAACTCTGCTCCAATGGTGTACATCCCTCCCCCCGGCAGAAGAGATTTTCCCGTGACAGGGTTGTCCAGGGTTACATAAAATATCAAGATCAGGATCAGACCCAGCCAGAATTCAGGCATAGCTTGACCCATAAAAGACAAAGTCGTAACAGTAATATCAAAAGCGGAATACTGTTTCACAGCAGAAATGATGCCAATTGGAATGGCGACTATCGCTACGATCAGCAATGTGATTCCCATCAGGTACATCGTATTGGGAAGCCGGTCCATGATCTGTGGCAGGACGGGTTCGCGATTCTGATAGGAGAAGCCAAAATCTCCCCGTAAAACTCCTTTGCGGCTTCCATAACTATCCGTGATGCCATTACCATCAGTATCGATAGACATCCAGTCGTTCCCCGCCAACCAGACAATATATTGAACTGGCAAAGGCTTATCCAAACCGAATTGCCGCTTGAGTGATTCTGCTCTTTCAGCAGTCATACGCCTCGAACGGCTATATTGGGATAGAGGTCCACCTGGTGCCAAATTTACAAGCGTAAAAAGAACAATGCTGACCAATAACAACATCGGGATAGCCTGAAGTAAACGCCGAACGATGTATTGTCCCATAATCACACCTTTTAAGGTTTGAACAGGAGAGGGGTTCAACACTCGAACCCCTCCCGCTAATTCAATCTAATCCTATATTTCTAAAAAACCTACTCAGAGACTGTCCAATCAGCAACGTTCCAGGTCAAAATGTCAAAAGCCGTGGGCTTCACACCTTGCATCCTGTCTGAAAGGCCAAACATTTCGAGTGTTGAGAAGAGCTCAATTGCCGGTAACTCCTCTTCGAGAATCAAGGCAATATCACAAAAGACTTCCAGGCGATATTCTTCATCCACCGTATAGAGCTCATCGACCAATGCGGCAACTGTTTCAGCTTCCTCGCCGGTCCAATTGGCCAAGTTCCATTCGCTATCTGAGGCATAGTAATAGTAATCCCACAGGTAGCTTGTTGGATCAACTCCAGCATAGCCATTGTCCCACATATTAATATCGAAATTGCCAGCCAACTCAATTCCGCCATCCTCTACCTGTGCCCACAGGACAGTGCCTTCAACGATCGATAGCTCTGTCTGGATACCGAGACTGGCCCAGGCCTCGGCGATGAATTGGTGTGCAAATTCCAGGGTTTCGCCGTATTCAGCATAGATCATGAATTCCATGGTCATCAAGTCGCCTTCTTCAGCATACAGGCAGCCATGGCATTCATTAACTCCATCACCATCGGTGTCTTCCCAGCCGGCTTCTTTCAAAAGCGCAGCAGCGCCTGCCATATCAAATTCT
>CAYWWC010000236.1:0-6529 GCA_964461615.1 uncultured Anaerolineae bacterium
TCACGTCCCTGGTGATACCGGCCTTCCTGGCCATCGTTCTCCCCGTCCTGGTTGGCATCATCCTCGGCCCTGAGGCCCTGGGGGGATTCCTGGGAGGGAGCATCTTCACCGGCGTCATCTTCGCCCTGCTGATGTCCAACGCCGGGGGGCTGTGGGACAACGCCAAGAAGTTCATCGAATCGGGGGAGTTCGGCGGCCTTCGCTCCGACGCGCACAAGGCCAGCGTCGTCGGCGACACCGTCGGCGATCCGTTCAAAGACACGGCTGGCCCCTCCATCAACACGCTGATTACCGTGATGTCTCTGGTATCCTCTCTATTCGCCCCGATCATCGCCGCTTTCCATTTGTTCTAGGGTTCGGTAGTCTTCCCTTTGGCGATCCGGCGAGAGCAGAGTGGAAAAAGGGTTTTGTCTAAGACGTCAAGGAGTCTTTCCTTGACGTTTCTTATTTCCTGTGGGGCATAATTGCGGTTTCTTGAGGGGCGAGATAGCTGTCGAGGATTGGGGTTAGGCTTGGGAACTGATCAGTTCATAGAAAAAGCGGGAGGTGTCTTAGACCTCCCGCTTTTTCATTTGGATACCTTTTCGGCGTGGTCAGGATTGGGCCTGAGAGGGTGAGGAATGTTCAGCCGCCTAACGATGGCGTCAGGCGCTCGGCGTTGTTGACCCAAGCCATCCTTTGCTCGTAATCAATCGCCCGATGACCTAGGCGAACAACAGCATTAGCGTGCTACTGATTAGCCCAATGAGAAAAATCACGCAAAAAGAACGGATAGCCGTCCAGCGTAGTTCTTGCGAACCTGTAAAATAAACAATAGCGCCTTTGGAGATCGTGTTCATTAGCGCGGCGATAATAACGGCGATGCCAGCCACTTGGAGATCCAATTGTGCATTGCTCGCTAAACGAGATACACTAAGGGTGATAGCGTCTACGTCTGTTAAGCCAGTCATAACACTTGCCAGGTAGACGCCCGATGCTCCAAAAGAAGCTTGAGCAAACTCGACAATGACCAATACGACAGCAAATACCAATCCAAATTTAACTGCTGTCGATAGTTTGAGGGGATGTGCCAATTTGAGAGAGCGCTCATGGTCACTCTCACTGATCGTGCTTTTTCGCTGAAGAATGAAGACGATCACTAGTCCCGAAACTAGCATTGCGATAAGAGGAACGCTAACCATAAGCAGTAGAGAGGGGTAGATCACGAGTACTAATAACAACACCCGAGGTAGCATCACACTGGAGGCCAGAACCACAGCCCGTGCGTAATGAGCCGACATTGTCGGATTTTCACGGCTGGCCGTGGAGAAACTGATTGTCGTGGCCGTACTGCTCGCTAGGCCGCCTAATATGCCCATTAGGTTGATACCCCGGGAAGGCCCCAGCACTTTAATCAATATATATCCACTGAATCCAATACCAGAGACAAAAACGACCATCAACCATACCTGAAAGGGATTGACTAACCCCAAGGAGTCAATGGCTCGATCGGGCAGCAGAGGTAAAATTACGGCCGCCACAAGAGCGAATTGGAGTGTCACGTGCATATCTTCCGTACTCATACGGCGGATCACCCCATGTAACCTGCCTTTTAGCGCAAGTAGTAGAGCGGTGACCACTGCTAGAGCAATGGCGACCTTTCCTTGGTCACCCATCACGAGTACTCCGAACAGGAACGTCAATAAGGCAGCTACCTCGGTAGTAATACCTGTCTCCTTCCCGCTACGCACGAGAGCGCCCAGATAACTCGCTGTGGTCAGTAAGATCAGCCCACCGAGCGACAAGGCTGTCAGCAGCATGCCAAAATCAGCCACCAGAAAGGATGCCACCGACCCCAACAGTGCAATTAACGAAAAAGTACGTATCCCCCCAAAATCCGGGGCCTCTTCTTTTTGTTGGATAAACTCGCGCTCCAGGCCAAGCAGCGCCCCAATGAGCAGCGCGGCACCAAAGCGCCACCAGGGTTCAAAATCCAGCAAGTTAATCATTGATCCTCCAGTCTTAGGCAGAAATCCCGTCCGCCTAGCAAACTTGCCACAACCGGACAGAACAGTTATAATAGAAACTCCATCAAGACTGATACATTATACACCGATGGGCCAGAAATGCAAAACCGAATCGGAGATCAGAACATGAGCAAACATTCAACGAGGCGAACGATATGGAGCTTTCCAAACTGCTAACTGACCTATCCCACAAAGAAGTCCGTGGTCGCGTGGATGTGGAAATCAAGGGGCTGGCTCACGACTCACGCCAGATCAGACCCGGCGATCTCTTCGTAGCCATCAAGGGCCTCGATGCCGACGGCCACGATTTTATCCCCGATGCGATCCGGCAGGGAGCGGTGGCTGTCGTCGGTGAGCGGGCTTAGCCTGTCCCCCTATCCCGATTGGATACCTTTTCGGCATGGTCAGAATCGAGCCTGATAGGGTGAGGAATGTCCGGCCGCCCTAACGGCTCGCGGTTCAGCCGCCGCGCGGGATCGTGGGAGCGCCTTCGCTGGAAAGCTAATGAAAGCGCGTGGAGCCTCCGATTTGCGGCGCAATGGCGCGGTTGGCTACAACCGCTGGTTGGGCGGCTACTCAACATTTGCGGGCATAGTAACTTGGTCTAGCAGTGCTCTGATGTGATGACAAGTCAGCCAGAGGCTCGCCAGTTTGCCGTGCCCGTAGATGTGGAGGCTCCGAAATTCGCCAGACCCCAGTTCTCAGATAGTTCAACCTGTACAGATGAATCACCTACGTCGTTGGTCGGGCCGATGACCTGTCCGTCTCACTAGGCTGCGGCTACGTTACCACGACAACCTCAACGCCCGTAGCCTTGTGTACCGTCTCGGCAAGGTGATGCACATCCCCCGAACCAAATGCCCGCGGCGTCGAACTGGTCCTTGGCACACCTATGACCAGCGCATCGGCATCCACCTTACGCACGTACTCCTCGATGTTCTGCCACACCGCCCCGCTGCGAACAGCCGTACGCGCCACTACATCTTGCTTTCGTGCACGCGCCTGCGCAATAGACAACAGCGACCTCCCCAAGCGCTGCAGTTCGTCAGTCAGTGTCGCCACCATCGCTTCGTCCTCCAGCCCGGCAAAACTAGGGTCCACGACGCATAGAAAAATCAGCTCTGTTCCCCGTTCCTTCGCTAATGCAACTGCCCGTTCCTGAGTGCGGCGGCTGACCTCGCCGCCGCGCGTAGCACATACGATAGGTCGCATTTTCTAATCCCCCTCCTGTGTCGCATGTCCATCTTGAACCGTTGCCAGGATTATGTTCAATGCCTCCAGCCGTCGATCTATATCGGTAGTCAGTTCCTCGTATACATGGTCCGAGAGCAGTCCCCGCCGCAGCGCGTCGCCTAGTGCCACGCGTTCCGCTTGTAGCGCCTCTCGTCGGGCCTGCAATAGCATCTCACGCTCCAACTCAGCATGATCGAGAAATAGCTGGTTCATATCTTCCACCAACAGCTTTTGATCTTGGCTATAACTGTCGCGTAGCCCGCCCCATATCTCGTCGGTCAGCAATCCCTCGCGATGCAGACGTTCCAACTGGCGCAGACCAGCCTGAGTCGCAAACAGCCGCCCCAGCCGTACCTCGCGTGCCACGCGATGCTGTGGGCGTTCAGTCAGCCCTAGCCATTTCAGCAAGAACTGAATTGTCGTTCCCTGGGCCAACAGGGTAAACAACACCACACCGAAGGTCATATATTGCAATGTTTCCCGATGGGGGAGAGCAAGAGGCAAGCTCAGGGCCATCGCCAGGCTGATGGCACCGCGCAACCCTCCCCAGAACAGGACGTGTCGCCACTTTAAGGGCATATGAGAGCGTCCTTTGCCTCGGTGAACCAGCCAAGATATGCCATATACCACCACAGCCCGGCTTGCCAACACTGCCATCACCGCTACAATAATCGCTCCCACGTTCGCCCACAGTTGCGACAGGTCTACGCTCAACCCGATGAGCAGAAATACCAGCGAGTTGGCCAGAAAGGCCAGGAACTCCCACAGATTGAAGAGCATGATCTTGGTCGTGGACGACGCTCCGGCCAGGCCCATGTTGCCGCTGATAAGGCCCGCCATCACTATCGCCAGCACGCCGCTGACGTGCAGTTGCTCGGCGGCCAGATAGGCCCCATAGGCCAGCAATGTGGTCAAAGTAGTCACGATCAGGCTGTCATCGACACGGGTGATAAGTTGCGCCACCAACCAACCCAGCGCCAGCCCAACGGCCATCCCCCCCACGGCCACCCGCAGGAAATCGAACACACCGGTCAATGGATTAAAGACCCCCGACAAGACCGCCACCAGCGCGATCTGAAAGATTACGATGGCTGTGCCGTCGTTGAACAAGCTTTCCCCTTCCACAGCCACAGCCAACCGACGTGGCACTCCCAGGGTGCGAAAGAGGGCTACCACTGCCACGGGGTCGGTCGCGGCGATCAGCGCGCCAAAGACGAGCATAGTACCCAATGGCAGCCCTGTCCCCAGGGCCACAATGCCCCCCACGAGCAGTGTGGTCAAGATGACTCCCGGCACTGCGAGCACGATAATGGACGCTAGGTTGTCGCGCAGCATTCCAAAGTCCAGGTGAAACGCTGCTTCAAAAAGTAGCGGAGGGACAAAGATAACCATAATAAGCTCGGGCGTTATCTCAACATCCAACGGGCGCTGAATCGAGATGAACAACCCCACTAACACCAAGCTCACTGTGTAAGGCAGGCGTATCCGGCGTCCAACGATGGCCACCAGTGTCGCCACCATGACCAATACAATGATGATGGTTTGTGCTGCCAGGAACTCTTCCATAGAACCTCCATCTAATAACCAATGCTAATTGGTTGATTAGTTATTCGCATCGCTCCATCTGCTGATACACACCTACTCCTCATATAGCCGCCCAATGGCGGAGCTCAATCGCTGTGCCCAGCAGCGCCGCTGCCGTTTCGTGCATCCAGCGCAAGCTGATGGCGGCAAAGACGAGCAAAAAGATGCCGATGGATATGAACTCGGCCGACCGAGTTACGCATCTATTCTGGCCCTGGTATTTCCCGTTTGTGTTCGGATGAACCTCTTACGCTTTGGCCATCTGGCCGCTGCTCTTGTCACCTTTCAGCAATTCGACGGCCAAGGCCAAGAACGACACCCTGACCAGGAACAACATCACTTTCTGGAGTTCCTTCCAAGGGTCACGGATCACCCACCTCTCTGGCAAACGTTGCCCCTCAACCTTGTGCCTGGGAGCCGCACTCTCTCTTGATCGGCTCGGACGCTGGATCAGGGTCAAGTTGAGACATTACACAGGCTCTTTTTAAGTCTCTTTTTTCTGGGCTCGCACCAACATCACTGGCAGGCCGGCGCCACGCACCACGCGATCAGAGACGTTGCCCATCAACCAGCGGCTCAGTCCCGATTGTCCGCGTGTGCACATCACAATTAGATCCACCTGATTATTTTCCGCATACTGGATGATCTGCACGTGCGGGCGTCCCTCGATGGTAACCATCTGGACTGTGATGCCACGCTCTTGCACGCTGGCTGCGACGCGCTCCAGATACTCGTGGACAAAAACAGCCATCGTCTTCTCTACCCTCTGTAGAGCTGCTTCTGCTGTTGTCGGGGGCCTTGGTAATGGGATGAGAACTCGTAAAAGGACCAACTCTGACTGAAAGCGTTCGGCCATAGCAATGGCATGCGGCAGTGCCTGTTCTGCCAGAGGTGAACCGTCCAAGGGTAACAAAATGCGCTTGTACATAACTCTAGCCTCCTTCGGATACTTGTGCCGGATCAGCATGCTTGGCCTTGTCACCCAACCACTCATCTGCCAGCATGTCCATCAGCACCAAGTCATACTTTTTTCACTAATGATTCGTGCCTGTTTCCGCCTCCCGATCTCTTTAAAGCCTACCCTCTGGTAGCACGCTAATGCTCGCTCATTGAGCGAAAACATCCCCAACATGATATTGTTCAGATTCAACAAGTTGAACCCATAATCAAGCAACATCTTGGTTGCTTCTTTTCCATAACCTCTGTCCGGGATGGTTCAATTACAGGTAGAAATAGGTTGATACTTTTTGCTCCTTAAAAAGTCAAATCGGCTGAACAGATAGGCTGGGGCAGAACAACTGGTCCAACACTGCGGCCAGAGACGGAGCGCCTTCCACTCCAGCCAGTTCCAGAGGACTGCTACCTGCTCATTTGCCCCGTTCGAAAATACATCAAGCCTTGCGTAAACTCGGCAGAATCTCGGGTCCGCTCCATTGAGTGGTTAGGCAGGCTTGTCATCAATTCGAATCGCCCTTGGATGCCTTAAACACAAAGGAATAACCGTCAGCATAAAGAGGAGACTGGGTTAGTACTTCTATCCTTGAAAAACCAGCTTTGTTTAGAAGAACCAAGAACTCGTCCTTCCAGTACCAACGGATAGATAGATCGTCGGTGATGCAGTCAGTAAGCCGCGCCTGATCATAGAACTCATATCGGTATGTGCTGCGCTTAACTTGCTTTGGTATGTCAATCTCAAATCGTTCAAG
>CAYWWC010000237.1:0-6517 GCA_964461615.1 uncultured Anaerolineae bacterium
AACTCAGATAGCGGTTAGCAAAACCGCCCTACCGAAAAAGTGTCCGGTAGCAAAATGGAGGTAACACAGGGAGATTCAATGCAAGAATTGACATGGTGGCAAAAGGCTGTCTTTTATCAGATTTATCCTCGCAGCTTCGCCGACAGCAACGGCGATGGCATCGGCGACATCCAGGGCATCATTGACCGCCTCGACTACGTGCATGATCTGGGCATTGACGCCATCTGGCTCTCGCCCCATTACCCTTCCCCTCTGTTCGACTGTGGTTACGACGTCTCCGACTATACCGGCGTCGCGCCTGAGTACGGCACGCTGGATGACTTTAAGCGCTTTCTGGATGGAGCCCACCAGCGCGGCATCCGTGTCATCCTCGATCTGGTGCTAAACCACACCTCCGACCAGCACCCCTGGTTCATTGAGTCCCGATCCAGCCGTGATAACGCCAAGCGCGATTGGTACATCTGGCGCGACGGCAAGGATAACGGGCCGCCCAACAATTGGTTCTCCACTTTTGGCGGCCCATCTTGGGAGTACGACCCGACCACCGATCAGTACTACTACCACTTCTTCTTCAAGCAACAGCCCGACCTCAACTGGCGCAACCCTGAGGTCAAGCAGGCGATGTTTGACGCTGCCCGCTTCTGGCTCGACCTGGGCGTGGATGGCTTTCGCCTGGACGCCATCGACACGATCTTTGAAAATCCTGCACTGCCCGACCAGACCGCCGAGCTATCGCAACTCGAGCTATATCAGACCCGTCAGACCGCCGGGAGTGAAGAAGAGCGGGCGCGGCTCGCCGAGCAACGGGAGGCGATGTTCCAATATCAGTGTGACCTGCCTCTCGTGCACGATCTGATGCAGGAACTGCGCGTCGTCATTGACGAGTATCCTGACCGCGTGCTGGTGGGCGAAACGGATAGCATCGCCTATTATGGCGACGGGCGTAACGAGCTGCATCTGGTCTTCAACTTCCCGCTGATGAAGACCGAGCGACTCACGCCCGCCTGGGTGCGCGCCAACCAGCAGGAGCGCCTGACCGCACTGCTGCCCCTTGGGTTGAGTAGCCGCAGGCATATCGAAACCGGCGCTTGGCCCTGCAACACGCTAGGCAACCACGACCAGTCGCGTGTCCACAGTCGCTACGGCGATGGACAGAACGACGACGCACTCGCCCGGCTCTCTCTGGCTCTCATGCTCACCCTGCGCGGCACGCCCTTCCTCTACTATGGCGAGGAGATCGGCATGACCGACCTGCCACTGGAAGACGGCTACCGCATCAGCCAATTTCGGGACAACCTGGGCGTTTGGGTATATCACACAGCGGTCAAGGAATTGGGTCTGTCGCCAGCGGCGGCCCTGATCCATGCGAACCTCTTGGGCCGGGACAAGTGCCGCGCGCCGATGCAATGGGCCAACGCGCCCAACGCCGGCTTCAGCCCGGACGGCGCGCGGACCTGGCTGCCGACAAGCCCCAGCTCCGCCCAGGGCGTAAACGTCGCCGACCAACTGGACGATCCCGACTCGCTGCTGACCTTTTACCGATGTATGCTGCGCGCGCGCAAGCAGACCCCCGCGCTCATCGCCGGCGACTACACCCCGCTGCACGAGGAGGCGGAGGACTACCTCGCCTTTTTGCGCAGCAGCGAAGCCGATGGGCAGACTTGCCTGGTCGTGTTGAACATATCCAATCAGGCCCACACCCTCAGTCTCGACGGCTCGACTGAGCTCGCCGAAGTCCTGGACGCCCACGCGGCTCGGCTTCTCTTCTCCAACCATGCGCGTGATGGCGATACAGACGACCTCTCTCAGTTGTTCATAGCCCCCTTTGAGATCTACATTGCCGAGCTTGAGTGAAGGTTCTGGGTCTTTGGGAATTGGCGTGGGTAGCGAGCCGGAGTCCCCTTTTGCGGAGATGTGAACCGATGTTAGTCCTGCACGGTAGCTGGTTGCTACCCACCCAACCTGTTGAGTCCGGTCGCTTCCTGCTGTGGGCCGAAACCTCCGAAGAAAAACGACGGCGTCGGGGGCGCAAGCCCCTAATCCTTCCTCACCCCTTCGCCGCTCCCCTAGAGAACGTGCAACAGGCGCTTGCCCCTCTGGCGCCCCTCCCCGACGAGCCGGCCATCACCCGCTTCATCGCTCTGCTGCCGGCTGCCGGGGATCTGCCGCTTCCTTCCCCCCGCCTGGTGCACAACTGGGACGAGCTGGCCGAGGCGACGCCAACGGGCCTGCGTCGCTTCAAGCTGGAGGGCTTGAGCTTGGGCGCTACTGCTGCCCTGCACCTGCTCACCGCGTTGCCTGCGCCGGATGAGCTACCCCCACACCTGGTCCTGGGCGACGACCTGGCCTTCTGGAGCACCGTAGCCCGCTTCGCCCTGGAGCTGCTGGCGGCCCAGCGCTACATCCCAGCCGTTGAGCAGGTTGGTACTCAGAGTTTCCACGCCCGTTGGCGTCCCGTCTTCGACCGGCCGCAAGACGCCAGCCGTCTGGCCCAACTGCTGGGATCCATGCCGCCAGCGGCCAGGGCTTGCCAGCCGTCGGGGTTGAAAGGCGAGCCAGAGGCCGCCCCAGCCCACCGGCTCCTAGAGAACTTCCTGACCACCATCGTGGACGCCGCCGTACGCGAGTGGCGAGGCCCAGAATGGCGCCCCTTGCGGGGCGACGATGTGGCTGTGGCCTGGCTCAATGCCCTCTTCGCCGCTGCCCCTGTTGTTGAAGGGCCGTACTTCGCCCTCAGCACCCTGGCCAAAGCGCACAAGACGTGGGTGCGCCAATTGCGCGTGGCTGGCGACGCCGCCTTCCGGGTCTGCCTGCGCCTGGAGGTGCCCGAGACGGCGGAAGAGTCCTGGCCCCTTGACTTCCTCCTTCAGGCCAGCGACGATCCCAGCTTGCTGCTGCCTGCCGAGACGGTGTGGAAAGCGCGGGGCAAGGCTCTCACCTATCTGAACCGACGCTTCGAGGAGCCGCAGGAGCGGTTGCTGACCGCTCTGGGCTACGCCTCAAACATCTTCCCCCCTCTGGAGCGCAGCCTCCACCAGCGCCGTCCCACGAAGGCTAACCTGCGCACCGACGAGGCTTATACTTTCCTGCGCGAGGCGGCCCCGCTATTGGAGCAGAGCGGCTTCGGCGTGCTGGTGCCGCCGTGGTGGAACAAACGAGGCAGCCGCCTGGGCGCGCGCCTGAAAGTGAACAGCTCGTCCAGTCCGCCGAGCGTGTCCAGCGGCATCCTCAGCCTGGATAAACTGGTCAACTACCAGTGGGAGATCGTCCTGGGGGACCAAACGCTGACGCGGGAAGAGTTTGAGGCCCTGGCGCGGCTCAAGATGCCTCTGGTGCAGGTGCGGGGTCAGTGGGTGGCCCTTAACCCTGAGGAGATAGAGGCCGCCATCCGTTTCTGGAAGAAGCGCCAAGCGGAAACGCATATGAGCGTGCTGGACGCGTTGCAGTGGGAGTTGAGCGGCGAGGGTGAGGTGGAGGGCCTGCCGGTGGAGGAGGTGGAAGTAACCGGCTGGATGAGCGAACTGCTGGAGCAGTTGAAGGAGGGCGAGCGTCTCGAAGAGCTGCCTCAGCCGGCCAGCCTGGCCGGAGAACTGCGCCCCTACCAGCAGCGCGGCTTCTCCTGGCTGACCTTCATGCGCCGCTGGGGCTTGGGCGCGTGCCTGGCCGACGACATGGGCTTGGGAAAAACAATTCAGGCCATTGCTCTCTTTCTGCATGACCGCAAGAACGACGGGCAGGTGGCGCCGGCCCTGGTCGTTTGTCCCACTTCGGTGGCCGGCAACTGGCAACGGGAGATCGAGCGCTTCGCCCCCGACCTGCGCCCGCTGCTTCATCACGGGGCCGGGCGGGCAAGCGGCCAGGACTTCCTGGATCAGGCTCAAGAGCACGACGTGATCATCACCAGCTACGGCCTGGTGCGCCGCGACGCCGATCTGCTGTCTCAGATTCATTGGAGCGAGGTCATCCTGGACGAAGCGCAGAAAATCAAGAACCCGGCGGCCAAGCAGACCCAGGCCGTGCGCCGCCTCCCGGCGGACTTCCGCCTGGCTCTCACCGGCACCCCGGTGGAGAACCGCCTCTCCGAGCTGTGGTCTATCATGCACTTCCTGAATCCGGGCTACCTGGGTTCGCAGAAGCACTTCCGGACCGAATTCGCCCTACCCATCGAGCGCTACCGCGACCCACTGGCCACGCAGCGGCTACGGCAGTTGGTGGGCCCCTTCATCCTGCGCCGGCTCAAGAGCGACCCCACTATTATTCAGGATCTGCCCGAAAAGCTGGAGATGAAGGTTTACTGTAACCTGACGCCGGAGCAGGCCACCCTTTACGAGGCCGCGGTGCAGGATTCCCTCACCCAGATCGAAGAGAGCGAGGGCATCCAGCGCAAGGGAATTGTGCTGAGCACCCTCCTCAAGCTGAAGCAGATCTGCAACCATCCGGCCCAATTCCTGGGCGACGGTTCGGAACTACCTGACCGCAGCGGCAAGCTGGCCCGCCTGACGGAGATGCTGACGGAAGCGCTGGCCGTGGATGACCGCGCGCTGATCTTCACCCAGTTCGCCACCATGGGGAAGATGCTGAAGAGCTACCTGCAGGAGGCCTTTGGCCGGGAGGTGCTCTTCCTACACGGCGGGACGCCCCGCAAGAAGCGGGAGCGCATGCTCGAGCGTTTCCAAAGCGACGGTCACGCACCGCCCTTCTTCGTCCTGTCATTGAAGGCGGGCGGCCTGGGTCTGAACCTCACTGCTGCTAATCACGTCTTCCACTTCGACCGCTGGTGGAACCCGGCGGTGGAGGATCAGGCCACGGACCGCGCCTACCGTATTGGCCAAACACGGGATGTGCTGGTGCACAAGTTCCTGTGCATCGGCACGGTGGAGGAGAACATTGACGCCCTCATTGAGAGCAAAAAGGCCCTGGCCGAAAGCATCGTCACCGCCGACGAAAGCTGGCTGACGGAACTCTCCACCGATGAGCTGCGAGAGATGTTGACGCTGAGGCCGGAAGCAGTAGGGGAATAATGAGGAGGTAATCATGTCTTGGTGGCGGTATGAACCAACCCGCCCCATAGCGGTTAAGGGAGGCATCAAGGCCCGCAGCAAGCGCGGGGCCATCGGCAAGAGCTGGTGGGCCAAGCGATGGACTGAGGCGCTGAGGCGCATCATGGACTCCGGGCGACTGAGCCGGGGACGCTCCTACGCGCGGCGGGGGCAGGTGATGGACATCCACGTGCGGGGCGGCGGGATCACGGCCAAGGTTCAGGGGAGCCACCGCACCCCCTACGCTGTAAGCATACAGGTGAAGCCTCTGAAGGACGCGGACTGGGAGCGGGTGCTGGACTTGCTGGTCGGGCAGGCTATCTTCACCGCCCAACTGCTAGCTGGCGAGATGCCGACCGACATCGAGGAGGCATTTGCCGCTGCCAACATCAGCCTCTTCCCGGCCTCAGCCAGGGAACTGGAGACCAACTGCTCCTGCCCCGACTGGGCCAACCCCTGCAAACACATCGCTGCCGTGTACTTCCTGCTGGGCGAAGCCTTCGACGATGACCCTTTCATGCTTTTCCGTCTGCGGGGCCGCACCCAGGAACAGGTGCTAGAGGGACTGCGCGCTCGGCGCGGCGCGATCGAAGAAGAAGAGGAAAAAGCCGGCCCCGACCCCACAGCCTTGCCTGCAGAGGATACGGCCCCCGCGCCCTTGCCGGAGGACCCAGCCATCTTCTGGCGCATGGGCCAGAGCTTGGACGACTTCCAGGTGCAGCCGAAAGCGCCCGAAGTTCCCTTGAGCCTGCTCCAGCGGCTGGGCCAGCCCACCTTTGCCCCGGCAGACCTGCGCTCCAGTCTGAGCGCGGCCTACCAGATGGTGACCCAACGCGCCGAGGCCCTGGCCTTCGGCGAAGAAGAAGTGGAGGAGTTGATAACGTGAAGAACATCGTCGTTTTTGATCTGGAGACCCGGCGGAGCTTCCAGGAGGTGGGAGGCCGACACAACATCCCGCGCCTGGGCCTGTCGGTGGCGGTGACCTATTCGACCGCCGACGGAGAGTACCACCACTACACCGAGGACACCGTGGCTGACCTCATTGAGGAGCTGAAAGCGGCGGACCTCGTCGTCGGCTTCAACGTGATAAGCTTCGACTACCAAGTGCTGAGCGCCTACACCGACCATCCCCTCCGCCAGCTCCCCACGGTGGACATGCTGGACGACATCTACCGCACCCTGGGCTTCCGCCTGAGCCTCGACGCCCTGGCTACTGCCACCTTGGGAGTCGGCAAATCGGCCGACGGCCTACAGGCCATCCGCTGGTGGCGGCAGGGGAAGATGCAGGAGCTTTTCGACTACTGCCAACAGGACGTGGAGGTCACGCGGCAGCTCTACGAATTCGGGAAGGGGAACAAATACCTTCATTATCTGGACCGGCGGGGGAGGATGAGGAGGGTGGCGGTGAATTGGGGCAACGGATAGACAACGGATAAGATTTCCTAAATCTTGTCAAATCCCCCGTCGGTGCATACCGG
>CAYWWC010000238.1:0-6507 GCA_964461615.1 uncultured Anaerolineae bacterium
GGCCGGGATAGGGTTCATATTGCTGGGCGCCTATCTGTTGTATATAAGTGGTCTCTTGGGCTGGGAAGACATGTTGATCGTAGCTGGCATGTGCCTGTTTGGGTATCTGCTGACCATAACAGGTTACAGGATGTCCAGAGGGGATCGTCTCTGAGCGACTGAAAGAATTAACTACTTGATACACCGAGCACGCAAACTACCAGAGGGCCTGCATGCAGAAAGCTGCTGGGGAAACAGCGTGACCATCAAGAACTTTGTCGAGCTCGTCGAAATGGCGAAGAGAAAAGGCCCTAAACAGGTGGCAGTCGTCGCCCCCCACGACCGGGCCACCCTGCTGGCCGCCAGCAAGGCGCGGAAAGGAGGCCTGGCTCACCCCGTTCTGGTTGGCGACTCGGCGGCTATGGCAGGGATCGCCAAGGAAAAGGGCATTGATCTGGCTGGTATGACTGTGGTGGACGAGCCCCATCCCAAACTGGCGGCGCGTCGAGCTATGGAGTTGGCTAAAACCGGCCAGGTAGACTTGGTCATGAACGGACTGGCTCAGCCCCGCTATCTTCTTGAGGTTGAGGCCGCCCTGAATGAGAAGGGCCTGCTTACTACGGGCCGCCTCCTGACCAATGTCGGCGTCTTCGAGATCCCAGGCCTTGACCGGCTGATCCTGGTCTGTGACATCGGCATGGTGATCTTGCCCACGCTGGAGCAGCGGGCGACCATCATCCAGAACGCTATCGAGGTTGCTCATCGGCTGGGTATCGAAGAGCCCAAAGTAGCGATCCTCGCAGCTACGGAGACGGTAGACCCCAGAGTCCCCCTGAGCTTGGACGCAGCTAATCTCTCCAAGATGGCCCAGCGAGGACAGATCAAGGGCGGCATCGTTGATGGCCCCATGGCCTTAGACATCGCCGTCTCCCCTCATTCAGCGCGCATAAAAGACATTAAAGGAGCTGTGGCCGGCCAGGCTGATATTCTCATCGTGCCCGACATTGAGGCTGGCCGCCTTCTGGCCCAGACCATCACCTGCTTTGCCAGGGGTGCAATGGCCAGCGTGGTGGTGGGGGGAAAGTGTCCCTTGGCCATGCCCTCCCGCGCCGACCCACCTGAGGCCAAACTCGCATCCCTAGCCCTTGGGGTGCTGATGGCTTGAGCGAATCGGCGAATTAGCAAATCAACAAATAACAAACAACGAGGGGGTTGTGAAGCATGCCAGTAATTTCCATCAATGGAGAAGGAGGAAGCGCATGATCGAGATCAGAATACACGGCCGCGGCGGCCAAGGAGCAGTTATCGCCTCCAAAGTGCTGGCGGCTGCTGTATTTAGGGAAGGCAAGTACGTGCAATCCTTTCCGGCCTTCGGGGTGGAGCGACGAGGCGCTCCAGTCATGGCCTTCACCCGCATTGACGATCAGCCTGTGCGAATCCGCTGCCAGATCTACGAGCCCGACCACATCGTGGTGCTGGATCCGACTTTGCTGGAAGCGGTGGATGTTACCGCCGGCTTGAAAGAAGGCGGTTGGATCATCATCAACAGCGATCAGCGCCCCGCCACCTTCGACCTGCCGGCTAGGTATCGGGTGGCCACCATTGACGCTAACTCCATTGCCATCAAGTACAAGCTGGGGCCTAAAAGCGCCCCGATCGTCAACACGGCCATCCTGGGAGCCTTCGCCAAGGCTACGGGCATAGTGAGCCTGGAGGCCCTCGCCGAGGCCGTGCGCGAGGCTGTTCCTCTCAAACCAGAGGAGAACGTCGCCGCTACCCAAGAGGCGTATTGGGATGTGCGATGTGAGATGTGGGATAAGGAGGAACGATGACAGAGGAGATTGTGTTCAGAACTGAAGCTGACATGCCTCCCCTCCCGATGTCCCTCGGAACGACTCTGGTCAACAAGACGGGAAGTTGGAGGTATATCCGGCCCCTGTACGTGGATAAAACCCCTCCCTGTAATCACCACTGCCCCGCCGGGACAGACGTGGTCGGCTATTTGGCTCTGATCAGGGAGGGAGAGTATCAAGAGGCGTGGGAGCTAATCAAGCAGGAGAACCCCTTCCCAGGGGTCTGCGGACGGGTCTGCCCTCATCCTTGCGAGAGCGAGTGCAACCGTGGGGAGCTGGGGGGGGCGATAGCTATTCACACCCTGGAGCGATTCTTGGCTGACTATGCGAGGAGTAACGAGGCACCGAGGCAACAAGGCAACGAGGCAGTAACCACCCGTCACTCGGCACTCGGCAGAGTTGCCATCATCGGCTCTGGCCCCGCCAGCCTCTCATGCGCATACCACCTCGCTCGCCGGGGCTACCCCGTCACCGTGCTCGAGGCCCTGCCGATGGCGGGAGGGATGCTGAGGATAGGCATCCCGGAATATCGCCTGCCCCGCGAGGTGTTGGACCGCGAGATCGCCGACATCGAAGCGCTGGGAGTGGAGATCAAGACCAACATGCGGGTGGGCGACAACATAAAGCTCTCTGACTTAGTTGAGGATTACCAGGCCATCTTCATCGGAGTGGGGCTGCAGAAGAGTCGCAAGCTGAACATCCCAGGCGAGGACGACAAGGGGATCATTCACGGCCTGGAGTTCCTCAAGAAAGTAAACCTGGGTGAGAAAGTCCAAGTAGGCCGCAAGGTGGCGGTCATTGGCGGAGGCAACACGGCCATAGATGCCGCTCGCTCGGCGTTGCGCCTGGGCTCAGAAGTAACGATCCTCTACCGTCGCTCGCGAGCGGAGATGCCAGCCATCGCCGAAGAGATCGAGGAGGCTCTAGAAGAAGGTGTTAAGATTCGCTACCTGACGGCTCCCGTTGCACTGCTGACCGAAAACGATGTAGTGGGCCTGAAGTGCGTGAAGATGGAACTAGGGGCGCCCGACGAGAGCGGGAGGCGTCGTCCCCTGCCCATTGCTGGCTCTGAGTTCACCGTTGAGACAGATACCGTCATCCCCGCCATTGCCCAGGAGGCGGACACGGCGTTTCTGGAAACTGGAAGCTGGAAACTGGAGATAGAGCGAGGGCGCATTACCATCAGTGAAGCAGGGGCAACGACCCTGCCGGGGGTTTTCGCCGGAGGAGACATCGCTACCCCCTTCGGCACGGTGGCCCACGCCGTCGGCTCCGGGAAACGCGCCGCCCTGGCCATTGACAAGTACCTCAGGGGCGAGGAGCTTGCAGGCTTCCCGCCGCTAGACGAAGCGGTCCACGCTGTCCCTAAAGACGTGGACCCCGCCGTTGTCCGCTTCGAGGATCTGAATCTGGCTTATTTCGAGGAGCTGGAGCGGCCTGAACAGTCCCAGATGCCTGTCGAAGAGAGGGTGCGCGGTTTCAAAGAGGTGAACCTGGGTTTCAGCGAGGAGGAAGCCCAGGCCGAGGCCGCTTGCGTTTCCGAGGCTGAGCGGTGCTTCAGTTGCGGCACCTGCAACCTGTGCGACAACTGCTTCGTCTTCTGCCCTGACATAGCCATCGCTCGCACCCCCCCTCTTTCCCCCCCAACTTTGGGGGGGGACGAAAGGGGGGGCTATGAGATCAACTACGACTACTGCAAGGGGTGTGGCGTCTGCGCCGAGGAGTGCCCCCGCTACGCCATATCCACCGAGGAGGAGCTGAAATGGAAAAAGTGATCATGGGCAACCACGCTGTCTCCTACGGGGCGAAGCTGGCCAGGGCTCAGGTTATCTCTGCCTATCCCATCACTCCGCAGACCCAGATCGTAGAGATGCTGTCGGAGCTATGTGCCGAAGGGCTTTTGGACGCCAAGTTCATCAAAGTGGAAAGCGAGCATTCGGCCATGGCCGCCTGCATCGGGGCCGCATCGGTTGGAGCGCGGGCTTTCACCGCTACCTCGTCTCATGGATTGGCCCTGATGCACGAGATGCTTCACTGGGCGGCTGGGGCCCGGCTTCCCATCGTCATGGCCAACGTGGGCCGGGCCATGGGGGCCGGCTGGTCCATCTGGACAGAGCAGACCGATAGTCTGGCTCAGCGGGACACGGGGTGGCTGCAGTTCTACTGCGAGAGTAATCAGGAAGTTTTGGACACCGTCATCCAATCTTTCAAAATCGCCGAACAGGTGCTCCTGCCCACCATGTTAGTCCTGGACGCCTTTGTCCTCTCTCACACCCAGGAGCCGGTGGACATACCAGACCAGGAGTTGGTGGACAGCTACCTGCCGCCTTACCATGCTCAATACAAGCTCGACACCAACGATCCTCACGCCTTCAATGCTCTGGTAATGCCTCGCCATTACATGGAACTACGCTACAAGATGCAGAGGGCCATGGAGGAGGCGGTGGAGGTGGCTCGCCAGGCTGATGAGGAGTTCAGGGAGGTCTTTGGGCGCAGCTACGGCCTGGTGGAAAAATACCGACTGGAAGATGCCGACGTGGTCCTGGTGACCTCCGCCACCATCACCAGCACGGCCAGGGTGGTCGTGGACGAGCTGCGAGAGGAAGGCCACAAAATCGGGCTGCTCAAAGTGCGCATGTTCCGTCCCTTCCCCGCCGAGGACATTCGGGAGGCTCTGGCGGACGCTCGCAAGGTGGCCATCATAGACCGCAACATCTCCTTTGGCCACGGCGGCATCTTCGCCGAGGAGGTCAAGTCGGCCCTCTACAACGGGTCGCATCGGCCGCCTATCTTTGGCTTCATCATCGGCCTGGGCGGCAGGGACGTGACCCCCGCGTCAATCCGGGGCATCGCTGAGTACACCTTCGAGCACGACACGCCTGAGAGGGAGATAATCTGGAGAGGAGTGAAGACATGAGCTACGCCATACCCGATAGGGAGCTTCTGCTTTCTGGTCATCAGGCCTGCCCAGGCTGCGGAGGGTCGCTCGCCATGCGCCTGGCATTGAAGGCTTTGGGCGAGGAGACGATCCTGGTTGTCCCCGCCTGCTGCTGGTCTGTTATCGCCGGGGCCTTCCCCTACTCTTCGGTAAAGGTTCCCCTTCTCCACACCGCCTTTGAGACGGGGGGCTCCACGGCAGCGGGCGTAAAGGCCGGCTTGGAGGCCCAGGGAGACACAGAGACCACGGTGCTGACCTGGGCTGGCGACGGCGGCACCTTTGACATTGGCCTCCAGGCCCTCTCCGGCGCAGTGGAGCGCAACGACGACTTCATCTACGCCTGCTACGATAACGAAGCCTACATGAACACCGGCATCCAGCGCTCCTCCGGCACGCCCTGGGGAGCCTGGACGACCACCACTCCCGTGCAGCATCCCAATGAGACGCCCAAGAAGGACATCGTGGCCATCATGGCCGCCCACCGCATCGCCTACGCTGCCACCGCCACGGTCGCCTATCCAGAGGACCTGGTGCGCAAGTTCCAGAAGGCCAGTGCCATCCGCGGGGCCAAGTTCATCCACATCTTCTCCCCCTGTCCGCCTGGCTGGAAGATGGAGCCCGCCTACTCCATCCGCATCTCGCGTCTGGCCGTGGAGAGCAAGGTCTTCCCCCTCTACGAGGTGGAGAACGGAGAGAAGTGGACCATCAACGTCTGGCCCAAGCGGGAGGAGCCGGTGCGGGAGTACCTCAAGCTCCAGGGTCGCTTCAGCCACCTCACCGAAGAGGACGTCGAGTTCATTCAGGAGAACGTGGATCGGGAGTGGGAGAGGTTGGTGGGCAGGGCGGGGCAGTGATGAATAATTTAGCGACAGCTCTCACCAGGCCGCGCGCGGGGGTCTGGTGAAAGCCGTAATAAAGATTACCACAACACTCAACTCGAAGGGAGATAGACTTTCATAATCGGTACGGTTTTCCGGCTTCTCAAGCGGCTGGACATCCATCTAGTCACAGCGTACTTCTCAGCCCCTCCCAGTAAACTCGACATCTTGATCGCCAGTCTAGGCCACACGTCTTTCTGCGTTCTGGTGCTTGCAACGACAGAGGTCTGTGTAATCGCCTTTGGAGGTGAGAATGGGGATCGGGTCGCGTTCATAAATGCTGTGGCCATAGGGCTGACGTTCTTAGTGAGTCACATTATCAAACTCCTTGTTTATCGCGTGCGGCCCCATGATGATTTGCCCGATATAATGCCACTAATAAAAGCTCCTGATAAGTACTCTTTCCCATCCAGCCATGCTGCAGGGACTTTTTGCACTGCAACGACCATAGGGTTTTTCTATAGAGAGGTGATTCCTCTGGTGTTTCTCATCGCCTTCACCATTTCTATCTCTCGCTTCATCGCAAGACTGCACTACCCATCGGATATTTTGGCCGGCGCTATGATTGGAACATCGGTTGCCCTGGCTGTTTCCTGCATTAGTCAACTGGTGATGTTTGGCTGAACTCGCTACCGCTATCTGGCGAAACCCTGCACATTCTGAGTCTAAGTAGTTCGACAATGTCGCATTTCGTTCGTAGTCATCGACGAAGCGTTAGCGGAGTGGCGTTCCGCACTGCATTTGACGGCACTCCACTCCGTTTCGTGCCTGACTAACATCAGCCCATTCTTTTGGGCAAATCTGACATTGTCAAAGTGGCAAGGAAGGTGGTTCTGAATGTTTTCTTTGCAGCATGTGC
>CAYWWC010000239.1:0-6501 GCA_964461615.1 uncultured Anaerolineae bacterium
GCTTATAGGTGCTGGGATGCTCCGCGCCAATGTCTGAGATGTCGATACTGACCCTGATCCCGGCTTCTTGGATCGCTTTGGCAGACTCGGCCAGTCTTTCATCCAGGGCGTCCCAACCAAGAAAGCCGCCGAAGAGCCCCATGTCGGATCCGTGGCTAGCATGGGTCGTAGCGAGCGCGCCCTTCGGATCGTATTCTATCAGTATCTCTTCCAGGTCGCCATCCATCAGATCCCTGGCTATTCTTCCAATGCGCACCGAAGCCGCGCTATGGGAACTGGATGGCCCTCTCATGACAGGCCCGATAACGTCATTGAAGATGCTTGGATATTGATCTGCCATATGCTTCTCCTATGCCCACCCAGGCTTCCTTCAATCAATCAACAAGAATCAAATCAGGGCGAGGCAAGTGCCTGCGGTTGTGTCACGGCGAAGGGGAGGGTCAGGGGTCTCTCCTCAATCGAAGCGGTGTCCTGAGCCTTGTCCTGAGCGTCGCTCCGCTTACGGTCGAAGGGTTGTCGAAGGGCCGCCACCCTGCGCATCGCGCACGGCTTACCATCATGTGTCGAACGCTTCGGCTTACCATCATGTGTCGAACGCTTCGGCTTACCATCATGTGTCGAACGCTTCGGCTTCCAACAATTCGCCGCTGTGGATCAAGTCGGCCAGGCTCTCGATGTCGGGCGTTGTCTCGCGATCGTGGGCCAGGAAATCGACCCGCTCTCGGACGGCAGCGTAGGCCGCCGCCGTGCCGCGCCCCAGACGCGCCGGCCCATCGGGGCGCAGGTCTATCCCCTGAGCCGCGGTCAGCAGTTCGATGGCGATCACATGGCGGACGTTGTCCACGATTTCCAGGGCGTGGCGGGCGGCGTTCGGCCCCATGCTGACGTGATCCTCCTGGTTGGCGCAGGAGGGGATCGAATCAACGCTGTCTGGGTGGGCCAGGGTCTTGTTGTCGGAGACCAGGGCCGCAGCGGTGTACTGCACCATCATCAGACCGCTGTCCAGCCCGCTGGTCGGCACGAGCATTGAGGGCAGGCCGTCGCTCAGTTCGGGCGTCAGCGAGCGAAAGATGCGCCGTTCGGCGATGCTGGCGGCCTCGGCCAGGGCGATGCCGAGAAAGTCCAGCCACATGGCCGGCCCCTGCCCGTGGAAGTTGCCGCCCGAGATGGCTCTGCCTGAAGAATCGCCTCCCGAAGAATCTTCGGCCAGGTCCAGAAAGATGAGCGGGTTGTCGGTGGCAGCGTTGAGGGCGACGGTGAACCGCTGACGTAAGAACGCCAGCGCGTCGCGGATGGGGCCCAACACCTGGGGGATGCAACGCAGGCTGTACGCATCCTGGACGCGCCCAGGGTCGGAATCAACCAACTGGCTGCCCCCGATCAACGTTCGGATATTGGCCGCTGTCTTCTGCTGGCCGGGCTGGCCGCCGGCTGCGTGCAGCGCCGGGTGAAAGGCGGCCGAGAGACCAAGCAGCGCCTCCAGGCTCAGCGCGGCCGCGATCTCGGCGTGGCGCACCAAGTTCTCTGCATCGTGCACGGCGATCGCTCCCGCGGCGCTCATAAAATCCAGGCCGTTGGTGAGCGCCAGTCCTTCTTTGGCTTCCAGGATCAAGCGGTCAATTCTGGCGCGAGCCATGGCCTCGGCGCCGCTGAGTAGTTCGTCGCCCAGCCAGGCCTGTCCGCTGTAGCCGCCATCCTCGTCCTCAATGTCGCGCGTCAGCACCACGGCGATGTGCGCCAGCGGTGCCAGGTCTCCGCTAGCGCCCAGCGAGCCTTTGCGCGGCACAACCGGCGTCACGCCCGCGTTGAGCATGTCCACCAGCGTCTGGGCAACGAGCGGCCGGGCGCCCGAATGGCCCTTGGCGAGCATATTGGCGCGGATGGTCATCATCGCCCGCGCGATCTCTACCGGAAGTGGACGGCCAACGCCGCTGACACAGGTCAGCACCAGGTTGCGCGAAAGCTGTCGGGTCTGTTCTGCCGCGATCTGCTGAGTGGCCAGCGAGCCAAACCCGGTGTTGACGCCGTAGATCACTTTGCCATCCTGCCGAATCGCTGGAGCCAACTGCGCGTCCACCCAATCACGGCTGCGCTGCATGCGATCCCGGACCGTCTTGCTGAGTGGTGCAACGCGCGCCCCGTGCCGAGCCACGGCCACTACGTCCTCAATTGTCAGCGTTTCTCCTGTAAGCTCTATCATTGCGCGAGCCTTTCTCCTTCTAGCCCCCCCCCCCCCCCGGGGTGGGGGGGGGGGGGCGGGGGGGAGAGGGCCCTAGAAGTGGACCCTTCCCCGTTTGATCACCGTCTCCACAGCGTTGTGGTCGATGCGGTAGATCACGTCCTCGAAAGTCGGCAACGTTATCATTCACGTCTACTCTCTGGCTTTGCGTCCAGCAAGCATGGCTGTCAGGATGTCCGTCTCAAACACCAGGGTTTCTCCCCGCGCCTCAGCTTCCACCAGGTCTGCCTCTATCCTCTCCAATCCAGCCCGATACGCCTCGTCCGTCAACAACGCTAACTGAGAGCAGGAGTTCTTCTTCAGGAACGGATCGGCAAACACGCTGCGCCCGTACTTGGGATCCACTATCCGCTCAACTTCCCGCCACTCAATTTCCTCAAAACCATCCTCGAACATCCATCTACGCACTGTCTTCCAGGTAGGAAACCGCATCAAATCGGTTTCGTATGCCCCGTCGAAGTAGCGATACACGAACCAACTTTCTCTGCGACCATGCGGGTTGCTGCCCACCACGGCAAGTACACCGTCCCGCCGTAGAACCCGCGCTGCTTCAGAAACGAATCCTCGCGAGTCCTGAAAATGGTGAATGGCGTTGACACAGAACACCAGATCAAACATGCCGCTCTCGAAGGGAAGTCGTCTCGCACAACCATTGACCAATCTTAGGCCTGTCCTCCGCTCCCGGCCCTGATTCAGCATGCCCGTGCTCAGGTCCAACCCATGAAGCTCGCTGCCAACCCGCTGCATCTGAGCAAGCCAATAGCAAGTGCCGCAGCCCACTTCGAGGATTCGGCCCGCGTCCAGCCTTTGGGCCAGGTCGAGTATCGCCTCCCCGATCCCTTCAGTTCTATCGTGCACGAACCGCTTGTCATAAGTTGGGGCAATCTGGTCGTAGTTGACTCGCGGTTTCGTCATTCTTCTTTGAGGGTTGGCAGACTTGATGTGAGTTGTCAGGACGAGACACTCCCCATACGCTCCATAATCACCGAAGCACATTCTACTGGGCTGAGAACCGAGGTGTCTACTTCAATATCGTAGACCGCTTGGGCATGCACTTGCTCGAACTGCAATCGCGCCATGCCTTCCTTGCGGTCCTTTCTTTCCCTTTCGCGTCTCTCCAATTCTTCCAGTGGACAATGAACCCCAATGAATACGACCTCTAGCCCGTCAAACAGTTCCAATAGGTTCTCTACCCAGGGCGGGTTCTCTTCCAACACGTCATCCACAATCACCAGGTTGCCCGCACGCGCGATCGCGGCAGCGGCGGCATGAAAGCCGCCGATAATATATGTCCATTCCTGCTCAACGATTTCCCGGTTTTGCCACAATTCGTCCTGGAACATGCCCAGGTAATCGTCTATGCAGAAATGGATGCAAGGCTCCTTGATCATCTTTTGCAGGGCCTTTGCTATTGAGCTTTTCCCTGAACTGGAAGCTCCATTTAGGAAGAGAATTCGGCCTTTTGCCATTTTGATCGCGTCACCTTCCAGGAAGCTGGGAGCTTCCTGGAAGGTCCAAACGGCTTGCTATCAACTGTTGCAGAGCCTTTCCGCTTACAGGTCTGCGCCCGTGACCGGGATAGGCCGTCTCAAGTTCTATTCCCTGCAGGCGGGCATAGCTCTGCTTCAACAGCGACCAATCCTCGGCGAACAGGCGCTGCAGACTTGGTCGGCCATTGTTGGTAAGCAGATCACCCACGAAACCCAGCCGCTCTTCGACGATCAGACAGCTTGATCCAAGGGTGTGCCCAGGCGTGTGAAGCACCCTCGCTTCAAGATCGTAGTCGCCGAAGCGACAGCCGAAGCGACAGCCGAAGCGATAGCCGTTGTCCCCATCCTCCAGCAGGATGTCGGCTTTGACTGGCTCTGGCCGAAAACACATCTCCACCAGCGGCAGCAGAACCGACATGAACTTGCCCTTACCTCGTGCCGAGCCAATCCGTGTTTCCCCGCGTGCCATGGCCTCTGCGTCGGCGCGGTGGATGGCGACGGGAGCGCCTGTCAGCCGTCGGAGCGCGGCGGCGCTGCCGTAGTGGTCGAGGTGGGCGTGGGTGATGAAGATCAGTTGAAGGTTGTCTGAATTCAATGCCCGCAAGTGTCGCAGGATGATTCTCTCCTGGTGCGGCGATCCGGCGTCTACGAGCACCAAGCCCGTGTCGCTTTCGATCAAGTATGCTTGGGATAGTCCCAAAGGAACAGGGTGAACGCGCATTATATGCTCCCAATCTTGAGTTTGTGCTGCGATTGAAATCGCCACTGAGAGATCAGTCGCGAATCAGCAACTCGTGCATCTTGGCGATATGCGCTGGCCTGGTCCCGCAACAGCCTCCAACAACGGTCGCACCGGCTTCCAGCCAATCAGCAACATGCTCAGCGTAACTTTCAGGGTCGAGGTCTGCACGGAGATCAAGCAACCCATCGGTTGCATTGTCTCCATTGAGGGTCCAATCCTTTGGTATTGGTGCAAACGTATTCGCATAACCACCCACACTCCGCACTCCGCTGGCGACCAGTTCGGGCATGGTCTTTGTAATGCTCTCTGGAGCACAGCAATTGGCCAGAAACCCAGCAACCGGCAGATCTGCCAAGGCCGCAACTGCTTCGGAAACCGACTCCCCGCTCCTGAGCCTGCCAGAGCGATCCTCATGAAGTGTCCACGCTACCCAAACTGGCTTTCCGGTCTGACAGGCGGCCCAAGCTGCTGCGCGGCCTTCCGCCGCGCTCGACATTGTTTCACACAGCAACAGGTCAACGTGTGGCGCAAGAAGGTTGGCCTGTGCCAAATACAAGGGTTCGATCTCCTCAAATTGGCCCACCAGGTCCGGCCGATAGCTCCCTCGCAAAGGCGGCAGCGATCCCGCGATCAGGATTGGGCGATCCACGGTTTCGCACGCTTGGCGGGCCAGAGTGCAGGCCAGCATGTTCAGTTCGGCAAAGCGGTGTTCGATACCCACCTTGGCCAGATCGCTTCGAATAACGCCATAGGTGTTGGTGGTGATGACGTCTGCCCCCGCAGATATGTAGTCAACGTGAATCTGGAGCACTACTTCTGGCGCTGCCAGCAACCCCTGGGCTGACCAGATTGTCTCTGGAATCTCCACGCCTCGGAAACGCAATTCGCGTCCCATGCCGCCATCAAGCAGTAAAGGTCTATCGGGAAGATTCAAAGTGGTCATCTCAAATGTTCCTCATTTCAGCAAGCCAGCGCTCTAGGGCCGTGGCAAGGCTGTCGGCTGTGTGGTGGACGAAGGGCTCGCCGGTCTTCATTACCCAGTGCCAGGTGTCGAAGTACTCGAGAGCATGGTACCACGGCAGCGTGTCTGCATCGAATCCCATGCGCTGGCAGTAACGCTCTTCGATCCCACGACCACGCAACTCCGGCGCCACGAAGAATGACAGCAGAAACTCGTAGATGGGATCGCTGAACCCCGCGTTCTCGAAGTCGATGACTCCCACCAACTGTTGATCGCGAACGATCAGGTTGTCTAGCCACAGGTCCCCGTTGCTGAACCGGACCGCTGGCAGCGCTGGCATGGTCGCTTTCAGCTTCCCGTATGCTGCCTCCGCCAGCGGGTGTGGGTTGGCTTTGAAGTACTCGTAAGCTGTCTCCAGAAAGTCCGCCGCCGTTTCCCCATTGTCGAATCGGCGACCAACAGCCGTCAATTGCTCCCTCGTAACTGCTTGCAGAGCGCAGGTGGTGTCAATGTACAGCGCCTCAGCCCACGGCTCGCCAGCCAGCATCGGCTTCAACAACGATTCGCCCTCAACGAAATCGCTGAAGAAGCAGGGTGTTCCCAGGGATTCACCCTCTTGATCCCAGCCATAAACACGCGGGGTAGGAATCGGGATGGATTCCATGGCGCGGAGTACTGCGTACTCGTGCTCGCCGCGCCTCGAATCCAGCCGCAGCACATACGATCGCGCAGCTCCGTCCACCTCCACATCCAGGCGCCACGGCGCGTCGCGGGTGCTCTTCGTCAGCGGCTCGGCGTGGATGAAGTGGACATGACCTTGCAGGAAGCGACTGAGGTATGCCTCGCATTTCGAGCGATGTTGGTTGGGGTTGAAAACTTCCATAAGCAGCTTGCTAGTTTCCACAGTTCATAGCCTGTAAGTGTTCAGGTAGTGACTAACCTCTTACCACAAAGGCACGAAGACACCAAGAAAACCTATGAAATATAGCGTCTCAAGCTCTTTGACTTCAGAGACTTCGTGTCTTGGTGTCTTGGTGGTTAGAAAAGAGGCCCCTTCCCTGAACGGTTA
>CAYWWC010000240.1:0-6432 GCA_964461615.1 uncultured Anaerolineae bacterium
ATCGGGGCGCTCGCGGCGCAGCATGTGCAGCGCCGTCTCGCCATTGTAAGCGACAAACACCCGGTAGCCGGCCTGCTCCAGGCTGGCGCGCAGCAGTCGCACGATCTTTCGGTCATCGTCTACTACAAGGATGCGTTGGGCCATCTGCTACATTCTCCATAGTCCTAACCCGGGCGAGCCGGAGCCAAGAAGGTTCAACAACTCACCACAAAGACACCAAGACACAAAGCTAGGACAAAGAGAGCTTCATGCCTTTGTGCCTTCGTGGTAGACTTCTTGTCAAGTGTGCAAGAAATTCACTGGTAAGGTACTCACACTGTACTCGCTATGCGACCATCCTTCAAGTGATACACCTCATCGGCAAACGCATCCACCGCCAGGTCGTGGGAGGCGATCAGAACCGTCGTCGGATGTTGTTTATCCGCCCCTTCCTGGTCGGCGATACGCCGAAAGAGGTGCAAGATCTGCTGGCCGGTGACGGTGTCTAGTTCGCCGGTAGGCTCGTCGGCCAGGATGAGGGATGGACGTGGGGCGATGGCCCTGGCAATGGCCACCCGCTGCTGCTGGCCGCCCGAAAGCTCAAAGGTGCGGTGGTCCATCCACTTGCTCAAGCCCATCAACGTCAACACCTCTTCGGTACGCTTCAGTCGTGCGCTCCGTTTCACGCCTGCCAGGCGTAACATTAAGTCCACGTTCTCACGGGCCGAATAGGCGGCCAACAGCGCGTGCGATTGAAAGACGAAACCTATGCGTTGGCGGCGCAAACGTACCCACTTGTGCCCCGGCAACCGTGTCACGTCCTGCCCGTCAAACCACACTTGGCCATCAGTTGGTCTGTCTAGCCCGCCGATGCAGTTGAGCAGCGTCGTCTTGCCGGAACCCGAACGGCCTCGCAGAGCGACGACTTGGCCGGGCAGAATCGCTAGATTGACCCCCTGCAAAGCGGGGATTTTTCGCGCGCCCACACGGTACACGCGGGTCAACTCTTGTGTGCGGACAATTGTGTTTCCATCGTGATTCATCGTCAATTCCCATCCCCGGCCAGGTCAGGCACTGCCGCGTTCGCTTCCTCATAGCACGCTGTTAGTGCATCCCAGTTTTTGAAATCTGCGGCCGAAGCTTGTCCACTAACGACCACACAATCGTAATAGGCATCCTCTGCCTCTTGGGCCGCGTTCATTGCCTCGTCCACGGTCATATCCCCTTCAATTATGCGCTCGTAGGCAGCCGATATCCAGACGTAAGCATACCTGATCCAGGCCCCTGCGTCGGACAGGCGTTGCGTAGCAGACGCCCCGCCGCCAGTGTCTACACTCGCAATATAGGCATCTGCCCGCTCGACGCCGATCGCCTGGCGATAAGCGTTGGATGCGGCCACATCCCGGCGGGCAGGCAAACCGAATCCAACGTTGGACTGTTCTGTCAGAAACGAGATCCAGCTCCAACACGCCTGGCGTGCATCCGTTTCGGCAGAGATGAAAAAGCCATCAACTGACTCGTAACCACTGCCCTCTGCGCTGTTTGGCCCCAGCGGCAGAGGCGCGACACCCGCGTTGAGATCTTTCGACTCCAGTTTGCCCCAGGGGTCGATCCACATTGCGACGCGGCCCTGCTGGATCAGGGGGTAGCGTTCTTCTGCAGTGAGGCGAGCGCCATCAACGCTCGGAGAAAAATCAGGCAAACTCGTGTACCACCTCACAGCCTCAAGCACGTTGGGGCTGTTCAGGACGACGCACGGCGGATCCACCGAGTCATCAAGCATATCCCCGCCCAGCCGGTCAACCATCGTCATGAGATCGTTAACCTCCTCATCGAAAGGCAGATAGCCATACTGTTTATTGTCCCTCTCGCCTTGCGTCAAGGTGGTCGCCAGGTGCATAAAATCGGTGCTCGTCCAGTCCGCGCTGGGATAATCCAGCCCGGCGGCGTCAAACAGGTCCTTGTCATAGTTAATCACGTTGACCGTGATGTTGCCAGGAATGCCCCATACCCTGCCCTGGTAAGTGAATTGGTCCAGTGCATAGAAGCTCTCCGCGTTAAGCTCGGGATCAGAGGCGAAAAAAGGCTCCATGTTCAGGATGGCAGCCACGTCGGCGTCGCTGTTGAAGCTGGGCATGCCCTGGAAACAGTCATACTCGGCGGCCATTGTCTCCAGACTGGGGCCGCCGCGCACGTTTGGCTGTTCCAGTTCGACGATAATATCGGGATGCGCCTCCAGGAACTGCGCGGCCAGGTTTTGGAGGGACTCTTGACCAAGCTTTTCACCACCCAGGCCAAATCGGATCACTGCCGCCCCGGACGCTATGGCGGCTTCTTCTTCCCCTGCCACCACCAGGTTGGGCACGGGGGTTGGGGCCGCGCTCACGGCAGTCTCGATTTGATCCTCTGCCTGAACCTGGGCCCCAGCCAGTGCCCTTTCGACCGGCCAGCCGTTTTCAATGACACCCTTCACAGCGCTGGAAAACACCTCGTATCCTGCGCCTTTGTACTTGTCCACGTAAGCGTGGTCAATGGCATACTGCAAGGCCGCCGCTGGCTCGTCGTCAACCTGGTCCCAAAAGCCGCTGGCCGCTGCCGCCGCAGGCCGCGCCGGCACGGTCATATTGCCCTCGATAGATTTGCGGGTTGTATTGACCTGTTGTTGCGACAGGAAACTGACCCACTGCCAGGCCAACTCTGCCTTGCTGGTGCCTCTGCTGATAGAAAGGCCGTCCACGCTAACCGGCGTCGTCGCGTCATCGGGGCTGCCAACGGGGAAAGGTGCGATGGCGCTAACCTGCATCAATTGCCTCGATTTAAGATACTCAACAACATTGCCAAACCACATCGCGGCCTGTCCGCTCTCCACCAACTGCGCCACCTCGTCCGGCTTTACCCAGGTATCGTCCTCCTCAAGCTGGGAAGGGTAGGGGGCCACCTGGTGCAGCAGGAACAGGTCGGCGTACCACTGCACCGCCTCGGCCACAGCGGGGCTGTTCAGCCTGGCCGTGGGCGGCTGCGCATCTGAGTCAAAGAGCAGCCCAGCGCGTGCCTGAATAAAGGGGATGGGATTAAAGGTGGGCTGCATAAAGCCCCACTGTAGCACCTTGTCTCCTTCACGGATGGTCAGCGCCTGAGCCGTCGCCAGGAAATCGTCCCAGGTCCATCCGGGCTGGGGATAGGCCATCCCCGCCGCGTCAAACACATCTTTGTTATAGCTGAGCATCTCATAATTGGCCCCAGTGGGCAGCGACCATATTCCGCCGTCCCATTGGACGCCTTGTAGCAGCGTCGGATAGAAGTCCTCCAGCGTGAGGTTGGAGTCCGATTCGATATAGGGCGTGAGTTCCAACAGCACGTTTTGCTGCACGGCATCACGGTTGGCGGGGAGAGCGATGACGTCGGCGGCAGAGGCCAACCACACAAAAGCGTCAGCGGGCAATGTCGCTGCCTTCGCGTCATCACCCAGCACTTGCTCGATATCGACCGTTTTGATGTGAACGTCCGAGTTTGCGGCCTCGAATGCCTGGATCAGGCCATCGTATTGGCCCTGCAGCCAACTGTAGATGGCAAAGCGCAAAGTGATGGTATCCGAATCTTGGGTGCGCTCCACCACGGTGTCCGTCTTTGCGGATGGCTGTCCGGGCAGTCTTTCGCCAACAGGCGTCGGCGGCGGCAGGCTCGTACAAGCGACCAACAGCGTGGCAATCAATAGTATAGCACAACTTAGTTTCTTACTCATTTTTGAACCTCCTAAAGTTTTATACTCTAGTTGCGTCTTCCGTGCCGGAGTTGAGGCTTCAGCCGGGATGTCCAAAACCGGCTAAAGCCTAGACTCCCAAACTCCGACTTAGAAAAAGCTTCACACCCTGTTGCGCCTCAGCCATCTCCTCAGCCCCCGCCGTGTGGACGGCGACTGATCATCGAGCTCGGTAGCCGCGCCATCTCTGGATAGCGCAGCAGAATCCGCCTCCTGGCGATTATTGGACGCGATTATCGGCTGCAAACCGGCCACGGGATGGATCAGAACGCCGCCATCCTCGGTCTTTTCCAGCGTGACTCGACCGCCGATGCCCAGCTCTTCCCGCAAGTCGGGCGGAATCTGCAAACGGCCGGCCGCGTCCACGACCACATACTCCTCATAGGTAGCAGACGCTTCCTGGATGCCCTGCGTCAAGGCGGCCTCCACGTCGGCCACTTGGTAGGCTTGACGGCCGCGGCGCACGGTCTCGCTGCTGGTGCGCCCATCTCGAATGGTCACCACGCGATCGACGACGCTCACCACTTGCGGGTCGTGTGTAACGATGATCGTAGTAAGTCCATATTGCTCGTTCATGCGCCGGAACAAAGCAAGGATCTCTTGCGCCGTGCCAGAATCTACCTCGCCCGTGGGTTCATCTCCCAGCAAAATTCGCGGTCTGTTAGCCAGGGCCACGGCGATGGCGACCCGCTGTTGCTCCCCTCCCGACAACTGCGCCAGGCGGTGTTTGCGGTGTTCCCACAGGCCGACGGTTTCCAGCAGATCTTGCGCCCACTCCCGTTTCTCACGCCGGCTCTTAGCTTCGATCGTCATGGGTAGTTCAACGTTGGCCTGGGCACTCAGGTAAGGGATCAAGTTGCGGGCTGTTTGCTGCCACACAAAACCCACCTCGGTGCGGCGGTATTCGTCCAGGACGTGATCGGGCGCCTTGAGCAAGTCGCGTCCGTTCACCATCAAGCGCCCGGCCGACGGGCGGTCCAAGCCGCCCAGGATGTTGAGCAACGTCGTCTTACCCGACCCGGATGCGCCGACGATGCCCATCAGCTCGCCCTGCTGAATCGTCAAGTCCAGCCCCTGCAGCGCCACCACTTCCAGGTCCGCCACCTTGTATATTTTGACCAGATTCTCGCACGTGATGAGTGGTTCCATATTGACTGCTCCGAGTATTTCCCCCCCTCTAACTCCCCCCCAAAGGGGGGAGAACTGGACTTCCCCCCCAGCGGGGGGGATTGAGGGGGGGAGCCTAGCGGCTACTCCCCAACAATAACCTGCCCCTCTTCCAACCCCTGCACAATCTCCACTCGCTCATCGGTCTCGATGCCCAGCAGCACGTCCACGCGTTGTGTGCCCTCATTGAGTTGGCCGTCAAGCCTACCAAGTACCACCACGAAATCGCGCCCCTGGAAAGTGCGGATGGCGGCTGGGGGCAGCCACAGGACGTTTTCCTTTTCTTCCAGCACAATAGAGACCGTCGCCAACTCGCCCAGTTCCAGATCCACGTCGCCCTCAATGGCGATGTGAGCGGACAGGTCGCTGTCGCTGGCGTCTGTCGTGCCGCCGCCATAGGGGTATGGCAACTGGCGCACCGAACCGCCAAAGGGGTCTTGGGGACGGTTGCGCAAGGTGATCAGCGCTTCCTGGCCCAGGGCCATCTCGCCCAAATCCGCCGCGCCCAACTCAGCCGTTATCTCCATCACACTAGGATCGGCCAGCACCATCACGATGCTAAAGGCGCTCGCATAATCGCCAGGGTCAATACCGGCCGAGAGGATTTCCCCGTCAAAAGGCGCGCTGAGGCGAGCGTCGGCTACCTGGCGTTCCAGCTCCTCGATGCCCAGTTGAATCCCTGCGAGATCCGAACTCAGCATAGGGTTCACACCGCGCTCAAGTTGCTCGATATTGAACTCGATCACGGCGATGTCAAGCTCCAGCGACCGCAGAGCATGTTCGGCGGCCTGGTTGGAGGAGAGCAGCGCATCATACTCGGCCTGCGCCAGCCTGAGATCGTCCTGGGCCAAAGCCACACTTGCCGTAACCGCCTCCCCCCCCAACGAGTTGGGAATTCCAACGCCCCCCTCCTCAGCCAGGGTCTCCTGGGCTTGGGCCAGGTTGTACTCGGCCTGGGTCACCAGGACCTCAGCCTGCGCCAGATCCAGAGGGTCAGCGCCAGCTTCGATCTCGGCCAGGGATTCCTGGGCCTGGGCCAGGTTGTACTCAGCCTGGGTCACCTGGGTCTCAGCCTGGGCCAAGTCCAGTGAGGTGGGGCTGTTGCGCAACTCCTCCAGGCTCTCCGTGGCCTGCTGCACCTGCGCGGCAGCGTTGGCGATCTGCGCAGCAGTGGCCGATTCCTGGGCCTGCAGGTAGCTGATCTCGGCCAGTTGCACCGATATCTCGGCATTGGCCACCTGGGCCTGCATTTGCTTTCTCACATAGTCCGGAGTTTCCGGGTTGCCGTTGACGGCGTCTCGCTGAAGTTGAGTGTTCCACAGACTGTTCTGGGCCTGTTCCAGGCTCAAGCGCGCCTGCTCGACAGCCTCAGGGTCAGACCCCGACAACAGCTCCTCATAATTCTCCTCGGCGGTCTCGACCGCGGCCTCGGCGGATGCCAGTTGCGCCTCCGTCGGCCCCGCTTGGACGCTGATCAAGTTCTCGTTGGCTGCCTCCAGATTGGTCTTGGCCTGATCCACAGCCAG
>CAYWWC010000241.1:0-6424 GCA_964461615.1 uncultured Anaerolineae bacterium
CCCAGGCCAGCCAGACCTCGCTGGCCCCCGACATCGTGGTCGCCAACCAGGTCTACGACTGGACCGTGGCGCTAGACGACATGGTTACCCTGATCGCCGAGGGCACCTACGGTGGACAGGCCTATGCCATCACGCTGGAGAACAAAGGCTTGGTCATGGAGTACAATTCTGGCTTTGACCTGCCGGATGACGTGAAGGCCGCGGCCGATGAGGCTGTTCAGGGTATCATTGACGGCTCGATCACCATTGAGCTAGAATAATGGCAACACCTCAGTCTTGTTAGCACACCACTAGAGTTCGGCAAAGTCTCCCGACCGCAGCCGCCAAGCCTTTGGGCTCGGTCGGGAGACCTTCGCCCAACAGAGACACGCAATGCGTATGAGGAGCAGGCGATGACAAACAGCGATGTTCTACCCTCTGGACGTACTCGAGTAGATCATTTGGAAATGAAGGGCATCGTCAAGCGCTTCCCCGGCGTGCTGGCCAACGACTGCGTTGATTTCGACGTGCGCGCCGGCGAAGTGCACGCCTTGCTGGGGGAGAACGGAGCCGGCAAGAGCACTCTCATGAAGGTGCTTTATGGGATGTACGAACCCGATGAGGGCGAGATCCGGCTCAACGGCAAACCCGTGATCATCAACTCACCAACGGACGCCATTGACCTGGGCATTGGCATGATCCATCAGCACTTCATGCTGGTGGAATCTCTCACCGTGGCTGAGAACGTGGCGTTGGGCTTGCCTTCTTCTCGTGGACTGCTCACAGACCTGGATCGAGTTTCCAAACGTATCCTGGAATTGGGCGAGATCTACGGCCTCCAGGTTGACCCCGATGCCTACATCTGGCAACTGGCCGTCGGCCAGCGACAGCGCGTGGAGATCATCAAAGCCCTTTATCGCGGCGCTGCCTTGCTCATCCTCGACGAGCCCACCGCCGTTCTCACTCCCCAGGAAGTGGACGAGTTCTTCGTCACTCTCCGCCAGATGATCCATGATGGACACGCCGTCATCTTCATTTCGCACAAACTGCACGAAGTGATTGACATCAGCAGCCGGGTGACTGTGCTGCGCGATGGCAAGATGGTTCACTGTTGCCCCATAGAGGGGTGCACCAAAGAGGACTTGGCGCGCATGATGGTCGGTCGCGAGGTCACCATGAAGCCGCACCGCGCCGACGCCGAACGGGGTGAAGCTCGGCTGTCCCTGAAGAATCTCCATGCCCAGAGCGACCGCGAGATGCTGGCTTTGCGCGGCGTTGACATGGACGTCTATTCCGGCGAGATTCTGGGACTGGCCGGCGTCTCCGGCAACGGGCAGCGAGAATTGGCCGAGGTAATCACCGGCCTGCGGTCAGCCACCGAGGGACAGGTGTTCCTGGAAGGCAAAGATGTGGCCGGCCAATCGCCCGGAGCCCTCACCGAGCAGATGCTGGCCTACATCCCGGAGGAGCGGATGAAGGATGGCATGATCCAAGAGTTCTCCGTGGCAGAAAACGTGATATTGCGCGACCATCACAAGGAACCCTTCGCCCGCTCCCGTTTTCTCATCCTGCGGGTCATCGCCGACTTTGCCGACAAGCTCATCAAGAACTTCCAAGTGAAGACGCCATCCCGCGAGACGCCTGCCAAGAGTCTGTCCGGTGGCAATATCCAGAAGGTTGTCCTGGCGCGCGAACTGTCACGCCGTCCTCGAGTCCTGGTCGCGGCCCAACCCACGCGCGGCCTGGATATTGGCGCTACAGAATACGTCCACTCCCTTCTTCTGGAGCAGCGCCAGGACGGAACCGCCATCCTGCTCATCTCGGAGGACCTGGACGAGATACTGGCCCTCTCCGACCGCATTGCCGTCATCTACGAAGGGCAGATCATGGGCGTGGTGGATAGTCACGAGGCCACCCTCGAACAGCTCGGCCTAATGATGGCGGGAGTGGTCTAATTGACAATAATCCGTGTTTCCGCTATACTGTCTATCAGAAACACGGATCGTCAGGAGGTACGCCATGTCTGATACTACGACCGTACGGATGGCCCAACGAGGAGTGGTAACCCTGCCCAAATCCCTTCGCCAGAGCTACAACCTGCAACCCGGCGACAGTTTCACCCTGCTTGATCTTGGTGGAATCTTCGTCCTCAGTCCGCGTCGTTCAGAGATTGATTCCCTGGCCGACCGCCTCACTCAGGCCCTCACTGAAAAGGGCGAAACGCTGGAGACAATGTTGCAGGCCCTGCGAGAGGAACGCGAGCGGTATGACAGCCAAGATTAGCGCGTTCCTCGACACCAGCGCCCTATTTGCTGGCATCTGGTCAGCCGAGGGAGGAAGCCGCATGATCCTGAAACTGGGCGAGGCCGGAGCTCTCCGGTTGCTGGTCGGCCCCCAGGTACTCAACGAGATTGAGAGCGCACTGCGCCGCAAGGCTCCCAACATGCTGGGGCTACTGGCCTTGCTGCTTGATCGTGGTCGCGTTGAGGTTGTATCTACGCCGATGCCAGAGACTGTGAAGGATAGCCAGGCCCTCACCAGCCACCCAGGCGACGCGCAGGTGCTGGCTGCTGCCTGGGCCACCGGGGCGGACTACTTCGTCACGCTGGACCGAAAGCACTTTCTAGACAACGCGGCCCTGAGAAACGCTGTTCCATTCCCCGTCGGTACGCCGGGCGATTTTTTGGCTTGGTATCGGACACAGTTGACCTGAGTATCACAGAACATCTGGGATGCGAAAAACCAGATTTGACAACGTGCGCCTTTTGTTGTATAATGACCGTCAGTCAGTAAATGACCGTAGGTTTGCAGCAGAAAGGCCACGGGATGACCACAGCACAGCGGCGTGCTCGCGAGAAGGCGAGAAGGCAACAGGAAATCTTAGAAGCCGCCAGGGAGGTCTTCTTTGAGGAAGGCATCCATCGGGCAACGGTGGATGACGTGGCCGCTCGGGCTGAGATCAGCAAGGGAACAGTATATCTCTACTTTCAGAGCAAGGAGTCTATCCTTGCTCATTTGCTTTTAGAGGGCCTATCAACCCTGCTGTCGCAATTGGAAACCGCCTACGCCCCGCAAGAACCGCTCTCCGCCGAGCAACACCTCCGCCAATTAGTGGAAGCGTATTGGCAATTTTCCCAGACCTACCCCGATTATTTCCGCCTATTGATGGCCCTGGATCGGGGGCGCTTCCGCGAAAGGGTATCTGACGAGATGTATCAGCAGATCGCAACGGAAAGCACAAGGGGATTGAAGCTGGCGGCAAGGGCCATCCGGCAGGGGGTGGAGAAAGGCGCGTTCACTGCTGATGATCCCCTGCTGGCGGCCGGCGTGCTCTGGGGCGCCCTCAACGGGGCCCTCACCGTGATGGCCAATCCTGTCCGGCAGGAGATGATACCCGTAGAGCCTAAAGCGGTGTTCGATGCCACCTTCGAGCTTTTCCTGCGCGGTCTGCAAACTGATAATCGCTGATCTCGGCAGAGCCAAAATCGCTCTGAGGGGATCCAGGCCAAGCAAAACTGAATCCAATCTGGTAACGAGGAGGAAGAAATGAAAGAAGTGGTAATCGTCGGGGGAGTGCGCACCCCCATCGGCAGCCACGGCGGAGCTTTCAGGAGTCTGTCCGCCCAAGAGTTGGCTGCCATCGCGATGCGAGAAGTAATCAAACGCACAGAACTCGACTCCAATCTCATTGACGACGTCATCCTCGGCTGCATCGGCCAGTACTCCGATTCGCCGAACATCGCCCGCGTGGCAGCGCTGATGGCCGGCATCCCCACCCATGTGCCCGGCTACACCGTGCAGCGCAACTGCGTGGCCAGCATGCAGGCGATCTCATCGGCCTACCAGGCCATTCAGGCCGACGATGGGGAGATCTTCCTGGTAGGCGGCACGGAGAGCATGAGCACGGCTCCCTACGTGGTACGAGGGGCGCGGTGGGGGCTGAAACTGCGCCACACCGGGTTCACCGACTCCCTGTGGGAAGGTCTGACCGATCCCGTCTGCGGCGTGATCATGGGCTACACGGCGGAGAACCTGGCCATGATGTACGGCATCAGCCAGGAGGAACAGGACAAGTTCGCAGTAAACAGCCACAAGAAAGCCTTCCGCGCCACCAGGATGGGCAAGTTCGATAATGAGATCGTGCCAGTGCGTGTCTCCAAGAGGGTGGCTGGCCAGGAGGTAGCCTACGAGAACATCGTCCACGACGAGTGCATCAACCCGGGCCTCTCGGTGCAAAAGGCCGCCCTCTATCCCACCGTGTTCAAGAGAGGCGGGTCAGTCACTCCCGCCAACGCCTGCCCCTTATCAGACGGCGCCGCGGCTATGGTCGTTATGACGTCTGACAAAGCCCAGGAACTGGGTATGGAGCCCCTGGCCTACATCCGCAGCTACGCCTACGCCGCAGTGCCGCCGGAGATCATGGGCATCGGGCCGACCAAAGCCGTCCCCAAGTCGCTGAAGAAAGCGGGCTTGAAGCTGACCGACATTGACCTGATCGAGCTCAACGAGGCATTCGCCGCCCAAGCCATGGCCGTGGGCATGGAACTGGAGAAGGACGGCTGGGACTGGGATAGGGTCAACGTCAACGGCGGGGCCATCGCCCTGGGCCATCCAGTGGGCTGCACAGGCACACGCTTCGTGGTCACTTTGCTCCACGAGATGATCAAGCGCGACGTGAGCCTGGGTCTAGCCACGGCCTGCGTGGGCGGCGGGATGGGCGGCGCGATGATCATTGAAAGGAAGTAGATTCGGGATTCGTAGATTCGTGACGAATCCCGAATTTACGAATTTACGGGCTTACGAACATGAAAGGGGAAAATTACATGGCTGATACGACGTTGTACAAAGATAAGAAAGCTCGCCAAGCGTTCATAGCCAAAGGCAAGGAGATTTTCGAGGGGATCAAGGGTGAGCTGCAAGGCCAGGAAGGGGTGGTGGCCATCGAGCCTGCGAGCGAGGAATACTTCGTGGGCCAAACGTTGGGAGCGGCCAACGATGCCGCTTTCGCCAGGTATCCCGACGGCTGGGTGTATTTCGTGCGCCTCGACGACCCGGAGGCGGCGATAATGCTGGTGACGTGGTAGTACCGTATTGCGTATTGCGTGCTGCGTGATGACGGAACACGAAATACGCACTACGGTCTGCATTATGTAGAAACAAATTGCACGGGGCAAACTGCCCCCAGAGATATGGAGGAGGAAGGAGATATGTACATTTTCAAAGCAGGAGTTGTCGGCGCGGGGTTCATGGGTGCCGAGATCGCCCAGGTCATCACCTATGCGGGCCTGCCGGTGGTGATGAAGGACATTGACCAGGAGATGCTGGACAAGGGGATGGATACCATCCGGCGCATCTACCAGCGGCGGGTGGACAAGGGCAAGATGTCCCCCACCGCCATGCAGGAGAAGATGGACCTGGTCATCCCCACCCTTGACTACGGCGAGTTCGTAGACGTGGATATTGTCATCGAAGCTGTGCCGGAGATCATGAAGGTCAAGCAGCAGGTCTTTGCCGAGCTGGATGGGATTTGCCCGCCGGAGAGTGTCTTCGCTTCCAACACGTCTGCGCTGTCCATCGCGGAGATCGGCTCGACCACCAAACGCTCTTCCAAGGTGATTGGGATGCACTTCTTCAGCCCGGCCCACATCATGAAGCTGGTGGAAGTCATCCCCAGCTCGGAGACCGATCAGGAAACCGTTGACGATGTGGTGCGCTTCACAGAGGAGTTGCGGAAGATCCCCGTGGTGGTCAAGGAGTGTCCCGGCTTCCTGGTCAACCGCTTGCTGATGCCCTATCTCAACGAAGCGGTGATGTCCCTGCAGGAAGGAGCGGCCACAGCATCCGAAGTTGACGGGGCACTGACAGGCTTCGGTTGGCCCATGGGACCCTTCACTCTGATGGACATGATCGGCATTGATGTCTGCGCAGACGTGGGCCAGTACCTTCACTCCCAGTACGGGGAGCGCGGCGCTCCAGCCCTCCTGTGGGAAAAGCTGGTCGAAGCAGGACGCTTCGGCGAGAAGGCAGGAGCCGGCTTCTACGGCTACGGGGAAGAGACCGACGAGCCAGTCAAGCAGATGATCAAGGAGCTGCAGGAGTCGGGCCAGACACCCACTGGTACGGAATTCAGCGCCGACCGCTTGATGATGCCCATGATCAACGAGGCCGCTATGTGCGTGGAAGAGGACATCGCCAACGTCAACGACATTGACATGGCCTGCATCGCCGGCATCGGCATGAAGGTTGGCGACCAGCGCATGGGCCCCCTGGAGTACGCCGACGGAGTGGGCCTGGACATCGTCGTGCAAAAACTAGAGGAACTGGAAAAGAAATTCGGCTCCCGCTTCCACCCCACGGACCTACTCTATAAGAAGGTGAAGGCCGGAGAGCTGGGGAAGAAAACAGGCCGGGGATTCATGGAGTGGGCAGCCTAGAAACTGAAAGC
>CAYWWC010000242.1:0-1548 GCA_964461615.1 uncultured Anaerolineae bacterium
CTGATAGTTTACACTACCTCAGTCAAGGTGACAAATGGCACTATATAGGTTTTTTGCTCCTACTCGAATAGGCGAACTTTTTATGAGGCTCTCCGTAGTACGAAAAGGCATGTTCTTCAGCTAAAAAACCTGGTTTCTGATCAGAAGAGACTTCATGTACTCCCAAATGAGCTCCAGATGACCATTGAGATCGTGGTCTGCATCCACCTCGATCAGGCGAACGCTATCGGGGAAATCTGCCGCGTACGCTCGGCTGGGTTCAATCGGTACAGTTTTATCGTTGCGGCCGTGAATGATGATCATAGGGCTTGCCGGTGGAATGGTTTCAAGGTAGCGAAGCCCATCTATCTGGAGATCGTATTTGATGGGAACCTCTTTCCCAAATGCCTTGTGGAAGAATGGCGCAGCGCCAGTCTTTTGCCATTGTTCAAGCTCCTTCTCCGAAAGCCCCCACGACAGCCAGGTCAAGCCGGGGGCCAGGAGAATCATTTTCTCGACCCCGCCGAATCGGTGCGCATAATGTAGGGCGATGAGTCCGCCATACGAACTGCCAATGATGATGATGTTTTCCCCCCCTTTCATCCCCCCCAAAGTTGGGGGGGAATGATCCAGCACATATTGCCGCAGGCGGTTGATCCGTCCGGTTGTGGTCACGTATTCAAAATCCGCGGGGGTCGGATTGAAGTCAATAGCGTGGAATTGCACTTGAGGAAATGCTTTGAGCTTCTCTCTGAAGTATCGGGCCTTGGTGGATTGTCCCGAAGAAGTAAAGCCATGCAGGAGTATAATCGTCTTCTTTTCCATCTTCACTTCTCTATTCTTACTCTCCTTGCATCAGTGTTAGCACTTCAGGTAAGAGTTGCTGTGTAGTCGCCATCGCTTCATTACCAAAGATCGTGCAATCTCCTTGCCAGTCACCGAAATAGCCCCCGGCTTCTGTCAGGATGGCAGGAAAGGGGGCACAGTCCCAGGGGGACATAATAGGATCAAGCATAAGCTCCGCGCGCCCAGTCGCGACTAGCAAGTAGCCGTACGCATCCCCCCAACCGGCACGATACCACGTAGCTTGCTTGATACGCTCCCATTCCTCAGTACGACCGTATTTGGCGAAGTCCGCGACATCAGTGAAAGTGACCATGGCCTGCCTCAGTTTGCGCACACTAGAGACACGCGCACGGCGACCATTCCACCAACACCCCTCACCTGAAGCCGCTGCGATCATTTCGTCTAGCGCTGGGAAATAAGCTACGCCCACTTCCACTTTTCCCTCGATTTCCAGACCTATCAGCACTGCATAAGAAGACACACCACGTATGAAGGACTTGGTACCATCAATGGGATCGATAAACCACCGGTGAGAGGGTTCCTTTGATTCCTTCACACCGTACTCTTCGCCCACGATGGCATGACGCGGGAACTCTTTCTCAATGCAACTGCGGATGAGCTCTTCCGCCTTGTAGTCGGCGATGGTAACAGGCGTCTGATCTGCTTTAAGTTCAACTTGAACGCCGGTTTGGAAGTAACTTAGGGTAAGTCTTCCCGCCGAGT
>CAYWWC010000242.1:1648-4698 GCA_964461615.1 uncultured Anaerolineae bacterium
CCAGCGTGATGGCGTCAACGGGACAGAGCCCCACACACAGCCCGCACCCATCACATTTCTCGCGGTTGACGCTGGCCACATCGCCGACCATTTCGATGGCCTGGTAGGCGCCTGAAGCGCAGGCCCTGACACAGATATCGCACCCCGTGCATTTGTCCTCGTCTACCTCAGCAAGCAGCCTTACCGCGATATCAAGATCAGAGAGTGTCACGATCTGGGGCAGGGCTTTGCCTTCGATGTCCGCTGGTGACGAATACCCATGTTCGTCGAGATACCTCTCGAGTCCACGGGTTAGCTTATCAATAGTCGAGTAGCCGCGCCACATCACCGCACTGCAGACCTGCACCAGTGATGCGCCAACAGCTATGTACTCTGCCGCATCTTGCCAGGTACTGACCCCGCCGCAACCGATGAGGGGAATGTCCACCCCTTTGGCTATGCTCGCTGCGCATCGCAGTGAGACTGGCTTCAACCCAGGCCCGCTATACCCACCGAAGATCCCGATGCCCTCCACTGAAGGCAATGGGCTGAACGTCTCCAGATCAATACCCGCTAACCCCGACAGAGTGTTTGTTGCGGTTATGGCATCAGCTCCAGCCTCTTTGGCGACGCGTGCCAGGGAGACGATGTCAGTGACATTCGGTGTAAGTTTCGCAATCACAGGCAACTGGGTTGCTTCTCTTACCCAACTGATGGCCAGCGCCAGAGATTCCGGATCCTGGCCCAACTGGGCGCCTTTCTCTTCCGCGAAGTTGGGGCAACTGACGTTCATCTCAAAGGCGTTGACTCCGTGTGGTTCCAGGCGCCTCACGACCTCTTGCCATTCATCAGGCCTGGCTCCACCCATAATGCTGGCAATGATCGGCCGACTAGGGTAGGCATCGCGGATCAGATCAATCTCATCTTCCCAACGTTGGAGGGGCAACGCGGTGATCAACTCGATGTTGACCATGCCCTGGATGCGCTGACCTTGCCGGAGGATGTGCAGCCGTGGACAGGGATCAGTTGTTGGCTGCAGTGCGATCGTCTTCAAAACAGCACCACCCCAACCTGCCCTGAAAGCCTCTTTGATCATCTCCCCCCTTGTTGTGGGAGGGCCAGAGCCTAGCAGAAATGGATTGGGAAAGGAGATTCCCAGAAACTCAGTCTGTAACTTTGACACAGAGTTTCCTCCCTGCTGAGTTCAAACGCGAGTCAGGAGCAGGGGTAGCAGCCGAGGAGAGCCGTCCGCCCCGCCCTAGTGCTGTTTCACGCAACAAAGGTTGACTTCTCGTCGCCACCCCGCCCGAGGCTGAAGCCGTCGGGCTTAGATACAAAGGCCTATCGGCCTGTCAAATCCAGCCCCAACGGGGCTTTGCAGACTGAGCCAGGGGCTTGAGCAAAGCGGAGCCCCTGGCGGACTGAAGCCGTCGGGCTCAGATACAAAGGCCTATCGGCCTGTCAAATCCAGCCCCAACGGGGCTTTGTAGACTGAGCCAGGGGCTTGAGCGAAGCGGAGCCCCTGGCGGACGCTGCCTGAAAAGTCAAGGTCTGTCTTGTGAAATGGCATAGTAAGGGGGCCGCCGAAGAACCTGACCATCGGGATGGTCTGTCTCTAGCTCACCGTCCTGAGCTACGATTTTCCCTCGCAAAATCGTCATTGCAGGCCTGCCCAGGACTCGCCTTCCCTGATAAAGGGTATGGTCTGTTCGCGAATGGAGCCTCTGGCTATCAATCGTTGACTCGCCTTCCTCATCATAAATGACAAAGTCAGCATCACTTCCGATGGCGATGATGCCTTTGTTAGGAAATAGACCAAAGATCCTGGCAGGATTTGTGGACATCAATTCCACGAGCCTTTCGATGGAAATCCGTCCCCTCCGGACGCCGTAGGTGTAGATTAGCGGCAAGCTGGTTTCTACGCCCGAGGCGCCACCGGGAACATTGCGGAAGTCACCGTGCCCTTTGAGTTTCTGTTCCAACGTGTAGGGACAATGGTCAGTGGCGATCATCTGTAGGTCGCCCTCAGCTAACGCCCTCCAGAGTCCTTGTCGGTCCTCCTCTGTGCGGATCAACGGTGCCAATACAAAGTGGTGCGCTTCCGGCTTGCCGGACTTGTACACGTCCTCAGTGAACATAAGGTATTGCGGGCAGGTTTCACCTGTGATGGCCAGGCCACGACGCCTTGCCTGTCCAATCATACGTGCACCCTCCTGGGTGTTCACGTGCACGATGTGAATAGGCGTTCCTATGAAACCGGCATAAGCGATAACACGATTCGTTGCTTCCACGTCGGCAACGTAGGGATGTGCTTCTGGGTAATAGTCCATCGTCGTCTTTCCGGCTCGAACGAGTTGCTCCGTGGCGAACGACACCAGCACTCCATCTTCTGCGTGGAAGCACACGAGGGCTTCTAGTTCCTTTGTGGCTTTGAGCGCTCTCAGTATCTCTGCGTCGCTTAGCCTGAAACCTTCATAAGCGGTGTATATCTTGAAGCTGGTGAATCCTTGCTTCACAACCTTGGCCATGTCGGATATCGTTTCCCCGGTCACCTTCCGCAGGACAATATGAAAGCTGAAGTCCGCATAGGAACGCTTGCTGGCGACCGCCATGCGCGCGTCCAGTGTGGGGATGAGTCTGCCGCTCTGATCGGGGACCACGTACTCGATCACGGTTGTGGCGCCGGCACAGACGGCAGCCGTTGTGCCGGACTCCCAGTTGTCAACAGAGTCAAGGCTCGCCGAAGGCCACGGAAGGTGAACGTGGGTATCAATGACGCCAGGCATCACCAACCTATGCGCCGCGTCAATGGTTCTGTCTGCCGCCAGGTCTAGCTTCTGCCCGATCTGAACGATCTTTCCATTGGATACAGCGATGTCAGCGTGGAACCGGCCGTTAGAGTCCACACAGACGCCGTTTTTTATGAGCAGTTGCAACATCTGAGCCCCCTATTCTGCAAGTGCCAGGCACCTTCAGATCCCCCTATGCAAGAATGGTAACTGCTCAGGTGCCTGGCACTTTTGCTTGACTAACAACAGCTTCAGGTCGTTCACGTTGGTTCCCGTGTGACC
>CAYWWC010000242.1:4798-6422 GCA_964461615.1 uncultured Anaerolineae bacterium
GTCACCGTGTTCTCACCGCCAGCGACGATCGCACAGGGCGCACTAATTGGGCGTCCGAACCGCACAATCTCGTTTGCTATTGCGGCGAAGAAAGTCCCGGCCTCTCGCGCCTCGCCTTTGAGCATCGTGGTCAGGATCATCGGTTTGTAGCCGAGTTGTGCTGCGCGTTCTGCTGCACCCAGACAGGCGGCGCTGCTGTCAACGATGACGAAAGTGTATATTGGTTCGTCCCCGAAGTCTTTTGGCGTCTCTTGCGCTTCGCCGCCGGAACGCAGATAGTCAGCAGCGGATTTCGGAAATGCCTCCCAGAGCTCATAGCGATCCAGCACGCCCCGAGCGTCATCAAATGTCGAGGTGTCAGCTACTGTCGGACCCGTGATGTAGTCCAGCGGATCCCCCACCACATCCGATACCGTCAGGTTCACCAACGTCGCCGGCAGGATTGCTTTTGCCAACCAACCTCCTTTGATACGCGAGAGGTGCTTTCTCACCGCGTTAATCTCGATGATATCTGCACCACAGTGTAACAGAACCTGGTTTACCTTCTGCTTGTCCGCCAGGCTTACGCCATCCACTGGCAAGGGCAACAGCGCCGAACTGCCGCCGCTGATACCGGCGAAAACGAGATCGTTCTCCGTCAAACCCTCCGTCATCTCCATCATAGCCTGAGCACCTCTGTGCCCATTCTCGTCCGGCACCGGATGTGCGGCATAGATGACGGGAGGAGGACTTCCCGCGGTTCTGTTCAAATCCGCCTGGGATCCGTGTTTGAGCACGAACAGGCCATCCGAAATGCGATCGCCCAGTATGTCTTCCAACGCCTGCGCGATGGGCAGGGACGCTTTGCCTGCCCCCATGACGAAGATGCGTTCGTACCGCTTCAGGTCAAAGACCAGGTCGCCGACGCTGAGCAAGTGGCCATCAAGCACTTGTCCTGTACGACAAGTACAGGGCTGCACGAGCCGTCTGACAGCAGGGTAGGGGTTAGCGGCCTGCAAAGCGTACTCAATGATCTCCACGGCTGCTTTGCGCAGAGCGATGTTCCCATGGCTGGTCAGTATGTCGCGGTTGCGAAGGTGCACTTTGGCCTCTGTACTCATTCCAGGTCTAGTAGGGTCTTCGGAAGTTGTGACCGGCGTAGACTGCCTCCTGGCCCAGTTCCTCGGCGATGCGTAGCAATTGGTTGTATTTGGCCGTGCGCTCACTGCGGGTCGTGCCGGTCTTGATCTGGCCGGCGTTCAATGCAACGGCCAGATCCGCGATGCTGGTGTCTTCTGTCTCGCCCGATCGCTCGGACACCTGGACACCGTAGCCGCAGCGGAAGGCGTAGTCGGCGGCATCCAGCGCCTCGGTGAGGGTGCCGACTTGATTGAACTTCCACAGCACTGCGTTTGCTGCACCGGCTTCAACGCCCCTTCTGATGTACTCGACGTTGGTTGTGAACAGATCGTCGCCTACGATCTGAACTCCATCGAGTTTGCTGGTCAGAATCGCGTGGCCGTCGAAGTCATCTTCCATGAGCGGATCTTCGATCGAAGCGATCGGATAATCATGACAGAGCCTGGCGTACATTTCGATGACATCATCGCGGGTCATCTCTTCACCGTCCATCAGGTAGACGCCT
>CAYWWC010000243.1:0-2073 GCA_964461615.1 uncultured Anaerolineae bacterium
CAATTGTTAACTTGCCATAAGATCACATTATCCGATACACTCTTTATCGCATTTTATGTCTCAGCCGGGCAATTCATTGCTCGGCCAAGTCCAACAACACTCTGCGGGGGGACTACCGAAAGCAGGGTTTGGAGAAAACGACAGGAGACAGGAGCATGAGCGAAAGCCACATTATCGAGTCGACTCTGCGAGTTCGCTACGCTGAAACCGACGCTATGGGCATCGTATACCACACCAATTACATCATTTGGTTCGAGGTAGGGCGCGGCGAATACATGCGTCAGCAAGGGGGCGACATCGCTCAACTGGAAGCCCAGGGCTACTACCTTCCCGTCACAGAGGTGCAGACTCGCTACTTGGCTCCTGCCCGATATGGAGACCTGGTCACAGTCAGAACCCGGGTCGAAGAAGGCCGGAGCCGCCAGGTGACCTTCGCCTATGAGGTCGTCATGGCAGAGACTGGCCAACTGTTAGCCACGGGGCAGACGAAGCACGTCTGCGTAGACGCAGAGGGAACAATCAGAGTGGTTCCCCAGGAGATTAGGCAGATGCTGAGGAGGAGCTAACGTATCCAACTGATGCTATGGCGTTTCACAGCACTACCTCTCATGCTTCTGCTGCCGGCCTTGCCGAACTTCTTGATGTTGCGCTGCTGAGCGGACTGGAGCCTACCATTGTCAGGACAGGATTCATTTGGGCAGTAATCGCCCACCTGAGCAAGTTTCAATTGCGTCACCTCGCTTGAGAGCTACTGGTGACACCATGACACCCTATTTCTCAGCAACACTCAAGAGGAAGACCACTTGAATTGGAAGGAGGTGAATCAGATGCCAGCCTTTGATGGAACCGGACCGCGAGGACTTGGTCCTATGACCGGCCGCGGGGAGGGGTGCTGCGCCGTGGCGGTCCCTCCGCCTGGGACGGGGAGGGCACCCTACGGATACGCGGGAGCAGCGGGCACGCCGGTGCGGCCTGTCCTGGGCCTACGTCGGGGAATGCGTTTCGTTCGTGGCAGGGGCCGGGGACGGGGACGAGGGCGAGGACGACGCGGATGGTAGAGACAGCGTGCATCCTGCCCGGCAGTTGAAACGTAGATCAATTTTGTAAAGAGAGGAGGTGACTGAGATGCCTGGTGGAGATAGAACTGGCCCGATGGGTATGGGGCCGATGACTGGGCGAGCGGCTGGCTCCTGTGCTGGCTACAACGCTCCCGGATATGCGAACGCTATTCCTGGCCGAGGTTTCGGGAGGCGTGGCCGGCGAGGCGGCGGGCGTGGCTGGGGCGGCGGCGGACGTGGCTGGCGCCACATGTACTACGCCACCGGCCTTCCCGGCTGGATGCGCTTCGGGTGGCCCGCGCCGCAGATGGCCGCTGCCTGGGGAGCCGGGCCGTGGGCTTACGGCGCTCCGGCGCCCGGCCCGATGCCGCGCGAGCAGGAGCTGCAAGTGCTGATGGATCACGCCGAAGCACTGAAGGCGGAGCTCGATCAGATCAGCGCGCGCATCGAGGAACTCGAGAAGGAGGCGTAACAGTGGATAGCAGGGGGATAAAGCCTCACTGTAGTGAGGTGTCGGGGCGGGTGAACAGAATCGGAAGACTCGCCACCCGCCCCGGACCCCCAACCTACCGGTCGTCCAACAACCGTCAGGAGAGGTGCAGCCAAATTATACCGTCAACAAGGAGGAATTGCAAATGAGAATAGTCGTTACATCCAATGGCACGAACATGGACGCGCCAACCAGCCCGGTCTTCGGCCGGTGTCCCACTTACATCTTCGTTGATACGGAGACCATGGACTTTGAAGCCGTTTCCAACCCGGCCATGTCTGCTGCGGGCGGGGCGGGAATCCAGGCGGCCCAGTTCGTCGTCGAGCAGGGCGCACAAGCGGTGCTGACCGGCAACGTCGGCCCCAATGCCTACAACGTCTTCCAGGCAGCCGACATGCCCATCTACCTGCTTGCGGGCGGAACAGTTAGAGAGGCCGTCGAGGCCTACAAGGCGGGGCAGCTTCAATCCGTAGCCGGAGCCAACGTCCAGGCTCACGCCGGGATGGGCATGGGCCAGGGTATGGG
>CAYWWC010000243.1:2173-6313 GCA_964461615.1 uncultured Anaerolineae bacterium
ATGGGACGTGGGATGGGCCGGGGTATGGGGCGCGGCATGGGCATGGGCCAGGGTATGGGCCAAGGTGCCTACGGGCCTGGTGTTGGAGGGACGATGCCTTCGCCGCAGCCCGCGCCACCCGCTTCCCGCAAAGAAGAAGTCGCGGTTTTGAGACAGACGGCCGGTGACCTGCGCCAGCAGTTGGCTCAGATCATGGAACGACTCGATAAACTGGAAAAGGAGAGCTAAAAATGCGAATCGCAATCTCTGCTGAAGACACAAGCGGCCTCGAAAGCGTGGTCAGCCCGCACTTCGGTCGCTGCCCGCACTACGTGCTGGTGGACGTGGAAGGTCAGGAGGTCAAGGCAGTCCAGTCTGTGGGTAACCCTTACTACAGCCAGCACTCGCCGGGACAGGTGCCGGGCTTCATCAACGACCAGGGCGTGAACGTGATGCTGACCGGTGGGATGGGCCGGCGAGCCATCGTCTTCTTTGAGCAGTACGGTATTGAGGCCGTGACTGGCGCGTCGGGCACGGTGCGCTATGCCCTGGAACGTTACCTGGGCGGCCAACTGCGGGGTGTCCAACCCTGCCGCGAGAGCAGCGAACATGCCCACGGAGAGCTTGCCCCGAGCGTCGCTTCGCTTACGGTCGAAGGGTACGAGCAAGACGAGGTAGGACGCCTGCGCGAGGAGGCCGAGATGCTGCGTCGCCAACTGGACGAGGTGACGGCTCGGCTGGATAAGCTAGGGAAATAGCGCAAGGTAGGATGTACCGCATCGCCGATCTGAAAACTACTCACGTGCTCCCGCTGGACCCTAGTCCAGCGGCCTCGGCAGCCTGTTGTGACCCTGACCAGGTAAGTCGTCTAGCAGTGTTCGGCGCTTGATTGCACCCTTGGAGCAGTGGACTAGGGCGTCGTCCTGAGCCTGCCGAAGGGTCCACTGCGAGCCGAGGTGAACAGAACCTAAGGAAGGAGGTTCACATGTCTGGAAAAGGAATTGATGTCAGGACGATAGCCATCACCGGCATCATGATCGCCGTGGTGGCTGTGTTCACACGATCTATCATGGTTCCCATAGGCACTGGGTTTTTCAACTTCTCCGACGTGGCCATCTACTTCGCCGCCTTTGCCTTCGGGCCCTGGATTGGGTTTGTAGCGGGCGGGGTAGGGGCTGCTCTGGCAGACATCAGCCTGGGTTACAGCCAGTTCGCTCTCCTGACCTTCTTCGCTCACGGCCTGGAAGGCCTGGTGGCCGGTTACCTGGGCTGGGAGGGAAGCCGGTTCGCCCGCTTCGTGGGCAAGGGAGATACTCGCCTGCGGATGCTTCTGGGCTGGCTGGCGGGAACGGTGGTGATGGTGGGACTCTATTTCGTGGGGGAGGCTGCCGTGCCGGCCATGTGGGGAGGTCTGCCCCAGGCTCTCACCGAGTGGCCTTTCAACTTGCTGCAGAATGTGGCTGGCGGCATCGTTGGGATTCCCCTGGTGCTGGCCGTGCGTAGGGCCTATCCCCCCATCACTCAGATGGGCCTGGGAGCGACTTGGAAGGAACGCTAGAGGTGATATAAGTCAATGCTGACCATTGAGTTGGACCGCTGCGACGGCTGCGGCACCTGCGTGGAGGTCTGTCCTGAAGGAGCCATCTCTCTGGTAGATGGGGTGGCGAGGATAGATTCAGGCTCTTGCACCGAGTGTGAGGCCTGCGTCCAGGCCTGCCCCACCGGGGCGATCAGAGTGGCCAGGCCAATCGCCGTCAGGGAGGAGCCGGCGGCTGCCGTGGCAGAGAGGCCCCGGCCCAGTGCGCTGGTAACGCTGGTCGGCGCGGCCCTCAGCTTTATAGGAAGCCAGATCTTACCCCGTACGGCCGATGCTATCATCGGGGTCCTGGACAGGCGGGTTAGCGAAAAGGCTGCGGACGAATCCCGTGAAGCGGCACCGACTACGGAGAAACGCGGCGGTCGTCGCCATCGAAAACGTGGAGGTCGAGGATGATCGTTCTTAAATCTTCCCGCGAGTTAGCGCTCATGCGCCAGGCGGGCCGCATCGTGGCCCAAGTCCACCAGCGCTTTCGGGAGGTAGTCCGCCCAGGCATCAGCACTTTAGATCTGGAGAAAGTCGCCTCCCAGATCATCGAGCAAGAGGGGGCGATTCCCTCGTTCGAGGGGTATCGAGGCTTCCCGGCCTCTATCTGCGCCTCGATCAACGAGGAGATTGTGCACGGCATCCCCAGCCTCGATCGGGTGCTGGAGGAAGGCGACATCATCAGCCTCGACGTGGGTACCATCTACAAAGGCTATCAAGGGGACGCGGCCATCACCCTGCCGGTGGGCGAGGTGGATGAGGAGGTTCGACGTCTTTTGCAGGTGACTCAAGACGCGCTGAAGGCGGGCATCGCCCAGTCCCGCGCCGGCAAGCGGCTGGGCGACATCTCCGCAGCTATCCAGCGCCATGCAGAGGTCAATGGCTTCAACGTGGTGCGGGAGTACACGGGCCACGGCATCGGTCAGGAGATGCACGAGTATCCCCAGATCCCCAACTTCGGGCGACCCAACCGGGGTCCGCGCCTGCGGCCGGGCATGACCTTTGCTCTGGAGCCGATGGTCATGGCAGGGGACTGGCGGACGCGGACACTGTCCGACGGCTGGACGGTGGTCACCGCCGACGGCTCGCTTTCGGCTCACTTCGAGCACACGCTAGCCGTTACCGGTGGCGAGCCGGAGATCCTCACAAAGTTGTAGAGACTACCAAAAAACCCGCTCAGAGACCCGTCTCGGGCTGATTGACGCCCCCGGGGACGGGTGCTAGAGCGATTTTTCATACTCTCTGTAGGGAGGGGAAGCCTTGAGAACGGTCGGCATCGTAGGATACAAGAATAGCGGCAAGACAACCTTGGCGCACGCCCTGGCGCAGGAGTTGGTTAAAAGAGGCCACCGCGTGGCTGCTGTCAAGCACTCATCTGAGAGGATGGATTTTCTCGAGAAGGACACTACCAAGCTGGGCGAGTTCGCTGGCCAGGTGGGATTCATCTCAGCGCTGGAGTCGGGCGTCTTCTGGAAGAAGCCGCTGAGCCTGGAGAACATCATGCCGCATCTGGAGGCGGACGTTCTCCTGGTCGAGGGCTTCAAGTCGGAGAAGACTTTTCCCAAAATCGTCTGCCTGCGGGGAGAGCCGGATGATCAGGATCTCTTCGATGGCCTGGCCATCTGCGCGGTGGGCCCCGCTCCCGAAGGGCGCGAACTCGACGTCCCCCACTTGAGCCTGGACGAGATAGGGGAGATCGCCGACCTGGTGGAGGAGCAAGCGTTCAAGCTGCCCCATCTCGACTGCGGGAGCTGTGGCTTCGAGACTTGCTACGAGCTGGCTCGCGAGATCGTCAAGGGTACCAGAGATGTGCAGGACTGCACATCCCTGCAGCCGATGACGGAGGTGAGAATAGATGGTGAGCTGATGCCCATGAATCCCTTTATCTCCGACATCGTGAGAGGTACTATCTTGGGGATGCTGTCACCGCTCAAAGGATTTAAGAAGGGAAAGATGGAGATCAGGATTTGATGGAGCATCAGGAAGAGACAATTGACTTCGACCGCATGGTGGCGGAACTGCAGAGACAGATTATCGAACAGGCGCGGGCGATGTATTCGGCCAAGGTCATTGAGGAGTTCGATCATCCCAAGAACCTGGGCCGTATGTCTGCGCCTGATGCTTGCGGGATCGTGCACGGTTGGTGCGGCGACACGATGGAGATCTACCTGCGGCTGAACGGGGATAGGATCAGAGAGGCCGCTTTCATGACTGACGGCTGCGGGCCGACCGTGGCCTGTGGAAGTATGCTCACCACGATGGCACGGGGGATGTCGCTGGAGGAAGCGGGCGAGATCACACCGGAGAACCTGATCGCTGTCCTGGAGGGCCTACCTGAGGGAAACCTCCACTGCGCCGAACTGGCGGTGAGCACGCTGCAAGAGGCCATTGACAATATGCACACTTCGCCTATAGTACATTAACCCAAAAAGTAACTGCTCAGGCTACCCTTTGCCGCGATTGAAATCGCCTCTCCAGGGCTTTCAGCCGGGCGTCCACCTGCGTGGACGTCGCTGTCCACGTAGGTGGACAGTCAGCTTTAGCTCTCCAGGCGCGGTTTCAACCGCCAGTCTCAGTAG
>CAYWWC010000244.1:0-6313 GCA_964461615.1 uncultured Anaerolineae bacterium
AACAAAACCCCTCCGCCGTAGGCGCGCTCGTAAAAACCACCGGTGGCCGCAAAGTAGGCATAGATCCGCAGCACGATCTCCCGGACAATGAGGATTTCCAGGAAGCCCAGCACGCTCGTACCAGCCCACAAGACAACAGCGAGCACACGCAATCCAACCCTCTTTGATGGCAAGCTGTTTTCTTCCACCATTTTCAAAATCCCCTTATCACATTCCCTATTCCTCAATCCCTTCATTCGACCTGGCAGCGCAGCGGCAGCCACGTGGGGGCGCCCATCACGACGCTGCCGACGGTGCCCAGGTACGGCGACGGATCGAGGGGGCGTTCCAGTTCACTCTCGTCTGGCGCCGGCTCTTCCCCCCCCACCAACCCTACTATCTCGGCCGGAAAAGACCCGTCCCCCATCGCCGGCAGCACGGCAAAGTGCAGGTGCACCCATAAGGACATCCCTGGCTGCCCGGCCCACTGGCCCTGGTAGCCGAGCAACTGTCCCCTTTTGACCGGTACACCTTCACTGCCCGGCGGAAAATCCTGGACGACAAAAGACTCATGCCCCCAGCCGCTGGCCATGCCCCCGTAGAACGACCACACTTTTTCGCCGGGCCGCAGCGGATCGTCGTGTTGAATCGCCACGGCGTCGCGCCAGTCCGTGTGACGAGTCAGCAGGCCGTCGGCCACGGCATAGACCGGCACGCTGTTCTCGTAGCCCTGGCCCATGAAGGCAAGCTGTTTGCTGATCCACCACATCCCCATCTCGCTGCGGGTGGGCAAGCGCCAGGGGGCATCGGGACAAGCTTCGAGGTCGGCCGGTCCATCCGTCTCGATGTCGCGGGGGCGGTAGACGATGGTCTCGGCCAAAAAGTCGGCCGGCGCATAGCTCTCCGTGATAGCCGACAGCATCTCCGGCGTCCAACGCTCTTTATAGACCGGGTACCCCATGAAATGGTGGATCAAGATGGCCGGGAACTCTTGACGGCGGATGCTTTCCAGCAGAGGCGTCTGATCCCACACGCCCGCGTGGGCCAACTGCGTGACCTCGAAGGGCTGGATGTAGAGCGGCTTATTTTGCAGCGTCATGAGACCCATGAATTCATCGGCCAGCACCGGGCCGTCCGCGCTCTTGATGACCCAATTCAGGTTCTCGAAATCCAGGTCGTTAGGATCTCGCGCGGGCAAGACGCGCCACTTCAACCCCTCGACGGGGCCTCTCAGCGTAGCCTGCATCAGCAGCCCGGTTTGAATCGCCAGCAGCACGAGGAGACCGGCGCGCAGCCAAGGGTACTTGCGGCTCCAGACGACAAAGGCTCCCGCCACCAGGCTGAGTGCGACGGAAAGCTCCAGCAAATAATTGATATTGGAGCCTATCTTGCCGATGGTCACTGCCGAGAGGCAAGCCCCGATCAGGTATGGCGCCAGGAGCGGCCAGGTTCTCACCCGTCGAGGGGCGAGGAACAGAAACGCGCCGCCGAGAACGAGCAGAATAGGAACTGCCTCTCGCAGTTCACGCCACTTGTGTTGGACCCGCTCGATATCAAACTCGTTGACGTTGGCCGTGACGATGTTGAAGAGAAAGCCGCCCCGGGTGAGGACGTTCAAGACGAGAAAGAGTAGCAGCGACAGTCCCCCGACCAGCGCTGCCAGCCCGAGGGCCTGTCGCCGGTCGTGCGTCCACAGCCAGACGAAAGCGGCCAGCGGCGCGGCCAGCGCATAAGACTGCCGGGTATAGATCGCCGCCACCAACAACAGCGCAGAGACGACCAGTCCTTGCCGGGTGGTAGGCCACCGGGCCACCACGTACAACCCGGCCGTGCTGAGGGCCAGGGCGAGCATATCCACGCGCAAAAGGGGCGACCAGCCGACCACGTAGGGAACCGCCAGAAAGAGCAGGCCAGTAGTGACCGCCGCTACGCGGTCTTGTGAGGGGGTGTAGACGATCAGCGCCAGGAAGGCCGCCGACGCCAGGGCGCACAAGATCGAAATGAGCCGTCCCGCCAGAAAGGACGGCCCAAACAACTTGACAAAGGGAGCCAGCGAGAGAACGTACAGCGGCGGATAGTTAGAGATGGTGTACGGTGGCGACGAGATATCGGGGCGATAGATACTCTGCCCGGTGGCCAGGCGCATCGCCTGGTCAACCAGGGGGGCTTCGCCGTAGTCCAGGGGATAGGGGTGAAAGACCGCCAGGGCCGCGTGGACGAAAAAGATGGCCACGGCCACACACAAGAACAGCAACAGCATGATCGTGGCCCCGTCTTCGACGTGCGGGCCGAGAACAGCGCGCAGGCGTTTCATCGTCATCTCTACTGGCCCTCCAAGCGTTCGCCAATGGCCGAGCGCTCATAAATCTCCCGCACGACCGCCTCGATCTCGGGCTCCTCGACGCTGATGTCCCTCACCGGATACTTTTGGGCCAACTCGGTGATGAGTTCAGAGGCAGATACCTGCCACCGGTTGAACCGAAAGCGGGCCTGCCGTCCATTGCGTTCTATTAACTCCGCCTGATCAATCTCGACACCGGAAACACCATCCGCAAAATCCACCACGAGTACCCGGTACGGCGTGAACCGCTTCTTCATGCCCTCGATAGCACCGTTGTAGATAATGCGACCCTGGTCAATGATCATCATGCGCTCGCAGACTTTTTCGATGTCCGACAAATCGTGGGTCGTCAGCAAAACGGTGACTTGCCGCTCCCTGTTCAGTTGCTGGAGGAAGGAGCGAAAGCGGTCTTTGGCCACCACGTCCACGCCGATGGTCGGTTCGTCGAGGAACAGAATGTCGGGACTGTGGAGCAGCGCCGCGACCAGATCCGAGCGCATGCGCTGCCCCAGGCTGAGTTGGCGCACCGGTGTGTCCTGGAACTCGTGCAGGTCGAGCAGGTCATTGAACAACTCCAGGTTGACCTGGTAGGTGCTCGTCGGGATCCTGTAGATCTCTTTCAGCAGCCGCAGGCTCTCAATGACGGGCACGTCCCACCAGAGTTGCGTCTTCTGCCCAAACACCACGCCGATGCGGTGCGCGAGCCGTTTCCGGTCACGGTGGGGTATCAGCCCATCAACCTCCACCTCCCCTGAGGTGGGCACGAGGATGCCGGTCAACATCTTGACGGTCGTTGATTTGCCCGCCCCGTTTGGGCCGACGTAGCCCACCATCTCGCCTCTCTCGATGGCAAAAGTGACCCCGTCAACGGCCACCTTTGACGTGCGTTCGAGCGAAAACAGATTACGCACTGCCGCAAAGCGCCCCGTCTTGCGGGCTGGTGCCTTAAAATGCTTACTCAGTTCCCGTACCTGGATGAGTGACATGGTTGCCTTTCTCTCCGATGGCAATTAGTCTACAACTCAACTGCCCGAGCTGGAGTATCCTGCCAACCCCCGCCGCCAGACCAGCGATCCCAGCACCAGGAGGAGGGCGGCCGCGACGGGTGACAGGAAGCCTAGTCCAGCAATGCCCAGCGCGTTGGGCTTGCCGAGCAATACGGTGAGGGGGTAGTAGTTCATAAACGCCACAGGGAGAAAACCGGTGATGAAAATGCGAAACCACTTCCCGAAGATGTCCATAGGATACTGCTGGGTCAGCATATTGAAGCGCATTGAGACCGTGTAAATCGCCCGCGAGCGTCCTGTCCAGAAGGACAAGGTCCCTATGATCCAGGCGATGCAGGTCTCGATCACTGTGCCGGACAACACCGCCACAACAAAGAAAGCCCACTGCCCGGCGGCCCAGTCGAGACCGAGGTTACGGTACGCCAGGGTGAAGGCGGTTGCGGCGAAGACCACGTCGCCCACGCCCATGTAGTTGACCTCGCGCCCCAGAAACTGCAGCAGCGGGCTGCACGGGCGGACGAGGTACTGGTCGAAGCGGCCGTGCAGGATGTCGTCTTCCAGAGTGCTGAGGTGCCAGAAGAACACCGCGTAGCCGCTGTGGCTCAGCAACCACGTGGCGTAAAGCATGACGATCTCCCAGTACTGCCACCCTCCCAGGTCACGGAAGCGATTCACCAGAACCCAGATGAGGGAGAGGCTCACAAAGTTGAGGACGAGCACGCCGACGACCCCGAACAAGAAGTCGGAGCGGTACTCCATGCGTGACCGGATCGCGATGCCGATGAACTTGAGATAGAGGCGCAGGGCCTGCCCTGAGCGTTGTCGAAGGGCTTCCATCGTTTATCCCCCCTGCACCGTGATGCGCCGCTGCACGCGCGCCCAGACCAGCCGGGCCGCAAGGAACAGCCCGGCGGCCCAGGCGGCCTGGGAGAGCAGGGCTCCTGGGAGGCTGCCCTCGTACGCGCCGATGTAAATGGACATGGGGACAAAATAGATGTCCTTGAAGGGCAGGGCCGCAACGACGGCACCCAGCACCGGAGGAAACATCCAAAGAGGCACCAGTTGGCCGGACGCGAAGCGCACCAGCGACCAGAAAGCCCAACCGTAGCTGCGGATGTCGAGGGTGACGATGGCCAGCATGCCCATGAGAAGGTTAATCCCAAAGAAGACCAGATAGCCCAGGGAGAGGCTGAGCAGAAAGGCCAGCCCTGCTCGCAGACTCACAGGAGGCCTGAATCCCAGGAAAAGGTAGGCAAAGAGCAGACCGGGGATGCCGCGCGTCAACAACCCCACACAGAACTCTCCCAGGTTGCGGCAGAACATGTGGAAGATGAAGTCCAGCGGCTTCATGAGATCGAGTTCCAGCGTTCCCATACGTACCTGCTCGGCGATGTAGTACTGGATGCCTTCGGCAGAGCCCATGATGGGCCAGAGCAACATGCCGAGCACCCCGTAGGTCGTCATGCGCTCCAGGTCCAGCCCGAAGGCGTGGGGGCTCTGCCGGTAGAGGATGGACCAGAGGGAGTAGCTGGCGTACATCGTGATGAAGATGGACACCAGCCTGACCCAGAAGTCGAGCCGGTAGATGTAGGCATTGTGGAAAGCGGTGCGAATGAATGCGTATAGGATCTTCATTAACCACGTCCCCTCATTTGCATAGAACTGGCAGCATAGGCAGCGCGGATGTCACGGTGCAGGGGGATGTTCTCGAGATAGGTGCGGCCGAAGGGGCTGTCGGATGGGATCAGACCGTGTTTGCGCATCATCTCGTCGTAGGCGCGTTGGAGGTATTCGGCGGCTTCTGCCTGGCGGCCATTGGCTGCCAGGGCCAGGTTGTGGCGGTAGAGGATCTCTTCACTGACGCACTCGATGATTTGCACGAACCCAAAGTGCTGGTAGATGTCCAGCGCGGCTTGGGACGACTCCAGGGCCTGGCGAAGATGCGCCTTCCGTTCCGCTTCGTCGGCGAGGTACTCCGCCAACCCCAGGTGAGCCGCTGCCGACTCGCAGGCAGCGGCCATTCCGTACTGCCGGGTGAGCGGGGCGTCGGCCACCAGTTGGGAGGTTTGCGCGGTGAGCTCCAACGCCTCGCGCAGATGGGCCTCGTCGCCCAGAGCATTGTAGAGAATGGCCGAGACCAGGCACAGACCGGCGCGCCCCATGTCTTTGACAGCTTGCACGCCAATGATGCGACGCGCGTGTTCAAGGGTCTCCAGCGCCTCATCGTGCCTGCTCTGCGCGGCCTGCACCTGGACGACACGCAACAGGGCGAACAACTCGCCCGGGAAGCCTTCCCATAAGCGTAGGCACTCCTCTAACAGAGCCAACCCCGCTCCGTAGTCGCCCAGGCGGAGGCTCTGAATCTGACCGCAGTGCATCAGGGCATCGCCTTCTATCGGGCGATGGCCGATCTCACGGCTGATGTGCAGTCGTTTCTGGTGGTATTCGATCAGCAACTGGTAGTAGTCGCCGCTGCGTTCAGACTGTAGGCCGATCAGGTTCAGAAGGTCCATTTCGGCTATCTTGTCGTCCAGGGCCTGGCAGATGGGCAGCGCGGCCTCCAGGTATTCCATGCCGCGCTCTGGTTGATCGCTCCAGGCATAGACCTGGCCCATTCCGATGAGGATGCCGACCTCGTAACGTTGGTCGCCCAGTTGCCGGGCCAGCTCGAGGCCGCGGTCCGCGAGTTCCCACGCCGTTGGATCGTTGAAAAAGAGGCGCTGGTTGGCGATAGCGACCAGGCTCTGCATCTCGCGGCGGCGATCGCCCAGTTGCTGGGCCAGGGACAAGGCTTGTTGGGCTATCGGGATGCCCGCTTCAAGTTCTTCTCTGCTTCGCCAGTGCGCCACGCCGGGTTGTTGCAGCAGCGCGTCAATCAGCCAGACCGGGTCATCATGCAACTGGTGCGCCAGTGGGAGCAGGGCCTGGGCATCGGCCCAGCCGGCCTCGAAATCACCCCTCGTGTAGAACACCTCGCGCCGCCCGT
>CAYWWC010000245.1:0-6310 GCA_964461615.1 uncultured Anaerolineae bacterium
TTCGTGCAATTCGTGGCAAATTTCTCAGCTTGACCCTGCGAAATCCTAAAGAGCCTCATTCCTTCGGTAAGCTCAGGACAAGTCTGAGCGACCAAAGGGAGCGAAGAATCTCGTTGTTGCGCTGTCGTTTCAAGTCGAGAAACCGAGATTCCCTTCGACTGGGCTCAGGCCAGGCTTTGTCGCTTCAGCCGCTTCGCCTCCTTCGCTCCTCAGAATGACAAAGTGCGGTCGCAGTATTTCTTGGAGAGAACCTTTCCCTCCAAGAAACGGTTTAGTGTTGCCTATGTTGCCAAAGACCACCAACTCAAGAACACTATTCCCCTTGATTATACCCATTAAGTGGGCAAAAGGTTCACTATCGAGATAGCGCGTATTTTAGCAACAAAAGCGGAAAAAGTCAAGTGTCGCTTTTCACAGAGAGCTCTCGACCCGACGAGAATGCGCCAGGCCCTTTCATTCAGTGTCAACTTAACTTCTGAGGACCGGGGACGGGCCTTTGAGCCTTAAGTTGACACTAATGCAGGCCCTTTACCCCACTCGGTGACAAGCCACCCAGTGCTCGCCGCCCACTTCCTTGAACTCCGGGTCTTCTTTTTTGCAGACATCCATCACCACCGGGCAGCGAGGGTTGAAATTGCAGCCCTCAGGCGGATTGGCCGGGCTGGGCACGTCACCCTCCAGGATGATGCGCTGCCGCCTCTCCTCCACCACAGGGTCGGGGATGGGCACGGCCGAGAGCAGGGCCTGGGTGTAGGGATGGAGGGGATTCTCGTAGAGTTCGGCGCGACCGGTGAGCTCTACGATCTTTCCCAGGTACATCACCGCCACTCGACTGCTGATGTGGCGCACCATGCTCAGGTCGTGAGCAATGAATAGATAGGCCATACCGAACTGTTCCTGCAGGTCTTCCAGGAGGTTGACGATTTGGGCCTGGATGGAGACGTCCACGGACGAGACTGGCTCATCGCAAACTATGAAATCGGGGTTTAGAGCCAAGGCCCGAGCCACCCCCACGCGCTGCCGTTGTCCGCCGGAGAACTCGTGGGGATAGCGATTGATGAAATAGGGATTTAAACCCACCAAACGAAGCAGCTCCTGGACCCTCTCCCTTTTCTCCTTGCCTTTGGCGATCTTGTGCACCTCCAGAGGCTCGCCGACGATGCTGCCGATGGTCATGCGGGGGTTGAGAGAAGCGTAGGGATCCTGGAAGATCATCTGCATCCTGCGGCGCATGCGCCTGAGCTCCTCTCCCTTCATCGTGCTGAGATCCTGCCCCTCGAAGTAGGCATGCCCAGCGGTAGGCCGGTAGAGTTGCAAGAGGGTGCGGCCTGTGGTTGTCTTGCCGCAGCCACTCTCCCCGACCAAGCCCAGGGTCTCGCCTCGTCGGACGAAAAAGCTGACACCGTCCACGGCTTTGATGTCACCCACGTGCCTTTGAAACACGCCCCGTGTGATGGGGAAATACTTCTTTAGATTCTCCACTCTGACCAAAACATCGTTTTCAACTGTCATTATTTCCTCCTACTAATTTGCGGGCTTGCTGGGTTGCGAACTTCGAACATCTACCCAGCAGGCTATTTCGTGGCCGATGGCGACAGGCTCCAGGGGCGGCGTCTCCTCCCAGCAGCGATCAACGACATAGTCGCAGCGGGGCGCGAAGGGGCAGCCGGGCTGCGGATCAATCAGGTCGGGTGGCAGCCCCCTCATGGAGTACAGCCTCTCGCGAACCTCGTCCAGGCGCGGCAGCGACCCCAGCAGGCCAATGGTGTAGGGGTGCCGTGGATCGCCGTAGACATCCTTGACGCTGGCTCGCTCCACGATGTAGCCGGCGTACATGACGATAAGCTTTTCGGCCAATCCAGCGACCACCCCCAGGTCATGGGTGATCCAAATGACGGCCATGCCGATGTCCTCCTTGAGCCTCTTCACAAGGTCAACGATCTGAGCCTGGATGGTGACGTCCAGGGCAGTAGTAGGCTCGTCGGCGATGAGGACACGGGGGTTGCAAGAGAGACCCATGGCGATCATCACCCTCTGGCGCATACCGCCGGAGAACTGGTGGGGATAATCATCGGCGCGGCCTGCTGCTTCGGGGATGCCCACCATCTCCAGAAGCTCGACGGTGCGGTCACGGGCTTGATGCTTGTTCATGCCCATGTGCAACTCCAGGGCCTCGTCAATCTGCCGCCCGACGGTCAGAACGGGGTTGAGGGAAGTCATGGGGTCCTGGAACACCATGGCGATCCTGTTCCCTCTCACCTTGCGCACTTCTTCCGAGTCCATCTTCATTATGTCCCGCCCTTCGAACAGCACCTCACCTCCGACGATCTTGCCTGGGGGCTCGGGGATGAGGCGCATCACAGAAAGGACGCTCACGCTTTTGCCGCATCCCGATTCGCCCACGATCCCCAGTGCATCTCCCTCTTCAAGATTGTAGGAGATGCCGTTAACAGCGTGAACCACGCCGTCTTCGGTGAAAAAGCGGGTCTTTAGGTCCTTTACTTCTAGTAATGCCATTCTATTCCTCCTCTCTTAGTTATAGTTCTGTGTCGTTGCGAGCGACCGCAGGGAGTGAAGCAATCCGCGCCGTCGCGGGCTGGAGATTGCTTCGTTGCTCCGCTCCTCGCAATGACACTTGGTCATCTCGTGATAAGCGACATGTGATTGGCCGTCAGCCGGGGCTGAGAGCCTCGTTGAGTCCGTCGCCGACGAAGTTGAAGGCGGCTACCATCGCCCCGACGATCAGCGCGGGCAACCACAGCAGCACCGGGGCCGCTGGACTGCGCCAGAAGCTGTAGTTGTCAATGATCAGCGCGCCCCAACTCGGCGTTGGGGGGCGGATGCCGATGCCCATGAAGCTTAGTCCTGCCTCGGCCATGATTGCGCCTCCCATGCTCATGGAGACGGAAACGACGATGGGGACTATGGCATTGGGCAAGATATGATGTCTGATCACGCGCCACGGTTTGGCGCCGATGGCCCAGGCCGCCTCGACGAACTGCTCCTCGCGCAGGGAAAGCACCTGTCCGCGTACCAGGCGGGCCATACCCGGCCACCCGACCGCGCTGAGAGCGACGATGACCACCAGAACCTGGGCGAAGCCAGCCTTGACGAATCCCTCCAGCGCATCGAACCCCTTCAGCCAGGTCTCAATGCGGCCCTGGACGGTGGCCGCGATGAGGATGGCCAGCAGGATGCCGGGGAAGGCGAACAGGATGTCGGCCAGGCGCATGATCGCTGTCTCCACCCATCCCCGATAGTACCCGGCCAGCAATCCGAACAGAAGACCCAGCGACACGCCGAAAAAGGTCGCCGTTGGCGCGATGATCACTGCCGTGCGCGCGCCCCAGATGATGCGGCTGAGTTGGTCTCGGCCTAGCTCATCGGTCCCCAGGGGGTGAGCCAGGCTGGGCATTTGCTCTACAGCGTCGAGATTCTGCTCGGTGTAGGAGTACGGCGCCAGCCAGGGCGCGAAGATGCCGGTGAAGAACATCGTGAAGACCAGCACCATCCCCACCACCGCCAACTTGTTGCGGCTGAAACCTCGCCAGAACTCTTGCCATCGCCGGCGCTGTTCGACTTTCTCCGCCGCGCCCACACGCCCCCCCTCAATCCCCCCCAACTGTGGGGGGGAAGTTTCAGCTACCACATTCTGTGCTCTAGCCATAGCGAATACGGGGGTCAACAAAACGGTAGCAGACGTCCACGAAAAGGTTAGCCAGGGTGTAGGCCATCGCCACGAGCAGCGTATAGGCCATGATCACCGGATAGTCGCGTGCTCCGAAGGCATCCCAGACCAGATTGCCGATGCCAGGGATTCCAAAGATGCGCTCGGTGATGATGCCGCCTCCCACCAGACCGCCCAACATCAGCCCAAAGATGGTGAACAGGGGGATCAGGGCGTTGCGCAGGGCGTGGACAGCAATCACGGTGTACTCTCGCAGGCCCTTGGCCCGCGCCGTGCGCACGAAGTCCTGGTCCAACACCTCCAGCACGTTGGCTCGTGTCTGGCGCACAAAGACGGCGGCCGGGCCGATGGACAGCACCAGGGTGGGCATGATAATGCGCCGGCTGAAGATGCCCTCCCATCCGCCAGAGGGCAGAAGATGGAGCCGGACTGCCAGGAACCACATGACCATAGGCGCAATGGCAAAGACCGGAAGGGATATGCCGGCTACCGTGAGCGATACGATCAGGTAATCTATTGCATTGTTACGGTTCAGAGCGGCCAGGATTCCCAGGGGTATGCCTACTGCCAGGCCCACCGCCATGACGACCACGTTGAACTGAACGGTCACAGTCAGGCGTTTTGCCATCAACCGGCCCACGGGCTGGCCGCGATATTTCAGAGATTCGCCGAAGTCGCCATGAAGCGCGTTCCAGACGTAGTCGGCGTATTGGACAATGAAGGGCCTATCCAGCCCCAGCTCGTGCCGGACCCGGTCGGCGGCCTCAGGATTGGCGTGTTGACCCATCATCACCAGCACCGGGTCGCCTGGCCCGTACAGGCCCAGGGCGAAGGTGATAAGACTAATGATCAATAACAAAAAGGGCAACCATAACAGACGGCGAACAAGATAAGCGATCATTCCTCATTACTTGTTGATCGAGACATACTTCAGCTTGGGGATGATGGACGGGGGATAGATCATCCCCTCTACGTAGGGTTTGGTCAGCCAGTGATCCGCATCGTGGGTCAGAGGCACAATTGGGGCGTCCTCCAGGATCATCTCTTCGGCCTGTTGGTAAAGCTCCATACGCTTCTCAGAATCTTGCTCTCCCCTGGCCTGCTCCAGAAGCCTGTCAACTTCAGGATTGGAGTACACGCTATCGTTGTTGCGGCTCTCACTGTGAAACAGAATATCCAGAAAATCCTGAGGGTCAGGGTAGTCGGCTATCCAGCCTGCCGTCAGGCCGAACATCTGGTAACGGTGAGCTCTCAGATCCCAAAGATAGGTCGCCCATTCGGTCTGCTGGATGGCAACATCCACCCCCAGGTTCTGCTTGTACATCTCCACGATGGCTGATACCTGCCGGGCTGCCGCCCCACCTCCGCCAGAGACGTTGAGCGTTATCTCCGGTAGATTGCTGGCAGCGCCATACTTGGATTCAGCGATGAGTTGGCGGGCTTTCTCCGGATCGTAGGGGTAGCCTTGCAGATCCTCGTTGTACCCCGGCATGCCAGGGGGAAGGATGCCATCTGCTTTGAGCTGCATCTTCTTCCACACCACTTCCACGTATTTGTCCTTATCAATGGCATAGTTGAAGGCCTGACGCACTTTCTGGTCGTCGAAAGGGGGCTTTTCGACATTGAACCCAATGTAGAAGATGCTCAGCATGGGGAGGGTGATGGAGAGCTCTTCGTTCAGCGGGTTGGAGGGGTCTAGAACTCGCTCGATGTCGGCCAGGCCCACAGGCACCGCATCGAGTTCGCCAGTCTCGTACATGGTCATCGCCGAGCCTCCGGCCAGCACAAAGTTCACCCGCTCCAGCGCGGGCTGGGGGGCGCCATAGTATGCCTCGTTTCGCTCTAGCACGATCCTGAGGCCCAACTCGTACTCGGCCAGGCTGAAGGGGCCGGTGCCGTTGGGCTTGTCTGTCCAGGGCTGAGCTGGGCCTTCCACGTTCTCTTGATCTACGGCAAAGGCGGTGGGGTAGGTCAACTTGGAGAGGAAGTAGGCTTTGGGGGAATCAATGGTGATCTCCAGAGTGTGCTCGTCAATAACTACCACACCTGAGATTTCGTCGGCCTGGCCGCGCAGCTTAGCCTGGGCTCCGACGATATCGCCCAGGTAAGTATCGGCCACTACCGATCTGGTAGCCGGATCACAGGCTCGCTCGATGGAGTACTTGAAATCCTGGGCCGTGACTGGCTTGCCATCGTGGAACTTGACGTCATCGCGGAGGTGGAAGGTGTAGGTCGTACCGACATCGCTCAACTCCCAGTTTTCAGCGATGTCGGGCACAACTTCTAAGTCCCGGCTGAGGGTTACCAGGCCGCTGAAGATCTCTACTATGTACGTAGCTGAGGTAGCATCCTGGGTGAGGGCGGGGTCCAGGGTGGGGGGCTCGCCTCCCGGCAAGTTGAGCGTGGCGCCAAGTTGAGTCGGCGGCTTGGCCTCAAGTGTTGGTCTGATGCCTGGCTGGGACTCGCTGGACGGAGCAAGTCTCTTCAGGAACTCGGCGCCTTCATCCTGGTACCATAGAAAGAGAAAGCCGCTGCCGCAGGTGGCCAGCAAACAGGCCACGACTGCTATGGTTATGGGTATCCAAATCCATCTCTTTCTAGGCACTCATCCTCCTGTAGACA
>CAYWWC010000246.1:0-6299 GCA_964461615.1 uncultured Anaerolineae bacterium
TCACTGTCCCACCAACACTCGTCGCCCCCACGGAGATGTAGAGCAACGGGTCTGTTTCGATGATGTGATAGAACTCCCACGGGCCGTCATGGTCGCAAACGAGCAGACCATACCAGCCACTAGCATCGGTGGCGGTGCTGCCGATGGAAGCGCCGCTATCGGGATACGGATTGTTCGAACCCCAGACGGACACCGTGACGCCCTGCAGCGGCTGGCTTTCGTCGCCTACCTCCCCCTCGTAGACCCGCCCCTCGAAGGTCCAACAGTCAGGCGGGAGTGTGGGTGTGGCGGTAGGAGTGGGCGTGTCGGCGCCTTCACAGGGACCGACCTGCGTTTCCAGCTCGAAGAAGTTGTTTGCGGGATTGGGGTCAGGGGTGTCACTCTCCACCTGGACCGTGTTGAAGATGGGGCCGCAGGCGTCCTCGTCTACGTTGACCTGGATCCAAAACTCGACCCAGGATCCGGCGGGAAAGGTCCCCACATCGCAGCGCACGATGTCATTGGGCGGATGGCTGGCAACCAGGGTGCAGCCGCTGCTGCTATCGTAAGCCACCTCAGGCGGCAACACATCGGTGACCGCCACATTGGTAGCCGTGGCTGGCCCGTTGTTCCAGACTTCAAGAGTGTATCGGATCTGTCCTCCCGGCGCGACAGGCTCCTGCGCCGGCACGACCATCTGCTTGGCGACTTCCAGATCAGCCTCGTCCCCCGACTCGCCGGTGGGGGTGGGGGTAGGAGTATGTTCGGGCGGCTCTCCGGTGGCGGTTGGGGTGGCTGTGGGCGTTTCTTCCTCTGACCCCCTGTCCCAGAACTTGTTGCCCGTCAGCGTCTTCCCTCCCAGCGGGACTTCATACTCAACCCAGTTCGCGGTCCTCGGTGTCCCACCAACACTCGTCGCCCCAACAGAGGTGTAGCTCGGTGGGTCTGTCTCTATGATGTGGTAGAACTCGTAGGGGCCGTCGCTGTCGCAGACCAACAGACCGTACCAGCCCTCGGCGTTGGTGGTGGTGTCGCGGATTTTCGTGCCAGCATCAGGATGCGGATTGTACGAGCCCCAGACAGACACGGTGACTCCCTGCAATGGCTGCGAAACAGGCGGCTCCTCGCCCGTGTTCCCCTCGTACACCCGCCCGCTGAAGGTCCAACAGATGGGAGTTGACGTGGGGGTCGGTGTGTCGGCCTCCGGCAGCTCATCCCAGAAGCCGATGCCAGTGTAGGTGCCCGGGTCCAAGCTGCGGAAGTAGAAGGAAACCACGTTGTAGTTCGTGACGTATCCCTCCCCTTGATCGTCGGCCCGCGCACCCTTGGAGCTGGTGCCGGACGGATCTTCCTCGATGACGTGCAGGTAGGTATAGACGGTTTCGCCCGGCGTCCAACTCAGGCTGAAAGCGCCAGACCCGTTGGTCGCCGTATTGACCAGAAACACCCTGGCGGACCCTCCTTCGGGCCATTCGTCCTCGTCTCCCCACAATCCGACGGTCACGCCAGCGACGGGAGTGCTGGTGTCGTAGGGCTGCCCACGGTAGACGTGGCCAGTGAAGGTGTAGGCCTGTAGGGACGCGGCGGCCTGGTCAACGCGGGCTGCTGCGGTCCATCCGCTTAGGGTGGTTAGGCCCATGACTCCCAATAGCACGACCATGGCCAACAACACGATGGTGACTGAAATCCTTCGGGTTCGCATTTTTCCCCTCCTCATTTTTTTCAGGCTGCGTCCACTTCCTGCCTCATGGCGTCCCGCGAGGCACGACGAGTGAATGGGACAAGTTATCATCGCCAGCTTAACTATATCACAAAAGGTCGGCTAAAGTAAAGGGATTGGGGATAACCGGTCTTGGGGAGTGACAAGTGGTCCCCAACCTTGACGCCTGACACCTTCGTGTGACCCTTCACCCTTGCCAGCAATGAATATGATCACCCATAGCAGTATCGCGTTCCCCTCACTGTGACCATTATATCATGAATCCTGTAAAAGCACAAAAAGCAAAGCCACCTGCATCCATCGCGCAGGTGGCTTTGTTACGCTGCTTAAGACCTATCCCTTCAGTTTCAGGGGTAGCCCTTCAAGATGACGGGCAGGTAGACCTGGTGGCCGACGAAGATGTTGACGCTGGCGCTGCCCTCCATGTCGTCGCTGTCGGTGGCGCGCAGAGTGATGTGATGCGGGCCAAAGGTGAGGTTCTGCGTGGCTAGGATCAGCGAAGTATCGCTGCCAAGCAGGCCATCTTGATCCGATTCCCAGACCAGCGCCTCGCCGGTCAGGGACCCGTCCTCTGGATCGTAGGCATCGCCGGTCAACACCACGACGTCATCGGCGGTGAAACGGGCTCTGTCCGTGGGCCAGAGGATGCTGACTTGCGGGATACTGTCCGCCAGGGTGAAGTAGGCGTCGGACTCGTCAGACGTGGTGTTCACTCCGTCGCTGGCCATCACCCGGACCAGCGCCTCCTCTGAACCGGCCAGCAGGCTGGTGTCCACTTCGTAGCTCATATCCTCGATGTCCGTGGCCAACGTCAGCCACGTCTCCCCGCCGTCGGCGCTATAGAGCAGAGTGAAGGTCAAGGGATCGCCGTCGGCGTCGCTGCCGCTCCACGTCACGACGGCGGACTCCCCTTCCACCACCTCACCGCCATTGGGGGAGATGACCTGCACCGTCGGCGGGTTGGGGCTTACGTCCCTGCCAGCCAACACCTGCTCCCCATGCCAGATGCTGATCCTGGCCGTGTCGGGATGCCAGGGCACGAACTCGAAGATGTAGGCCGGATCGTCGGGCGCAGACGCCGCGCCGGTGCTGGAACAGATCGCCCCTGGCAAGGATCCCTCTCGATCGCCGAAGATCTCTGACCGAGGCGAAGGGAGCTCGGTCAGGAGACCTTCGCCCATCGTGGTGATTGCTCCTGGCGAGGATTCCTCCACTCCCTGCACCCGGGGTGTGAAGGGGTACTCGGCCAGCGGCATCCCGCCCCCATCCGAGAGGACGATGCTGTACTCGCCTGGCGTCCGCTCCACCGTCTCCGAGGCATCAAGCACGCGGAGGAAGGGATCCAGTTCCACGGCGTCCGTCTCCAGGTCTATCGTGCCCACCACCAGCAGCCGCTCGTCGGGAGTGGCCTTGACCAGCGAGAAAGGCAGGGCGCTGATCATCTTGTTTCGTATGCGGTTGTACTGGAAGTCAGATATCCACAGGTCGTTACAGTAGGTCATCATGTCCTTCGAGGTGGGGCCGTAGACTTGAAGGGTCTCGACGTCCAGGCCGTAGAAGCGGTTGGGATCGCTCGACGGCCCGCCAATGACTCCGTTGGGGTAGGGGTACTTGGCACAATGGGCGCTGGTATCTTCTCCCTGCCCACGGCAATAGCCGGGGTGGCAGAGGCCGTATCCGTGGCCGATCTCGTGGCCGGCGTACCAATCGCCGTAGGTGCCATCGGTGTCCCAGCCCCAGGTAGCGACGCCGACTGTGCCGCCGGTAGGCCCTGACGACGCGCCTGATGCGCAGCAGCAGCCCTGCATAAAGTACGATCCCTCGAAGACCAAGCCATGGTAGCGTGTGTTGGTGGTAGCTACTTTGTTCTTCACGTCCGTCACTTTCATCTGGGCCAGCAGCTTGTTGACCTCGCCGCAGGTGGGCATTCCCTTGTTGGACGGATAGCTGGTGGTGGTCCGGCTGCTGGTCAGGGCGCCGATGGGGTAGGCCGCGCGCAGCCACGACTCCACTCTGGCATAGTCCAGGTTACGGGGTGTATAGGTGACGGTGTTGGTGATATAGCTCACCCCCACCAGCCGCAGTTCCATCGCCGGCACGCTACTGAAGTTGAGCAGGCGGGTTTCTTGCAGTTCGCCGATGCCGGGAAAAGTGACTCCTGACGGAGAGAACACCCGCACGAACAAGCCCTGGTTCGTGCCCTGCGCGTACTGGCCAGGGATGACAAAGTTGAGGGAGTGACTGAACTGGCCCCGGTCGGGGTTGGTGCGGGCGGTCACGGTGTTGATAGAGTAGAAAACGCCGCCGTAGCCGTAGGGGTAATGCACTTGACCGTACACGCCGGGCAGGTTCCCCTGGCCGTCCACGACCTTGAGGTGCACCCGCACCACCATCTTCTTGCCTGCGATCAACGGCACCTGGGTGGTGTTCTGGTCCTGTATCGCCTGGGTGATCTCCACAGCGGTGATTTGCACCTGTCGGCTGACCGGAGTAGGCGTAACAGTCGGCGTGGGAGTCGAAGTCGGCGTCGCCGTGGGCGTGGGTGTGTTGAAGGGGGTGCTGGTCACCAGATGGATCACCAAACGGGGCCAATTCGTCCCCTCCTTGCTGGAGAAGATCCGGCTCCAGTAATTCCCCTCCTCCGGCCCAACCACCGCCACGCCGTAGTTGGACTCGCTGCCATCTATCCAACTCTGCACCAGCGACGTCACGTCCCAGGTCTTGTAGCCCAGGGTCTTGTCCACATAGTGGGTGGCGCTGGGCATTAGATTGTAGCTCGGTTGGTTGTTCCAGGTGATGGTCGTCTCGCCCCAATTCTGCCTCGCGCGGTGAACCGACATGCACACCTTCTCCTCCCCCCCCGCCGCCTCCAGATACAGATTCAGCGTGGCCTTGGTCACCGTGGCGTCGCTGGGGATGTAGGAGAGATTAAAGTAGACGAACGCCCGGTTGCGCAAGAGGTCGGGCCCGCTGCTGAAACTGGTTATGAGGGTGGATGTACTGCCGGAGTTGCCATCTGGCGCCTGCGCGCTGACGTAGGCGTCCGCATCAGCGGCAGGGATCACCTGCTCGCCGTAGACAACCTCAGCGAAGAAGTCGTTGCCGGTCAACTCACGCGCCGACGACTGCTCGAATTGCAGCCACCCCTGGTTCGTCGGCTGCCCCCCGCTCATCGACTCAGCGCCGACTATGTGGATGTCCTCACTGGGCACGATCAAGTTGTAGTATGGCGCATCCTCCTCCACTGGAGTGACGTGCCCCAGCTCGAAATAGCCCCAGTCGTCGGTCTCGACCTCCGCCACCACGAGGCCCTCTTCACACGAGATGACGGCTTTGAGGAGTCCCACTGGTGCGTGGGGCCACGGCTCGCTGCGGTCGCCCACTTCGCCTCGGTAGACGTGGCCGCTGAAGAACCGCTCGATGACCTCCTCCGTCTCCACTATGAAGTCGTTGTCCGGATAATCGCCCGGCTCAGGCTCGTGGAACCGGATCCAGCCCTGCTCCGTCGCTTCACCAACACTGCCGGAGTTCGCCTCCACCACGCGATAGAGCGCGTCGGTGATCACGATGTGGAAGTACTCGTAGTCCTGTCGGATGCGAAGCCGGGCAGCCTCGCCATAGCTCAAACTGTATGACCCATCTTCCTCTGACCTGGTGCTAGCCAGCAACTCCCCCATCTCCTCCACAACTGATGAACCGTACAGCGCGACCTGCACGTCCTCCACTGGTATAGGCTCCGGGTTTGGCGGGTCGGTGCGGGTGTTGATGTGCCCCCGGAACTGCCAGAGGATGGCGGGCAAGGTCGCAGTCGGAGTCGGAGTGGGCGTCGCTGTGCTGGTGGGCGTAGGCGTGGTCGCGCTGCAAGCCTGCACGCTCACGTCATCCAGCCGAAAGGTGGTGGGCGCGTCGCCGTCGGTGTGCACCATGAAGGTCACCGCGATCTCCCGACCCGCGTAGGCTGTCAAATCCACCACTTCCTGCCGCCACTGCCCCAGGGGCTCCTCGGCCCGCAGGGTGCGCAGATGGTCGGACTGCTCGTCGTCGTACTGGACGATCACCTCTACAGCGTCGTCGGGTTGCTCAATTGCGCTCTCGACCAGCCACCAGAACCGCAGCCACACCGGGCTGCCCTCGGCTGGGATGGGCACGCCTTGCAGCAGTTCCCCGCCGGCGTCGTTGACGCCGCCCAGCCAGGCGCCATAATCGCTATCGCGCCCCGCCCCCAGGTCAACGTCGCCAAAACTGCCCCAGGGCTCGAAAGAACCGCTTTCGAAGTCGCCATTGGCCAACAGTTCTTGACAGTCGGGAGGCAAGGTGGCGGTGGGGGTGGGCGTCGGCGTGGTCGTGCCGGCACCCCTCTCTCTGCCCCAGAACTTGTTGTCGGTCAGCGTCTTCCCCTCCAGCGGGATCTCATACTCGATCCAGTTCTCGGTCCTCACTGTCCCACCAACACTCGTCGCCCCCACGGAGATGTAGAGCAACGGGTCTGTTTCGATGATGTGATAGAACTCCCACGGGCCGCCATCGTAGTCGCAAACGAGCAGACCATACCAGCCACTAGCATCGGTGGTAGTGCTGCCGATGGAAGCGCCGCTGTCGG
>CAYWWC010000247.1:0-1855 GCA_964461615.1 uncultured Anaerolineae bacterium
GGCCTGGACGTCTGCCGCGCGCTGCGGCGCGAGTCGGACGTGCCCATCATCATGCTCACCGCCCGCGTCGAGGAAACCGACCGGCTCATCGGCCTGGAGCTGGGCGCGGATGACTATGTCACCAAGCCGTTCTCGCCTCGCGAGTTGGTGGCCCGCGTGCGAGCGGTGCTGCGCCGCGTGCGGGGCGGCGTCCACCAGCCGGGGCTCATCCGCGCCGGCGACCTGGAGATTGACCTGCTAGGCCACCGCGCCACCCGCGCCGGAGAGCCAATCCGCCTGACCCGCACCGAGTTCAACCTGCTGGCGACGCTGGCCCAGCACCCCGGTCAGACCTTCACCCGTGCGCAGTTGCTCGACCGTCTGCACGGCGTCGCCTACGAAGGCTTCGACCGCAGCATAGACGCCCACATCAAGAACCTGCGTCGCAAGCTGGAATCCGACCCCGCCGAGCCGCGCTACGTTCTCACCGTCTACGGCATCGGCTACAAGTTCACCGACGAGGTGTGATATTGAAGCGCAAGAAGTACAGGAAACGCCACAAGCTCAGGCCGCATCAGCAGTGTGCACCAGGGAGCCACATCCACGAGTTTCCTGAGTGGCCAAGAGCGTGGCGCCGCAAGCGGAGATTCCTGTTTTTCCGTTTTGTTAGCATCTTTGGCTTCATGGTGCTGCTAGTGCTGGGTGGGATGGCGGCGTTGGCGTTCCTGTTCTCACGACCGTTTGGAGGAGATGGACACACAGCGGCGTTGGTGTGGATCGGGGGTGTTGGCTTGGCGCTGGCAATGCCGCTGCTGGCGGGACTGGTGGCGAGACATGCTTTCCGCGACATTGCCACGCCGCTGGCCGCCATCATGGCCGCCACTGACCGCGTGGCCGAAGGTGACCTGAGCGCGCGCGTGCCGGAACGCGGCCCCGGCGATTTCGGCCGGCTAGCCAGGTCTTTCAACCGCATGATCGAAGAGCTGGAGCGCGCCGATCAACAACGCCGCAACCTTACCGCTGACGTGGCCCACGAGCTTCGCACGCCGTTGCACATCATTCAGGGCAATCTGGAGGGCATCCTCGACGGCGTGTACGAGCCGACGGCGGAGCACATCAACACCACGCTGGACGAGACGCGCTTGCTGGCCCGCCTGGTGGACGACTTGCGGACCCTCTCCCTGGCAGAGGCCGGCCAGTTGCCGCTGGCGTGGGAGCCGGTGAACGTGGCCGAGCTGTTGGCCGATGTAGTCACCAGCTTCAGCGGCCAGGCCGAGGCGGCGGGCATAGACCTGCGCGTCGAAACCGAAGGTGACGCATCCGACCTGACCATCACTGGTGACGTGGGGCGGCGGGATCAATTGCTGAGCAACCTGTTGGCCAACGCGCTGCGCTACACGCCTGTTGGCGGAGCAGTCACCCTTCGGGCCCAGCCGACGGACGGCGGCGTCCGTGTCGTCGTGCGCGATACCGGCCGGGGCATCCCCCCCGGGGACTTGCCCTACGTTTTCGACCGCTTCTGGCGCGGCGACCGGTCCCGATCTCACGCCGGTGGAGCAGGAAGCGGACTGGGGCTGGCCATCACCAGGCAGTTGGTGCAGGCCCACGGTGGTCGAATCGGCGTCGAGAGTGAACCAGAGCGGGGAACCGCATTCACCATCGAGTTGCCGGCGGGCGGAAAGTAGTGTAGTCGCCCCATGTCCTCAATGCGTAACGCTCTCGCTCCCCTCGTTGACAAAAGCAGGCTTTCGTGATATATTTCAACATGATGATCAGGACGGAAGTTCAGGGCTGCAAATGGCTTGCGAGTGGGAGGCGTTCAGCAAGCGAGTGGGCGCTCCAGCCGCCCTGGGGCTGCCGTATGCGAGAGAGGAGA
>CAYWWC010000247.1:1955-6286 GCA_964461615.1 uncultured Anaerolineae bacterium
TGCCGTATGCGAGAGAGGAGAAGAGCTGAGCTCGACGAGAGTATCATACCAAGAATAGGAGGTGCAATCTTGACTGAACACGTGTATATTGAGAACATCGCCGCCCACGAGGGCAAAGAAGTAACCATCAAGGGCTGGCTTTACAACAAGACGGATAAGGGGAGACTGCAATTCCTCTTGCTGCGGGATGGCACGGGGGTGATCCAGGCCGTGGTCTTTGAGGATGGCGTGTCTCCCGAGGCGTTCGAAGCAGCCAAAGCGGTAACTCAGGAGTCATCCCTGATCGTTGCCGGCACGGTGCGGGCGGACAGGCGGTCGCCGGGGGGCTATGAGCTCACGGCGACCGATGTCGAGATCGTGCAACTGGCTGAGGATTATCCCATCACCCCCAAGGAGCACGGCGTGGAGTTCCTAATGGATCGCCGCCACCTTTGGCTACGCTCCTCCAGGCAGCACGCTGTCCTACGGGTGCGGGCCGAGGTGGTTCGGGCCATCCGCAATTGGCTGGACTCCCACGGGTTCGTCAACTTAGACACCCCCATCCTCACCCCCTCATCCGCTGAGGACACCACCACCCTTTTTGAGACCGATTACTTTGGGGATCGGGCCTATCTCACCCAGAGTGGCCAGCTTTACAACGAAGCCAACATCATGTCCTTCGGCAAGGTCTACTGCTTCGGCCCCACTTTCCGGGCCGAGAAGTCGAAGACCCGCCGCCACTTGCTGGAGTTCTGGATGGTGGAGCCGGAGATGGCCTGGGCCGACCTGGATGAGTGCATGAGGGTCGAGGAGGAGCTCACTAGCTACGTTGTCCAGACCACGCTGAAGAATCGGGCCGAAGAGTTGAAGGCCCTCGAGCGCGATACGACGTTGCTGGAGAAGGTGGAACCGCCGTTTCCGCGCATCACGTATGACTCAGCAGTTGAAATCCTTCACCGGGACGGCATACCCATCGAGTGGGGGGATGATCTAGGGGCTCCCCACGAGGCAGCCCTGGTTGAGCACTTCGAGAAGCCAGTCTTCGTCCACCACTATCCGACTCAGTGCAAGGCATTCTACATGGAGTTTGACCCTGAGCGGCCGGAGGTATGTCTGTCGGTGGACTTGCTGGCCACCGAAGGGTATGGGGAAATCATCGGTGGCGGTCAACGCAGCGCCAGCTACGAGTATCTGGAACAACAGGTGGAGCAGCTTGGCATCTCTCGCCAGGCCTACGAGTGGTATCTCGACCTACGACGCTACGGATCGGTGCCTCACTCCGGCTTTGGCCTGGGCCTGGAGCGGACCGTGGCCTGGATCTGCGGCGTGAAGCACATCCGGGAGACAATTCCCTTCCCCAGGCTGCTGGGTAGGATGTATCCATAGCCGCAAGATCTGACAGGTTTTGGTGAACCTGTCAGGGGTGTGTTAGCCGCTCTGCTGTCCAACCACCTGGACAAAGGCCAGGAGCGCCTCTTCGTGGCGAAGGAGCAAAGGGCCTCGCTCTCGAAGCGACGCCTCATCACCTGGGACGAGCACTACAACCTGATCTACACCGCTGACGAGAAGAGCTTCCGACCGGACTTTCGCCATTCTGTCGAAAAAGTGGTCAAGGAAGACTGCTTCCCTCGCTTTGAGATCAAGAAGGGCTATGAGCCCCAGCGGCTCACAGCCTTTTTTGGGATTTTGCATAAATGTAAGAATTGAGTTATAATAGTGTTAAATGGTAAGGGTGACATCGAAACGATAAGATAGGTGAAGAATGATTCCCCCTGATTATATAGGTATAGTTGTATATTGGCTTCTGGTCATTGGCTGGGGCCTTATCGTTCTGGTATTCTTGACGAGGTATGACCGGCCCAAGGCCAAGGAGCCAAGGAGCGCTACCATTGCCCGGCTCCTTCTAATTCTGGGATTGGCAGTGTTGGTCATTGATAGCCTTTTCTTTAGCGCTTGGTTCACGGTCGAGGATGAAGCGTCCAAGGCTTATCTATCTGCGAACCTCTATCAGAGCGCGTACACCATCATTCCAAAGGTCGGTCTGCTCGTAGCTGCCATTGCAGGGCTTATCCTAACATGGAGAAATAGGGTAATAAGAATTGAGAAGGAAACAGAAAATCTAAAGAAAATCTCTGCTCTAAATGCCATCGCCGCCACAGTCAGCCAATCCCTGAATTTAGAGGAGGTCCTGGACAACACTCTGGAAAAGGTGCTGGAAGTGATGAGGATAGAAACGGGCACCATAGCCCTGGTGGACGAGCAGACCAAAGAACTGACTTTCACAGTTCATCGTGGCTTTCCTGATGAGTTGCTCCACGAAGTGGACTCGCTGAAACTAGGACAAGGTCTGACCGGGCGTGTAGCGCAGTCAGGAGAACCAATCTTGGCAGAGGACATCTCCGGGGAAGCGGGCCTCTCGGAGATAGAATTGGGGATGCAAGCGGAGGGTTTTCGATCCCTTGCCTGCATACCATTAAAGTCAAGGAAGAGAGTGCTTGGGGTGATGGACATCGCCAGCCACGATCTCCGCCTCTTCTCGCCTCAGGATCTGGAGTTACTTACCTCCATAGGTAATCAAATCGGGGTAGCCATTTACAATGCTCAGCTTTTCCATGACTTGAATGGGGCGTACGAGGACCTGATGACAGCGAAGGCTCACCTTTTTCAATCGGCTAAGCTTTCGGCCATCGGGGAGTTTGCAGCCGGGATTGCCCACGAGATCCGCAACCCCTTGACGACCATAATCGGCGATGCCCAGTTGTTGATGACTACTATGAAGCCAGGCCAACCGGAATATGCCTCCCTCGAAGCCATCGAACGTTCAGGGCTTCGTGCCAGCAAAGTTATTGGGAATCTGTTGTCCTTCTCCCGCCAAGAGGAGTATGAACTGACCCCCATAGATATAAACTCAACCATTGATAGCGCCCTCTCCCTTATCGCTTATCAGGTCGAGAGGTCTAGTATCTCTATAATCAAAGACCTAGCTGCACATTTGCCCCCGGTGCCAGCCAGCACCCATCATCTCGAAGAAGTCTGGATCAACCTGCTAATCAATGCACGGGACTCCATACCTGCCAAGCAAAAGGGCGAGATTCGCATTGCCTCCGGACTGGATGGGTCTGGCAAAGCTGTCCAGGTGTTTATATCAGACACGGGCATTGGTATCCCCAAAGCTAACCTGGACAAGGTATTCGAGCCCTTCTTCACGACCAAAGACGTGAAGAAGGGCACGGGTTTAGGGCTATACATCACCTATAAAACCATTGACCGGCACAATGGATTTATCGAGTTAGAGAGTGAGGAAGGTAAGGGAACAACTGTCACCGTGACCCTGCCGATAGAAAATCAGGTTTCGGCCGAAAAACAGGACTAATCTCTTATTCTGGAGGTACCCATGGCCCACATCCTGGTTGTTGATGATGATCGAGACGTTGCAGGGACAATAGAGCGTACCCTTCGACGCAGGGACCATAAGGTGATTATTGCCTACAGCGGCGCTCAGGCCCTGCAACTGATCCAAGAGCAGTGCCCCGACCTGGTGGTGCTGGATATCATGATGCCTCGCATGGACGGCATTGAGACTTGCCAACGCATTCGTACGCTCTCCAATGTGGCTTCTGTGCCCATCCTGTTTTTGACTGCCAGAAGCAAAATCGAGGACAAGATTGAGGGCTTCGAGGCTGGGGCCGATGACTACCTGACGAAGCCCTTCGACCTCCGAGAGTTGGAGTTGCGGGTGAGAGCCCTTCTGCGCCGCAGTATGCCGACTGAGGCGCCCAAAACTCCCCTGGAAGTCGGTACCCTCTCCCTCGATCCCCGCACCTTCAAGTTAAACGTGAATGGCCATGTCCTTCTCCTTACTCCGGTAGAATTTGAGTTGCTCTATTATTTGATGAGACACGCCGGGGAGGTCATCTCCACCGAGAGACTGCTGCAGGAGGTGTGGGAATATCCCCCAGGTACGGGCGACCCTAACCTGGTGCGAGCACATATCAAGAACATCCGGGCCAAGATCGAACCCTCGCCCAACAACCCCACCTATATCAAAACCATCTCCCGCCACGGCTATATCATCGCTGCATAGCGATCTGGAGCCTGGCAAGATTCGATTCTGTCCGAGAGCTCAGACATCTCTCACTAGACGCTAGTCCACCACTGGACTAGCGTTCACTTTTCAACTGCTCAGACTCAGTAGATCCAGAATCGCTCTGAGGGGATTGCGTGCAACCTTCGGTTGCCTTCCCCGCCTTTGGCCTGGATCTGGCGATCCAGGCCGAGCAAAATTGGATCTACTGAGTCTAGCCGCTTGAAGGCGCCTGGTACTTGCAGAATTCGACAGATTCGCAGGCTGG
>CAYWWC010000248.1:0-6259 GCA_964461615.1 uncultured Anaerolineae bacterium
GGATCAACGCCTCTGGCGCGCACTCGAGGCGCGTGAGCGGCCCGACGCCACCAAGGCGTCCGCGCCGGAGGAAGAATAGCGCCGGCTTGCTGTGGCTGGCGCGACGAGGCTGGCGCCCTTGGCTTCTTTATGTCATCCTGAGGAGCGGAGCGACGAAGGATCTCGCGCGCGCATGGCTGTTTGCCGCTGTTCCTTGCGCTGAGATCCTTCACTCCCTACGGTCGTTCAGGATGACACTGCGGGCGCGCCACACCCCTTGCTCACCTTTGGGTCCGTGACCCAAGGGCCGATGGGTCATGGACCCACCGTGTCACCTCAAATGATAATCAAACCGAAGCAGTATTGTTCCGTCAGATGAAAACCTAACCGAACCAGGGCTGCCTCCTTTCAGGATTCAGGGGCTGCCAACCTGTGGATGGTGGCGAGCTGGCGGTGGATCTCCCGGTTCAATGCTAGAGGGTTGATGGCATGGCGTTGCTCCTTGAGTCCTTCAGAGACACGCGTGCTGATCGGTGGCCTCGCCCTCATGAGTCGCTTGAGTGGGGTGGCGGCTACATCGTGCTTTCTCACGATCCGGACGGTGCCATCGCTACGGGATGCCACCTTCCTCTCGACCTGTCGCAGGACGGGCTGGAATAGATTGTAGTAGGGTCCCATCTGTTCGTACAGCGCAGTAACCAGGTCTAGATGCTGGCGCGTGTAGAGATGAAGATGTTCCAAGTAAGCACGCACCAAGGAGCCGTTTTTCTGCTCGACGAAGCGGTTGTCATTGCAGACACCTTTGCGTCCTCGCGTCTGGGTGATATCCACGAGGTCTCGCCCGAAGCAGCTGATGAGGGCCATATTGACAAACTCTGGCCCATTGTCACTGTGGAGTTCGCGGAACGGTACGGGACAGCGGTCGATCATCGTCTTGAGAGCCTTCCATACCCGGTCAACGTCCTTGCCGAGTATCGCAAACCGCTCACTCCAACCGGTTAAAACATCAATGCACTGGACGGTGTAGACTACGCGTCCATCAGGGGGACCGTGCTGAACCGTGTCTACCTCAAAGTGGCCCGGCTCAGGTTCATCCCAGGGAATCACGCGTACCGGGATGAGGCTCTCCGCTGCTGTCTCAGGGCGACGGCCCCGACGCGCCCTGGGCAACACGTTCTTGCGGAGGTGCCGCACTCTTGTCATGGAGCGTTCCAGGCTGGATAGGCTGATGCACTGCAACTTTTTCATCACCTCATCCGAGGTCTGCATCTCGCCAAATCGGATCAGTTGCCGGGCGGTCTCTACCAGCGCGGGCTTGAGGCGCTCAGCACAGATCCAATCCAGTGCGCCCGCAATCAGGACGATCACTTCGTCCACCTGATCATCATACGTCCGACCCCCTTCGCGGCTACGGGGTTTTCGGCAGGGACCTGCGCTGTTGAGCAGGGTGCTGAGATACTTGCGATTCAGACCTGTTATCCGTTGCGCTTCACTCAGCATCTCACCTCTGGCTTTGCGCCCAGCGCCGCGATAATGGTGCTTCAGAACACGCAGATACTTGTACCGTTCTTTCACGTTCATCGCTTCAATAGCCATGGTTCCCTCCAGTTAGATTATCATTTGAGGGAACACTCCTGCTACGGTTAGATTCTACGTGAGGGAACACGCACCCCACATGCGTTAACTTAACGCCTTGACAACTGAGCAGAGCATGCGACAATCTCTCCTGGCCAGAATCTCAGCTTTGGAGGAGAAGCATGCCCAGCTTGCGCCGCTCCTTGAGCAGGAGGTGGGACGAACTAGGTGCATCCATCCCTGATGATCTTGATGCCAGTGCCAAGAAGTACGGCGCACTATGTCGGCGCCGCAAGATCAAATCTGCGGAGGACCTGTTGCGAATCATCTTGATCTATGCCATCTTGCTCTCTTTACGTGCGACTGGGGTGTGGGCAGTCGGCTTGAAGCTGGCTGACATCAGTCGCCCAGGCATTCGGAAACGTATACTCAACAGCACACCTTGGCTACGGCATTTGTTGAACGTACTCTTGGACTCCTTGCTCGACGTACCTACGGATAGCACGAGCTCAATCAGACGTGTTATCCTGAGGGATGCGAGTGTCATTTCGCGCCCTGGCAGTACCGGCACCGAATGGCGAGTGCATCTGAGCTGGCATCCTTTCGGTCTTCAAGCTGCTCATGTGACCCTGACCGATGCCCACACTGGCGAAGGGCTGGAAGACGCCGGTCTGCAAGCAGGCGATTTGGTTGTCGCTGATCGTGCCCACGGCATCTGGCGCACCATCCGAGTTGCATTGGAGGCAGCCGCTCTCTTCATCATCCGCCTCACTTGGTCGAACCTTCCACTCCTCACACTTGATGGCCAACCATTCGCTCTCATCGCCTGGCTGCGTCTTGTATCTGAGAATACGGAGCGCACCGAGGTTGCCGTGGTTGCGGCGGGTGATCCGCAAATGCGTGTTTTGCGCTTGGTTGTTGGACGTTTGCCCCCGGACAAAGCGAGGGAGGCACGCGAAAAAGTGCGTCGCCAGGCACGCAAAGAGAAGCGTGCGGTCAACCCCAATACCCTTCTGACTGCTGGCTTCTGCCTTCTGCTGACCAATCTCCCCATAACCACTTGGCCATCTGTCCTCGTTTTGTCCTTCTACCGTGTTCGCTGGCAGGTCGAATGGTGTTTCCGACGCTGGAAAAGCTTGTGCCGCTTGGACAAGTTGCCATCCTATCCGTCCAAGATCGCCGAACCGGTGTTGTTGGCCAAGTTGATCATCATCCTACTGATGCAGCAACGCCTGGGGATGTTGCCATGGCGCGACTGGTGGGCAGCCGGGGAACCACCGATTGTCGTTTCACCGCTGGTACAGATGACCTACGACCATCTGTGCCAGGTCATTCGCCCATCTGCAGTAGCGCTCCAGTTGCTGGAAGACCCCACCCCTTTCTTGCGGCACTTGCGCTCATCCCGACGCAACCGCCCTCACCAGCTTGCCAATGCCGCACGTCTCTTTGTGGGGCTACTCCCTGGGTTTGTGCCCCGCTACGCTCCTGGTTAAGTTAACGCATATGCCCCAGGCGGGCCGGTCGTGTCACCTCAAATGATAATAGGCTCTAATGACCCACCGGTATTGGTAGCTGATCGAGCGGCGTTGGGTAGCACAGGACCAGATTCGGCTCATACTCGCGCAGCAGTTCGAGATGTTGGTGAACTAGGCTGGCCGACAGGCCCGTCAGCGCCGGTAGGTCATCAAGCGGCAATCTCTGGGCCAGCGTCCGTACCTTCTGGAAGTCGGCGATGTAGCGATCCACGGAACTCTGGGAATGGTTCAGGTTACGCGCGATCTGAGCGGGCGATTCGTGGCGTAGCCAGCGGCGAATGACTTCGGCCTTGTGAGTGACCGAAGGGCCGAGGTCATGAACCGTGCCCCGGGTAGGAACAATGTTACCGGTTTCGGCCTCATACTCCTGTAGCGCTTTGCTGATGTAGTTGGCTGACTGGCCACTCAGCAGGCTGATGTCCAGCTGAGTCAGGACGCCGCCCTGTTCATAGGCTTCATAGCACCAGCGTACAAAGCGAGCGCGATTGAAAGCTCGGCGTGCCTGGCGAACTCTGCGGAGCCGAGGGTCCGTGAGCAACTTCACTTCGCTCTTGGTGAACATGAGCAGCTTGACCGGTACCAGATCGGTGATGTCCAAGCCTTTTCGTTGTCCTCGTTTCTCCCGCTGGACAGCCAACCAGACGACCGTCTGGGGTGGCACATGTTTAGGATAGCATTGTTCAATGGTCGCCAAGATGTCGTCGACAATAGCACGAGCGATCACTGGACCATGATCGTAACCGTACTCCGTCAGAAACTTGCGCACTAGCAGATCCGGGAGACTGCGCCTGTTGATGCGCGTCTCGGTACAGTCAGTAACCATTGTCATGGCAGCCAGGCCCCCCTTTTGATCTCGGCAGGCTCGCTGGTCGCCGTGTTCGGCTCCGTGAGGAGTTGGCGTAGTTGACCGTTGTGGGGTCCTGCAGCTTCATAGAGCGTCAGATACTCGTCAATCAGTCGTTCTGACAAGCCCGTGCTGACTCGGATGTCAGTAGCGCTCAAACCCTGGGCATGCAACCGAGCGACGCGTTGGAAGTCAGAACAGTAGCGCTCGATCGAGCTCACCGAGTGCCACCGTCGTCGCTGGATCTGGCTGAATGTGTATCCTGCCAACCAATCGCCAATGATCTGTGTCTTGTGGCTGACTCCCTTTCCAATATCCTTGACCTGGCCCCGAGTGGGTACGTCCACACCTTCTGCACGTAGCCGGGCGATATCGCGCTTGATGGTGGATCGACTGGCACACAGCAAGCGAGCCAGATCCTCTTGTGTCAGTAACGCTCCTTGCTCCTGTGCCTGGCGCGTCAGTCGCTGGATCTTGGAGCGGCGAAGGGCAGCCACGCCATGACGGAAAGCTTCCAGGTCATCGGGGCAGTCTACTGTCAAGGCGATAGCCTGTCGCTTGCACGCTCCCACAGCCTGACCAGGCGGTACTTCGGCACTGACTGCCAGGAAGGTCACCTGACCAACGTCTCGCTCTAGGCTCAGATAGCATTCGAAGTACCGGCGCATCTGCCCGAACTGAATGCGGGCCATGAACGGTGCTAGGTTGAAGTCTCTGCCGATCTCACCAATGATAGCTTCTTCCGGCGACTTGGCCTGAAGGCGCTCAATTGCAGTGTTCTCCATCGGTATCCCCTCCGTGGTTACTAGGTTCATTCTACCACAGGGGGTCACTTGAACCAATAGGTAATCTTACCGAGGTAGGCTTCCTCCTTTCCATCTGGTGGAGCAGCTGACTCGTAGATGAGGTCCAACTGCTGGTGGATCTTGCGGTTGAGCGCGCGCGGATTGGTTAGGTCGCGTTGGTTGGTGAGACGGTCGGCCAGGGCGCGACCCAGCGGCGGTGTAGCTTGGAGCAGCCTCTTCAAGGGGGTCTTGGCCACATCGTGCTTGCGCGTGATGCGACAGGTGCCATCCGGTTTCAGAGCGGCTGTTCTCTCGATCTGGCGAAGGACAGGTTGGAAAAAGTTGTAGTACAGCCACATATCTGAGTAGAGCGCATTCAGCAATCGGACATGCTGGCGGGTATGCAGATGGAGATGGCCCACATAGGCCCGCACCAAGGTGTCGTTTTTCTGTTCCACGAACCGGTTGTCGTTCTTGTACCCTTTGCGTCCTCGGGTCTGATCCGCATCGGCGAGTTCTCGACCAAAGTAGCCGATGAGGGCATGGTTGATGAACTCGGGGCCATTGTCACTGTGGATCTCACGGACGGGAATGGGGCAGTGGTGGTTGAAGGTGTGAAAGGCCTGCCACATCGCAGGATAGCTATTGCCCAGCATGGCAAACCGCTCACTCCAACCGGTCAAAACATCGATACACTGGATCGTGTAGGCCACTTTGCCGTCGGGAGGGCCATGCTGGACCAGGTCCACTTCAAAGTGTCCGGGTTCCGGTTCGTCCCAAGGGATCACGCTCACAGGAACCAAGGCCGCGGCGGCATTGTCCGCACTTCGGCCACGACGGGCTCTGGGCAAGACACCTTTGCGCTGGGGACGCACTCTGGCCAGTGCCCGTCCTACGCTGGAGATGCTTATGCGGCCTAGCTTCTCCATGACTTCATCTGAAACGGCGATCTCATTGAACTTGACCAATTGCTGGGCCGTCTCTGCCAGAGTGGGCTGGATCCGCTCAGCACAGATCCAATCCAGTGTCTCCGCGATGATGGCGATCACCTGGTCGACCTCGTCGTCATACTCCCGGCTCCGTTCACGCGGACGCTGAGATCGGTAGGGACCCGGTCCATTCATACGTGCAATCAGATGCTTGCGGTGCAGCAATGTCACTTGCTCCATCTCATCCAGCAATTCTCCCTTCTGCCTACGGTTGGCTTTCTGATAGCGTTCCTTCATCAAGCGCAGGTACTTGTACCGTTCCTTCAGGTTCATCATCTCTGCAGCCATGGTTCCCTCCGGTAAGATTATCAATTGAGGGAACACTCCTGCTACGGTAAGATTCTAGGTGAGTGAACACGAGGCTGCGCAGACCGCCGATCGCCTTTGCCAGCCAGCCCTCGCTTGTGGTATAATCACGGTGCAGATCCGTGGATTCTCAACAGGAGGCAAGTGGATGGGCAGCGTTGTCAAGAAGAGACGAAAGAAGATCGCGAGACACAAGTACCGCAAGATGCGCAAGCGGATGAAGTTCCAGCGCAGACGATAGACCCT
>CAYWWC010000249.1:0-6259 GCA_964461615.1 uncultured Anaerolineae bacterium
TCGTGGGCTGCATGCCAAACCAAACCATCAGGCCGAATAGAATCAGCAGGGCAATGGCGAAATCAACCAGGTTACTTAGTACCGTCGTCAGCGGGATGATCAGGCGGGGAAAGTATACCTTGCTGATCATGCCAGAGGCGCCCACCAGGCTGCCGCTGGCGCCGGTCAAGGCGCTAGAAAAGTAGGTCCAGGGCACCAGGGCGGCGTAACTAAAGACGGCATAGGGCACGCCATCGGAAGCGATTTTGGCCAGCCGGCCAAAGACAATGCTAAAGACAATCATGCTAAACACCGGTCGGATCACAGCCCAACCGATACCCAGGATGGACTGAGCATATCGCACCTTGACGTCCCGCCAAACCAGAAAGTAAAACAGATCCCGATAACGCCACAACTCCTGCCAGTCAATCAGTCGCCAGCCGGAACTGGCTTCAATGACAGTGAGTTCAGGTCCAGTTTGCTGTTGGGTAGCTAAAGCTTCTATGTTCATTATCAGAGCCCCTCAGTCCTAATCTGCTCATATCTCTAAATGGACCGGCGCAGTCCCGCTAGCGCCCAGATCGTCTCGTTGGAGACAGCGGACTACTGACCACGGACAACGGATGATAGGCGGCGGAAAGGTGCCCCACCACCTCGGTCAGCGATTCGCGGATCGTCTTGTAGCGCGCCTGGGGGCCGCCGATGCGGTATTGCTTGGATAGGTCTTCGACTCTAATCGCGATGTCAGTCATATTTCTTTTTTGCCACGAATTACACGAATTTTCACTAATTTTGTCTTTTTCGCGCCGATTCAGTATTTGGCCCGCCAGTCCAAGGGGTAGACCGGACGTTGCTGAGGCGATGTCCTGAGCCGTGCCGAAGGGCTGTCGAAGGGTTCCGCTCCTGCCCCGTGTAATAGAGTATTACCCAGGGCCTGAGCGCCCACAGGGTCTTCAACTCCTTCCGGGCCCCAGGTCGCTACGCGGCGGACAGGATCCAGCCTGCCAATGTCTTTTGTATCCGACGCAGACGTTCCTCACCGATTTCCCCGATACGGCCTACCAACATATCCTCAGAGACCACAGCCAGACGGGCGACACGGATTACGCTGGACACCTTGAGACCGGACTGTTCAAAGTCGCTAGCATTGGTGTTGATCACTTCATCAAAACCTTGTACCGCTTGATGGAGCTTGGTGGAGAACATACACACCAACCAGTCTTCATGAGGTCCGGGCACGCGGGCAAGCAACAAAACGGGGCGCGGCTTGCCCGATGTCAGATCCACCCGAGGAAAGGGCACCAACGCTACCTGGCCTGGTTGCTTCACGCCCACTTCTCCCTCAGCTCTTGGACGTCGTATTCCGGCCATTCCTCATCTTCCAGGCCCCGCAGCGCCCACCGCAGCGAAAGTTTAGACCACAACACATCTTCCTGCCGGGACCTTTGCAGCAAGTAGTCTACGAAGCCCAGCACTTCCCGCTGGGTTGGCTCCGGAAGCAACTTCACTTTCTCTTGAACCAGTTCTGCAATTGCCATTTTTCCCCTCCTTCACACAAGGGGGATATTCTCCCGCCCAGTCAGTTCAGGATGGAAACCGGTGCCCACTTCTAGCAGGGAGCCTACCCGTCCATGGATCTCGGCGCGCCCCTCCGTCGGATCGGTGATGCGGGTGAGGATCTTGAGCAGCGTCGTCTTCCCCGCCCCGTTGCGGCCAATGATGCCCACCACCTCGCCGGGTTTGACTTCGAAGGAGACGTCTTTGAGGGCCCAGATAGTCTCGTTGGAGACAGCGGACGACTGACCGCGGATGACGGAGGATAGGCGGCGGAAGGGGGCACCGACAGCCTCGGTCAGCGATTCGCGGATGGTCTTGTAGCGCGCCTGCGGACCGCCGATGCGGTATTGCTTGGAAAGGTTTTCGACTCGAATGGCGATGTCACTCATATTTTTTGCCACGAATTACACGAATTTTCACTATTCATCGCCTCGTAGTCCAGCCCGTGGCGGGAACACCAGTTTCGGAAATGCGTCACTGACTCTACCGCCACTTGTTTCACGGCGGCCCGAAACCCCAGCCGCGATAGCGCTTCCTCTCGCGCCTTAATCATCCGCCCTGCCTCTTCCAGTTCTTGATCGGAAGCTCCCATCCGATCCAGCATACTCAGAAAGACTTCCTTTCGCCATAACTGATCGCCTGGATGCTTCAAGCTGGTCACAGTGGTCCCGAGAGGAGAAGACAGCACCACTGTGCCATCGCGATATACGTGGATGGTGCCTCTCATCTCCTCAAAATGCACCAACACCACTGAATCCGAGAGTTCGGCCAGTGAGGTAAAATCCCGTACCCTGATCCTGTTTACTGTCATCTTCTTTCTCCTTCCTTCGTCAGGGCTTCGGCGAGCCCAGTCGGGCCGCGTCCTCGAAGAACACCTTCGACAGTTGTCTCAGCAACGTCTCGTCACCGTAGTGCTGGCCCTGTGGAATACGTCATATTCCAACTCAGACTTTGTAGAGAGGGCCTATTCCACAGGGCCAGGCGCACGTACATGCCGCTGGAGCTTGCCCTGAGCCACGTCGAAGGGTAGTGCTTCACCGGCGTGTCTATGAACTTCTCGATCTCAGCAAAGTCCACGATTTCGTCGAACTTGCGCTTGATCTCCGCCCTCATCATGCCCATGATGGCGCCGTTCAGGTAGATGTTCTCCCGCCCGGTCAGTTCGGAGTGGAAGATCTGCTTGCGATAGATGCCCTGCGCGGTCTCCCATTTCTTGTTTCCTCATTGGTCACCTCCAACACGGTCAACTGGTCCTGCAATGTGCGCCTGGATGTTTGCCACCAGAGTACGCATCACGGTCAGATATGAAGGTAGTTTGCGGTAGATCGCCTCAGCTACAGCCTCGATGTACGTGTGGGAGGTCAGGTTGCGATCGTCGGTCATCACCAGGCATGTCTCGGTCTCGCCCACAGAAAGCAACCTTACTTGCAGCGCCTCTCGAAAACAGCGTTTGGGCGAATCGCAGCGAATCCCTTCGTGCTGTTCCAGATAAGCCTTCAGCAGCTTCCACAGACTCTCAAACGAATACTCGAAACGCTGAATGGAGGCATCACGCACAATTATGTTGAATGGCATATTCACGGCCTCATCGAGCGTGGCCAAAGCACGCTGACAAGAACGCAGTCTCTGACCTAGTTTGTCCATAAAAGAATGCCCTTTGTTTGTACCTGGCGACCAAACGCTGCCGACGCATCGCGCAGGTCAACCAAATCTACCGAGAATGGAATGTTGGAAAGCTCAAGCATCTCCCTGGCCTGGCTCAATTCTCTGCCTATATCCTTAGCAGCCAGAACGGCGATGTCAAAGTCAGAGACGGCCGCATGCGTGCCCGCAGCCCTGGAACCGAACAAGTACATCGCACATTCCCTGTCTTTGAACACGCTGGTCAGTATGGCTTTGATCTGGAACAGATAACGCTGATGGATCGTTTCCGTTTGCGGATGACTAGCACACATCTTGTTCGTCCTTCGTCACAACGAAGCGCACGCATTCTGTAGCCCTTTGAACGCTTCGTAAAACCTCCTTAACTTGCGGTAAAGTGCCTGAGCATACTCCTGACGGTACACGTGAACCGCTGTATTGCGGGCCTGAACAATGTCAGCCCAGACTTCCTCATCCCGCTTCATCCCCAGGCCTGTCCTGAGCTTGTCGCTTGTACTGAGCCTGTCGAAGTAAAGGGATGGCGCCGTTCAGGTAGATGTTCTCCCGCCCGGTCAGCTCGGGGTGGAAGCCGGTGCCCACCCTTCGGCAGGCTCAGGGCACCGCCTCCAGCAGGGAGCCCACCCGCCCTTGGATCTCGGCCTGCCAGCTCTCCGGCGCGCCCTCCGTCGGCTCCGTGATGCGGGAGAGTATCTTGAGCCCTGTACTGAGCCCCGTCGAAGGGCTGCCGATGCGGCTTGTCCTGAGCTTGTCGAAGGGTATTGTTTGGAAAGGTTTTTGACTCTAATGGCGATGTCAGTCATATTTCTTTTTTGCCACGAATTACACGAATTATCACGAATTTTCTTCTACATCTCTCGCATGATGGGGGCGACCTTCGTGAGATTGGGGCGGGCACCGACGATGCGTAGGCTTCTCAGCCGAGGAGCTGAGGCGCCAGGGTGCACGAGTGCTAGGGAACTGCGAAGCCATATCCAACTATCTCCTAGCGAACTCGTTTACCACCTGATGTGAGCCGCCAGCTACCAGGTAGTACACGTTGCCCTCTCGTCGGAACACACACCGATACTTGTCGTCAATGTAAAACTCCCAATACCCACTGCTTCCCCGAATGGGATGGATCCGCAGCGAGGGATGCCTGGGATTAGCAACCAGGAAACGCAATTGTTTCTTGAACTTCTTCTTCACATGCGCAGGCAGGTCTTGATAATCTGCCTTGACTCGTTCAGTGAGTTCGATAATGATGTCAGACATCCAGCCAGGCTAGCCCTTCCTCAATATCTTCAGCCGTCACCCGTTTGGTGCGGCCAGCCGCGATATCCGCCTCCCCCTGGCGAATACGAGCCTGCCACTCCAGGCTCCAAAACCAGGACTGGTCCTCCAGCAACCCCTCCTGCCACTGCAAATAGCTAATGAAGCCCAACACTTCTTCTATCCGCTCGTCCGGCAGGCCGTTTACCGCCTCCAATACCACCTCACGCATCACCATCAGGCGCCGCCTCTCTCCATGTTCTCGTTCTCCTGCTCAACTGCTTTCCATTCTCCCCTTCCCCCCCCGTCCTCCATCTTCCGCATGCTTGTACTGGGCCTTGTCCTGAGCTTGTCGCTTGTACTGAGCCTGCGGAAGGGGGCCTGCTCCGCCTCGGTCAGCGATTCGCGGATCGTCTTGTAGCGCGCCTGGGGGCCACCGATACGGTATTCCTTGCTCAGGTTTTGGACTCGGATGGCGATGTCATCCATTAACAATCCCTCATCGCCTACACACAGACGGCCTGTACAGCACCAGAGATACTGAATCGTCGCTCGCTTCTGTACTCACGCTAGGCTCCAGCCGTCGCATACACTCTCTCGGGTACACGCTCGGCCTGAAGTGTCACGCTGATCTCACCTGTCTGAATCAGATGACGCACAGCAGCGTGCAGAAACTCCACACTGACCGCCTCCCCATCCTCGCCGTAGCTGATGATCACACCTCCCGCCTCCTCCACCGCGTCCACCGGGGGCAAATCCCGTAGGACAAATAGAAGGATGTCGGCTTCAGAATCATATCGGGTTCGCATCTTGTTCCTCCCACCAATACTTCTCCACCTTGCTGGTCCAATAGACCGTCAGGATCTTGCGTCCTCTTTCCGTTTCAACAAAGGGAACCCTCAGCAGGCCATTTCCCCTTCTTGCTTAAGCGACAAGGGCTTCGAGGTCACCTGGCGCCACCTGTTCGGGATCCCTCAACAAATCCTCCACTTCCTGACGAGTGATGCCCAGCTTTTTCCGCCATTCCTCCTGGCGCTCTTCCGCATGTCTTGTCCAAATGATTTTCACAGCGCTGCCTCTCTCCTATCGCTGTAGAGCTCTTCCTCGATCTCTTTGGCAGAAAGCATCTTTCCAGAAAGAACGCCTGCTACGGATAACAGGGGTTCATCCTGCTCCGTGTCCCTACCCGTCAGAAATTCGACAAAGCTCAAAACTTAGTGCAGGTTAGACTCGGGTAAGTATTCTAGTTTCTCCACAATTCTTTCTCTTAAAGCGACCATAGGTTCTACTCCTCTCACTTGCGTCATTCTTACAACATCATTCCTCTACCTTCAGCAGAGAGCCTCCCCGCCCGTGGATCGTTCGACTGATCCCTTCGGCAAGCTCAGGACAGGCTCACGACGAAGTCTCGGCGTGGCCCTCCGTCGGCTTGGTAATGCGGGAGAGGACCTTGCGCAGCGTGGTCTTCCCCGCCTCGTTGCGGCCAATGACGCCCACCACCTCGCCGCGCTGCACCTCATAAGGACACATCCTTCAGCGCCCAGATGGTCTCGTTGGCGACGGCGGATAGGCGGCGGAAAGGGGCAGCAGCGGCCTCGGTCAGCGATTCACGGATCGTCTTGTAGCCCGCCTGGGGGCCGCCGATGCGGTGTTGCTTGGAAAGGTTTTCGACTCGAATGGCAATATCACTCATAGCTCAGATCAAGCAACAAGCATAGCTTCGGGTTCAGAAACAAGGATCGACTCACCCGAGACCAAGGCATAGAGTACGTCCGGGTCCAGGTCGGCGCCATTCGGCCAGCAGATAGTGCCG
>CAYWWC010000250.1:0-6232 GCA_964461615.1 uncultured Anaerolineae bacterium
TGTTAAAGTGCAAGTCGGAACTTTGCTCTACATCTAATTTGTCCAAAGTCCAATCGATCATCTCGGTTGACAAATTTCCCCAAGCGTAGTATATTTAGAGCGTCAAATCATACGCTTAAGGAGGAACCAACCATGTCTGTATTCAAGAGAAACAAATTCAAGCCTCCCCCGCCGGGCCAGGTGGAGACGGTGGTAGGCCCCACCACCAATTTCAAAGGCGCCGTCCAAAACGACGGTGGACTGCGCGTTGACGGCGTCTTCGAGGGATTGGTGGAGACGGGCGGCAATTTCATCATCGGTGAAGAGGCCAAAGTAATGGCCGACGTCGTCGCCTACAACGTCTCGGTGGCGGGGTCGGTCAAAGGCAACGTCAAGGCCAACCGGGTGGAGATCCTATCCTCGGGCCGCGTCTGGGGCAACATCACTGTGAAATCCTTCCTGGTTGATGAGGGAGGTTTCATCAGTGGTGAGATCATCATGGAGGGTGCTGAGTTCAAGCCTCCTATCACCAAGGCCCCCGACCTGGCGCCCAAAACCGCTGACGGAGAAAAGGACGAGAGCGCTTAAATCTTAGGTTGTATAAAGGCCGATTGGCGGGCTCTTTTAGAACAGGATTCGCAGAATTAAACGGATTTGCGCAGCCGATCCGCTAATTCTGTAAATCCTGTTCTTGGTTGGGAAGATCGGCAGGATCAACGAATCAAGCGACTCGGACTGAGTAGGAATCCGTAAATTTTACGCATCCGTGTTCTAAACCCCAGGCCCAAAGCAGCCACGTAGCCGAACCCGCCCAAGTACAAGAGCAAGAAAGGCACAGCATAGTAGTTGCCCTTGACTAAAGCCACTATCACGGCGATCAAAGAGTACAGGCTCAAAAGAACTTCGCCCAGTGTCATCCAGTTGACGGGCAAGGCGTAGCGGCTCTCGGCCCAGCGGTCGGTGCGATCTTCGAGGCCGAACTTGGGCGTACGCTGGAAAAGGTTGGGCCGCCTGGTCAGGGCCTCGCCAACGGCACAAGCGTTGTTCAAAGCTATCCCCGTGCCCAGTAGAACCAGGAAGGGGAAATAGGCTATCCTTCGACGCCAGTCGGGATAGACATCCCACTGGGAGAGGGCGAAAAGCAAGGGCGGCCCCAGGCTGCCCAGGCCGAGATACAATAGCGGAAGGCGCGTCACGCCCTGCCCAAGTAGCAAGGGCAGAGTTAGCAGCAGCAGGATCAGCATCAGGGGGTGGATCAGGTAGTTGCTCAGATGGATCAGCCCCTGCAGGCGCACAAAGGCCGGTCGCGGTGTTCTCAGCAGAGTGCGCCAGTGTTTCAAGAGACATTGGATGGAGCCTTTGGCCCAGCGGAACTGTTGGCGCTTGAAGGCGTTGATCTGGGGCGGAATCTCGGCCGGGGAGACCACGTTGGGCAGATAGAGAAGCTGCCATCCGCCTAACTGCGCCCGGTAGCTCAGGTCCAGATCCTCAGACAGGGTATCGCCCCGCCAGCCCCCGGCTTCCTCAATGCAGCTCTTTCGCCAGACGCCCGACGCGCCGTTGAAGTTCATGAACAGCCCTGAGCGCTGGCGAGCCGTCTGTTCGACCACGAAGTGGCCGTCCAGGGCCAGGGCCTGGGCTCTGGTCAGGTGCGAGTAGTCGGCGTTGATGTGGCCCCAGCGGGCCTGCACCAGCCCCAGGCGAGGCTGGCCCTGGAAGTGGGGGATGATGTCCTGCAGGAAATCTGGCTCGGGCACGAAGTCGGCGTCGAAGATAGCGATGAAGTCCCCCGTGGCCGTTTCTGTGCCTCGCTGCAAGGCCCCGGCCTTGAAGCCCGTCCGCTCAGGGCGGTGGATCAGAACGATGTCAATTCCCCGCTTTCGATAATAGTCCACTCGAGCTTGAGCCAGCGCTGTCGTCTCGTCGCTGGAATCGTCTAGCACCTGGATCTGGAGCTTCTCCCGGGGATAGTCAAGCCGCGTCACGGCATCAATCAGACGTTCCACCACGTGGAGCTCGTTGTAGATAGGCAGTTGTACCGTCACGTGGGGCGCGTTCGTCAGGGGGAGAGGGGACTGGTGTTCGTAGCGATGGCGCAGGTAGAGCAGCACCATGATCAAAGAGTTGAGTCCGTAAGTAGCCAGGATCACCGCCGTGAATCCGTAAACGATTGCCAAAACCGACAAGCTATGCCTCCAATGTTGTCTTCCACGCGGTTGGTAGTATACCATCATTTGGCGATTGTGACAAACCTTGTCCGGGGCGATAATTGCCATTTAGTTTGAAAGTTGATATAATGTCCTTCGAGAGCTGAGAGGCGCTTGAAGATGCGTATGAGGGGGTGTGCGATGAAAGCATGACGATTGTCCCCATCTATCCGATCACTATCTCAAACTCAAAGGAGGTCTACGATGAAAGGACGAGCTATTCTTATCAGCGTGCTGGCCCTGGGGTTGATGTTGGCCCTGGCAGTGGGACTAACCCAGGCTCAGGAGCCGGGGCCACAAGGCGAGGCGGGTGTCAAGGCGGCTCCTGTAGGCGCCACTGCTTCGGCTCCGCCTGTTTTGAGCTCCGTCGAAGGGCTCAGCACAAGCTTCACCTACCAGGGCCGCCTGACCGATGGCGGTGGCCCGGCCAACGGCAGCTATGACTTTCAGTTCAGACTCTACGACGCCGCCAGCGGTGGGACGTGGGTGGACACCGTCACCAAAGACGACGTCACTGTGACCGACGGCCTGTTCACGGTGGAGCTGGACTTCGGCAGCGGCATCTTCACGGGCTATGCCCGCTGGCTGGAGATTGGTGTGCGGCCGGGCGCAAGCGCTGGCGCCTACACTACCCTCACCCCGCGCCAGGCTCTCACCGCGACGCCCTATGCTCTTTACGCCCTGGGCGCGCCCTGGTCTGGCCTCACCGGCATCCCGCCCGGCTTCGCCGATGGGGTGGACGATGATACACTGGGCGGGCTGTCCTGCGGCAACGGGCAGGTAGCCAAGTGGAACAACACAACCAGCCAGTGGCAGTGCGGCAACGACGAGGCCGGCGCGGGCGGCGGCTGGTCCCTGACTGGCAACGCCGGCGCCAACCCCGCCACCAACTTCCTAGGCACCACCGACGACCAGGCTTTGGAGCTGCGGGTGAACAACGTCCGCGCCCTGCGCCTGGAGCCCAACGCTGACAGCCCCAACCTCATCGGTGGCTACAGTGGGAATAGTGTGACCGGCGGGGTAGTTGGCACCACCATCGGCGGCGGCGGTGCACCGACTGATGCTGGGGGTGGTCCCTACCCCAACCGTGTCACCGACGATTACGGCACGGTGGGCGGGGGGCAAGAGAACCAGGCAGGCGATAACGCAGGGGCGACAGGCGATGCTCCCTACTCAACCGTCGCCGGAGGCCTGGGCAATACAGCCAGTGGTGCGACTGGCGGTAACGGCGGGGTCGCTACCGTTGGCGGTGGCGCATGGAACGCCGCCAGCGGTGGGGGCGCCACTATTGGCGGAGGTGTATTGAATATCGCCAGCGGTGCGGACGCCACCATCGGCGGGGGCTTTGAAAACGCCGCCAGCGGCGGTGCCGCTACCATCGGCGGGGGGGCAGGGAACGTGATTACCGCCACCTACGCTACCATCGGCGGAGGCTGGGGCAACACCGCCAGCGGCGAAGACGCTACCATCGGCGGCGGTACAAGCAACGTGGTTACAGCCACCCGCGCCACCATCGGCGGAGGCGTAGACAACACTGCCAGTGACTGGGGCGCCACCGTCGGCGGGGGCAGCTTCAACACCGCCAGCGGCGATGGCGCCACCGTCGGCGGGGGCGGCGGCAACACTGCAAGTGCCTGGGGCTCCACCGCCAGCGGGGGCGACTACAACACCGCCAGCGGCGGAGGGGCCACCATCGGCGGCGGCGGCTTCAACACCGCCAGCGGCGGAGGGGCCACCATCGGCGGCGGCGGGCCCAACACCGCCAGCGGCGGCGGAGCCACTATCGGCGGGGGCTCCGGCAATGTGGTTACGGGGACGCTCGCCACCGTCGGCGGGGGTCTCTTTAACGCCGCCACGGGCGACTACGCCACCATCGGCGGGGGTGTGGGCAACGTGGTTACGGCCACCAACGCCACCGTCGGCGGGGGCGAGCACAACCTTGCCAGCGGCCACTACGCTACTATCGGCGGCGGCGAGTTCAACACCGCCAGTGGCTACGACGCCGCCGTCGGCGGAGGCAATTGGAATGAGGCCAGCGGTGACGGCGCTACCGTCGGTGGGGGCGATAGCAACACCGCCAGCAGCGACAGGGCCACTGTCGGCGGGGGCAGCGTGAACACTGCCAGCGGCTATAACGCCACTGTCGGTGGAGGCAATTGGAATGAGGCCAGCGGTGAGGGTGCCACTGTCCCTGGGGGATTGCTCAATGTCGCCCAGGGCGAGTACAGTTTCGCCGTTGGCCAACGTGCGAAGGCCAACCACAATGGAGCCTTCGTCTGGGCCGATTCCACCGACGCTGACTTTGAGTCCACCGCAGCCGATCAATTCGCGGTCCGCGCCAATGGCGGGGCTCTTTTCACCGGTAACGCTGGCGCACCCATGCTGACTGTTACCAATCTCGGGAACGACGACGGGCTGCGTGTCAACCAAAGTGGCGATGATGGCCTGCAAATCGGTGATGGCACAAACTTCCCCAGCTACGGCGTCTACATACCCTCTGACGGTGTCCCGTTCACCGCGTTGTACGTGCAAACGGCTGACGCCAACGGCGAGTGGGCGCTGTCCACCCTCGACAAAATCAGCGCTGCCAACGTGACTTTCAGCTCGCTGACGCTGGTAGCAGTAGTGGATGGCCCCGATTCCCTCACGCCGGGCGATCTGGTCGCAGCGGCGGGGCTGGCCGATCCCTTGCCCGATACTCTGAGCTCCCTGCCGCGCGTGCGCCTGGCCGATGCCAAGACCTGGCCCGGCGTCGTCGGCGTCGTCGAGAGCCTGATGGTGCTGCAACCCATGCCGGGCAAGGCCGATAAAGACGGCAACGCGCTGCTGGAATTGCACAGCGTCCCCGGCCCGGCCAAAGCCGGCGACTACGTGGCCCTCACCGTGCTCGGCGTCGCCCACGTGAAAGCCGACGCCAAAGCCGGCGACATCGTAGCTGGTCAGCGCTTGACGGCGGCGAGTCGGTCTGGCCACGTCCGTGCCCTGCGCACTCGGATGCTGGAGGGCATGGTAGTGACCGAAGGCGTGCCGGTGATCGGCATCGCCCTGGCTCCACTGGACAAGGACAGCGGCACGATTCCGGTGTTCGTCACACTGCGATAAGGTGAAAGGTGGTAAGATGACGATGAAACACTTTACAATGACAAGCCGAACGACGGTGCTGGTGACAATCGCCTTGCTGCTAATCGTCTCCACGGCCCTGGCCCGATCAGGCTACGACCTCTCCTGGTGGACGGTGGATGGCGGCGGAGGCACTGCTAGCGGCGGTTCGTATACCCTGAGCGGCGCCATCGGCCAGCCCGACGCTGGTATCCTGGCCGGCGGTGACTACACCCTCGGTGGCGGATTCTGGGGCGGCGGCGTGGCGGCGGCAGTGGAGTATAAAGTCTACTTGCCGCTTATCTTGAGGTAACTGAAGGGGTGGTACTGCGTCAGTGTCAGTAAGAGGCGGAACGCGCTGTGGCTCGCTGCACCGAGGAGAAATGTCTATTTGACATCTGCCTCAATCCGTAGTAGAATCGTAACATAAGTCGGAATGTAGCATCATCGCAGCCCTTGCCCCAATTGTAATTCAGCGAGGAGGGTGGTATGGAAGATTGATAGCCGACCTCTAGCCTGGGAGCGATCCCGGTGGGTGGTCGGCTGTTTGTTTGCCGGGCTGGCCAATCCTGCTCAGATCCAGAGGTGAGAGCGGGGCTTCGGCAGCCAGGACGACAGACTTTAGCGAGCCCTTCTTTAACAAAGCGTTCGGCAAGTGTATCCTGAGCGAAGTCGAAGGGTGCAGGATGCCGCATCCCTGGACTCTTGTGACGCGGGATGTGCGCGGCGGCATGTCGCCCGCACACCAATCAGGAGTTACGCAGTTCGCCGGCTGAGTAGGAACAGAGCGACGTACCCTGTACTGACCGTCCAGGACAGTGTCGAAGCCAAGAACGAGTCTTGCAATCGCCGCTCGCCCTGGTTTCGATGCGCACGATGCAAGCATCGCCGCTACTCAACCGACGGGCTCGCTATTTGCCGCGTAACTCCTGACCAATATATCATAT
>CAYWWC010000251.1:0-6220 GCA_964461615.1 uncultured Anaerolineae bacterium
GCGAGAGCCGAAATCGTCGGAGGTATCGTGGCCGAGAAGAGCATGGTTTGGCGCTGACGGGGCATACGGCTGATGATCTGTTTGATGTCGGGCAGAAAGCCCATATCCAACATCCGGTCGGCCTCGTCTAACACCAGAATCTGCAAGTCGCGAAAGCTTACGTTCTTGCGGCGCATGTGATCCATCAGGCGACCTGGGGTGGCGACAATTACATCAACGCCTCGGCGCAGTTTGTCTATCTGCTTTTTCATTCCGGCGCCGCCATATATGGAAACACTACGTAGCGAGGTGTGGGCAATCAGTTTCTGGGTTTCCCCGGCGACCTGGATGGCCAACTCACGGGTCGGCTCCAGCACCACGACGCGGGGGTTCTTGATCTTGGCTGGCTCCCGCAGCAAGCGGTCCAACGCTGGCAGAAGAAAGGCCAATGTCTTACCGGTGCCTGTCTGGGCGCAACCGACGACATCGCGTTTCTGCAAGCCAGGTGGAATGGCTTGGATCTGGATAGGGGTCAGTTCCTCATATCCCAGGGCTCTGATTGTCTTTTGCAGAGGTGGGCTGAAATCTAACTCTGTAAAACGCATGGTACTCCTTCGATACTACTTGACTCACGCAAGTGTTTGACCTACTGGTTTGGGTTGCTACAAAAAAACCGCTCCGATTGAGTGAATCGGAGCGGTGGGCCATGCCAAACCGATTGACTTAACTAACAATCGTGATTATACCAGCAAACGATGTTCTTGTCAAAACAAGCGGCCGCTTGCCTAACTGACCAACTTGCGCTATACTTGAGGCAACTGAGGCAACATCCCTGCCCCGCGCCGGCCAACCATTCTTGATGGGACAACAGCTCGTGGACAAAAAGCACCTGACCGAGCAGGACACTGTCAATGACCGTAGATGAATAGTGTAAGCAACGAGATCAAAATCCTCACGAATCTATTTCAAAACTGAGGAAGTCAAATGAGTAGTTTCAAAAGCTTTCGCTTCAGATTTTGCATGTTTACGTTGGTACTTCTCTCGCTAACTTCACTGGTGGCCTGCGGCCAAAAGACGCCAGAACCTCCGCCGCCCTTGACAGTGGAAATGCTCAAGAACGCTGAGTACCATTCTGAATGGCCCGCCGAAGGCGTAGCCAAACTGACCGACGGTGAGTATCAGGAGGAGATTGTGCCGGGCTCGGCCTCAAAATTGATCATCGTGGTCTACCCCGATATGCACGCCTTCGGCGACCTGAACGGCGACGGTGTAGACGATGCCGCAGTGGTCCTGGCAACATCTGGAGGTGGAAGCGGCACGTTCATCAGTCTTGAGGCAGTCATCAATGACAAGGGCGCGCCCAAGCATGTTGCAAGCGCCAAGCTGGGCGACAGAGCGCAGATCAAGTCCGTTGCGATCGAGTCGGGTGAAATCACAGTGGATATGGTGACGCACGGGCCAGAAGATCCGATGTGCTGTCCCACCGCAGAAGCCACGCAGAAATACAAGCTGCAGGGAGATACCTTCGTTCAGATATCGGGCGAGGATTGACAGAAAGAAGCCAGATTCCTTCGCCGAAGTAACACCAGAGCGTCACATTGCAGGGCAAGGGGTAGCCTCCCAAATCGCAGACCCGTCAGCGACTTGCTGAAAGCAGGATATCGCCTGGCCCTAATCCCAACTCGCTTCATCTCGACCACCGTGGACGAGGTGTACCAGGCCATGCGAAACAACCCTGGCTTGCCCAACAAGGACGAAGCCGCTTCGCTTCCTGAATTCGTGCAGAAACTGAATACCAAGTTACAAGGCAGACTCAGTGTGCGGTTTGGTCAAACTAAAAAGCAGAAATGGGGGAAGAATGCATAACCACGGATGGAGGCTACACCTTGATGACACTTCAGTTTGAGTGGGATCCAAACAAAGCCGTCAGGAACACTGAGAAACACCGAGTCTCGTTTGAGGAAGCAGCGACGGTGTTTGACGACCCACTGTTCATCACCGTCATTGATGAGGAACATTCAGTCGAAGAAGAGCGATACATCACCACCGGCCTATCGCAACGTGGCAGATTGCTACTTGTCGCCCACACAGACCGTGCAGGCCAGATTCGCATCATTAGCGCACGTAAAGCGACCAAGAGAGAGGAGAAATTTTATGCAGAAGCCGATTGATTCCGACGATTACGAACTGCGTGATGAGTACGACCTGTCCAAGATGACCATCGTAGCCAAGGGTAGATATGCGCCCGATCGGCGGGCCGGGAAGAATGTGGTTTTGCTTGCCCCAGATGTTGTTCAGGCTTTCCCAACCGATGAAGCCGTAAACGAAGCCCTGCGGCTCATCATGCAGATGATGGAGATTCCGAGCAAGTACGAGGCAGAAGCAGCACGTGTTTAAGCCTGGCACTCTGGTCCGTGGCATTGATGACGACATGCGCCCGGAGTACAACTTTTCAGGCGGGGTGCGTGGCAAGCACTACAAGGTCTTGCGCGAAGAAGGCTATATCGTTCGGATTTACAATGACGACGGTACAGTAACAGAGCATCGCGTCGCGGGCGAAAGGACGGTAATACTTGAGCCGGATGTGGCGGATAAAGAGCATCCAGCGGATGAAGAACATCCGTGGGAGTATTTTCCGAACTCGCAAGCCGTCAATCAGGCATTACGCACGTTGATCTCACTTGTACCTGAAAAGCGCTTGGGCACTACCCCGTCAACGGGAAGTATCGAGTAAGCGCAAATGGCTCATCAGCTACGCAAATTGATGGTTAAGGCAATGATACATGGACATCATATACCGACTGCAAGGTCTTGAGTTTGAGTGGGACGAGAGCAAGGCACGGCGCAACGTAGAAAAGCATGGGATTACGTTTGAGGAAGCGGCCGAGGCATTCCTCGATCCTTTCTATCAGATGGGTGATGCTTCGGTGAACGATCAGCAACGCGATTTCATGCTGGGCTATTCGCTGGCCCAACGTCTCCTACTGGTAATCTACACAGAGCGCGACGAACGTACTCGGATCATCTCTGCTCGGCCGGCAACACGTTCTGAAAGGAAACTATATGAAGAAGCCTGATGAACTCAAATTGCATCTCCGTCCGCGTGCTGTAGAAGTAGTATCTGTCAAGATACCCACGGACACCCTAGAAGCGCTCAAGAAAGTCGCAGGCGCTCGCGACATGTCCTACCAAGCTTTGCTCAAGTTGTACATCGGGCAAGGTCTGCGCCAGGACATGGCCAAGCTGTATGCAGAGCAGGTGTTGGAAACTACAGCCCAGGTTCTTACGCGGCACATTCAATCCACAGAAGAAGTCTCAGCGATTATGCAAGAGATTCGCGTTGGGGCAGTTGTGTAGCTCGTTGTCTATACTCCCGAAGCGGAATTGGCAATGAGCGCTATCCCCGCGCACGGGCAGACCGCATAGTCTACTGATGAATGGACTACTCCTTGCCTAACTGACCGTCCTGCGCTATACTTGAGGCAACTGAGACAACATCCGCGCCCCGCGCCCCAAACACGCCACGCGGCAGCCAACCATTCTTGATGGGACAACGGCTCGTGGACAAAAGAGACCTGACCGAACAGGAAACCGGTAATGACCGAAAAGGCTGAATCCCCAGCAAATCATATCATTCGAGAGGCCCGACAGTTGGCCTTTGACGAATTGTACCGCGCCCCTCAAACAGAGCTCAGCCTGGTGATAGATGATTCCTTTCCCGAGAAGTTCGTTGATGAGCTTTCCCGACTTGAGGTGTACAATAAGCATCTCTTCCGTCCCAATACCTATCTGCACAAATGGTGGGCGCGGCGCTGCGGTTCTACTTTTCGCGCCATACTCAAGCAATTTGTGCCCAACGCTAAACGCCGTGATTACTACGCGCCTGGTGGCCTGGAGGGCAAGATCGTGCTCGACCCCATGATGGGCGGCGGCACAACTCTTCATGAAGCAATCCGGCTGGGTGCGAATGTGATTGGGGCAGATATTGATCCGATTCCAGTTGTGCAGGCTCGAGCCACCCTCACTCAAGCGGCTCTGGGAGATTTGCGGGCCGCTTTCAATCAATCCTTTGCCGAGCTATACGGCGATTTGGGGCACTATTTCCAAACTGAATGTCCAACCTGCACGCGGACTCTGGACTTTCAGTATACCCTCCACGGCCTGCGCAAATCCTGCGCCTGTGGAGAGGTGGTACAGATTGACCAATACGATTTGCGCCACGAGGCTGACCGCAAGATCCGCATCTGGCCGGAGAGTTGGGAGATCACTGACAGCCAAAGCCGTCCCGATGGTTCAGCAAAGACCACGCGCTTGATCACTAAAGCTGAGAAGACTTGCCCAGTCTGCGGGCAGAAATATCAGGAATTGCTCGATGCGCCGTATTACGCTCGCTACGTGCCGATTGCGATTGTGGCAACCTGTCCTGAGCACGGGCTATTCTTTCGCCCGCCTGGTGAGTCCGATTTGGCTCGAATTGACCAGGCTGAAAAGTTGCGGGACGGGCTAGACTTTGGAGCGTCGGAAGATTTCACAGTGCAAGATGGCCCTAAGTCCAGCGATTTGCTAAGGCGCAACATCAGCTCGTATCTCGACGTTTTCTCATCTCGCCAGTTGCTCTACCTTCACCAGGCCATTCAACAATTGCGCGACTATGACGGGGTGATAAAACTCAACCTGGGCTTGCTTGTATCCACCTCACTCGAATTCAACTCCATGCTCTGTGGTTACAAGGGTTGGTACAAGCGACGGCCGGGCGCTATCCGGCACGTTTTCTCCCTCCATGCCTATTCTTTCCCCTACACCGCTTTGGAGAACAACCCCATCAATCGCCAAAAGTCTTCTGGTAACCTGCAATTGCTATTTCGTGACCGCATCGAACGCGGACGCAAATGGGCTGTGTCGCCAGTGGAACGAAGGATTGGGCCAGATGGTAAAAGCCAGTTGATCAAGATACCAGGCGAATTGGATGGCGGCATCGAGGCTCTTGACCAAACTAAACTGGCCAACGGACGTCAAGCCTTTTGGCTCATTCACGGCGACTCACGCGACCTGCCGATTGACGATCAGTCGGTAGATTTGATCGTGACCGACCCTCCCTACTACGACAGCGTACAGTACAGCAACCTGGCTGCTTTCTTCCGAGTGTGGCTGGCGCGCTTGCTTCCTGACGAAGCCAATTGGGCTTACAACGAAGCCCATAGTGCTGTTGCGACCAGAACAACTGGCGGTAGCAGTAGCTTTATGACGGCGCTGGCAGGCATTTTCGCTGAATGTGGGCGCGTGCTTAAACGTCATACCGGACGGATAGTGTTTACGTTCCATCATTGGGATCCCAACGCCTGGGCAGAACTCACCCTTGCCCTCAAAAGTGCTGGCTTCAGACTGATGAACGTCTACGTCGTGTTTTCGGAACATCCCATCTCAGTACACATCAGGAATTTGAACGCGATCAAACACGATAGCATTTTGGTTTTTGCTCTTGACGGGGATGCGCCAGCCGCTTCCTGGGCACCGTTGGAAACTATTGACACCAATGACAGCGAAACCTTTTGCCGCCAATGTGGCATGACGGTAGGATGGCTGCTGGAGAGTGGACATTCACCGCTGGAAATTCGCACTATTTGGAAAGAGCTCATGGAAGGAAGAAGCTGATGACGAGAAAAACAGGCAACCGTCCAGCAGAGATTTTTGGATACCCAATTGGGAACCGCTCAGCAGAGGCTGAGAGCATCCGTGAGAGACACTGGTGCCCATTCGCAAATCGCCCTTGCAACAAGAAAAGTCGGCTGATTGATTACCCTTTTGGTGTGTGTTCTGCGGAACATAAAAGCAAAATCCACATGATTTGTCCACGTCGTTTTGAAGAACGGGGCATCATCGAAGGAGTATCCAGGGTACTGGAGGACGTTGCCTTGCACTACTTCGGGGATTTCAACAACACCATCGCGTTCCCTGAAGTCAGACTGCCAAACGTGGGTAGCATAGATTACGTTCTCGTTCGGCACAAACCAATGAAGCCTGAAGTGGAGGATTTTGTGTCTGTCGAGTTTCAATCAGACTCCACGACCAGTACGGGGGGATTGGTTCAAGGGATAGTTGATTTCTTTCAGGGTCACGATCTGCAAGAACAAACCTACAAGTTCGGCATGAACACCTACGATTCCATCAAACGCGCCATAATCCAGTTGATGAACAAAGGCATCGTGTACGAAACCTGGGACACAAAATGCTATTGGGTGGT
>CAYWWC010000252.1:0-6177 GCA_964461615.1 uncultured Anaerolineae bacterium
CTACCACAATTTCGGCTTTCCCAACAGATGGCTCTTATTTCCAATAATGTCTATTCCTTTGATGTCGGGCATCTTTGTTCGACATCCTGAGTGTAGAAGTCACCGCCTGGTGACAAAGGAGAAAGAGAAATGAAAAACCATCAACTCTTTGGCAAGACTTGGTTCAGGATTGGGAGTATTGCTCTGGTTTTGGGAGCAGTGCTGCTGGCGGCGTTGCTGTTCAACTTGCCGACATCTGTGTATTCTCAAGAAGCAGATGCCTGGAGAGATGAGCCTGAGCCGACGGCAACCCCTACAGTGGAGGGTGTCCATATACGCTTGGATACCTCGGAAATAGGGCTGGGTAATCCAATAAGCCCCCCTCTCGGTGCTCAGGGCTGGACGACCCTGTTGAGCGATGGCTTTGAAGGGAGTTTCCCAGGCGAATGGACCGTGTGGGATAACAATGGCACGAGCTATGGCGAATACTACTGGGGCCAGCGTATTTGTAGACCCTATAGTGGGTATTATAGCGCCTGGGCTGTGGGCGGCGGCGCTAGCGGTAGCAGCTTGCAATGCGAGGCTAACTATCCCGACAACGCGGACTCTTGGATGAGGGCCGGCCCCTTCGATTTGAGCAGCGCAACCGATGCTGAACTCCTTTTCTACCGCTGGCACCTGACTGAGGCAGGTCGTGATGCGCTTTTCTGGGGTGCCTCTATTGACGGCTCCAACTTCTATGGCGTTCAGGATTTGGGAGACTCTGGCGGTTGGCAGTATACTAACTTCGACTTGACCAACGTCTTCACTCTGGGCGATGTGACTGGTCAATCCCAGGTCTGGATCATCTTCGTCTTTTCCAGTGACTCGAGCATCAACTATTCTGAGGGAGCTTACGTAGACGATGTCGTCCTCCGGGCAGAACTTGGTGATGGTGAGGACTGCGACGGCTCGGCAACCCTCACCTACGTCGTCACAGAAGACAACGAGAACAACAGCCACACCGGCTACCCCGACGACGATATGGGGGGGGCGGATCCCCAGTGTGTACACCCTCACCACTCTAACCATCCCATCGAGTTTAAGATCAATGTTACCTCTCCGCCCCCTTACTCAGATGCCTGGCTCAGCCTGCGCGTATGGGATGTGGATGAGCAGGATCCGGACTGCCCAGAAGTGGACGAGGTGTACTTCAATGGACGATTCGCCGGTTACCTGAGAGGAGCCGATGATACCTGGAGCACCTCTGGCCCCTACTTCATTGACGCTGCGTGGATACAGCAGGGCGATAATCTAGTCGAGATCCAGGTTAATACCACTAACTGTCAGTTTTGGGACCCTGATCAGGGGCAATACCGGTCGCGCTGGTGCGTCGGCGTCAAGCAGGGTACGCTGCAGTTAGAAGGCGCTTCGGGAGCGGCCTCCAAACGGTCGTTTGCGAAATTCCCTGATTGCTGGCCGCCAGGTTCGACAGGCAATGTCTGGGTGGAGGTTGATACTTCGCTATCCAGCCAGGAGGTTATGGTCGAGGTCAACGTCCTGGATTCCCAGAATTACGTCCTTGTTGGCGACTCACAGACGAAGGTCATTTACGGCAATCAAGACGATCAGTTCATTTTCAGCTTGCCTATACCTAGTTCTGCGTCTACAGGTGACTATAGGATACAAGTCATCATCTATGACACCTGTAGTCACACTATACAGGAGGAACAGGAGCATCCTGTTCGGATAAACTGCGTGGAGACAGTCACTGTTACTCCCACCAAGACGCCCACGAGGACGCCGACCAAGACGCCAACGCGCACTCCCACCCGGACGCCCACCAGGACTCCGACCAAGACGCCAACGCGCACACCTACCCGTACACCGACACCCACCGCAACGCCCACGCCCACCACGACACCCTACTGGAAGCCCGGAGACTGGGATGACTACGCTCCCAGCGGGATGCCTGATTTCGACCAAAGGCAAGATTACTGGCTGAACCCCCGAACGGAGAATTGGTCCTACTGCGGCCCGCTGGCGGTGGCCAACTGCCTGTGGTGGTTCGACTCCAAGTTCGAAGGCTATCCGGCGACTTCACCGCGGGCCATAAGCGACCACTATCCCTTGGTCGAATCGTACAGCCCCGGCCAGTGGGATGACCATGATCCATGGAACCTGCGCCCCTTCGTTGATGATCTGGCTTATCGCATGGACACCGACGGGCAGCGGACAGGAGGCACGTTTGAAGGAACCTACGTGGATGACATGTACTATGCCATCCTGCAATATCTGGCCGACAAGGGCCTGGCCTATAACTACTCGGTTACGTCGATGGAAAAGCCCACTTTTGAATGGGTGGAGTACGAGGTGAAGCGGTGCGAGGATGTCATCCTGCTCATGGGCTACTGGGTATGGGATCCTTCCAAGGGGTGGGAGCGCTGGGGCGGCCACTTCGTCACCATGGCAGGAGTGGGTTCGGACGACTACGATCAGTTCGTCTTCTTCAGCGACCCCGTCAATAATAGGGCTGGGGATGGTGGGCCGGGGCGGGTACTGGATGGTTCATTGATCACGCACTATCCTATACCTGGCCACTCATACGACGTACACAACGATGCGGGCAACATCTCCCATGACAGGTACCGCGTTGTGGGGACCAATAGCCCCGGGGGAACCTGGGGGCCGGAAGGCTACGCTGATAGCCCCGAGGCCATTGCACCCTTCATTGGCCTGAACTTCCCCCGCGACTTCCCTGAGCGATACAAACCAAAGCAGGACTTGCGGAACTTGCAGGACTTGAGCGAGTATGCCCTATCAGAAATTCAGACCGAGGTCGAATGGGCCATCGCCATCTCGCCTGTGGAGAATCCTATTACGCCTACCTTCACGCCGACACCTACCTCGACGCCGACGAAGACGCCGACGCCGACCAGGACACCCACCAGGACACCCACTAGAACACCCACTGCGACCCCAACACCGACCAACACGCCGACGCCTACGCGCACTCCTACTCCTACCATGACGCCCACAGCGACACCCTACTTCAAACCCGGAGACTGGGTTGATTACGCTCCCAGCGGGATGCCCGACTTCGACCAGAGGCAATACAATTGGACATACCCTGGGACGCAAACTTGGTCCTACTGCGGCCCGCTGGCGGTGGCCAACTGCCTATGGTGGTTCGACTCCAAGATGGAGCCCAACCCAGTGCCCCCGCGGGCGATCAACGACAACTACGGCCTGGTCACATCGTACAACCCTGGCCAGTGGGATGACCACGATCCGAGGAACGTGATCCCGCTCGTTGAGGAGCTGGCCGCCCTAATGGACACCGATGGGAAGACGACTGGTGTCCCACATTCGGGCACCTACGTGACCGACATGTATGATGCCATCAATCGGTACCTGTCGGACCGTGGCCTGGACGAGAACTACGAGGTTACGCTGATGCCGCAGCCCAGTCTTGACTGGGTGGAATACGAGGTGGAGCGCTGCGAGGATGTCATCCTGCTCATGGGCTTCTGGACGTGGAATGGTCAAACATGGATTCGTGAGGGTGGCCACTTCGTCACCATGGCGGGGGTGGATTCGCGCAACGATCTCGTCTTCTTCAGCAATCCCATTAAGAACAGCGCTGAGGCGGGTTGGCCAGGGCGGGTAGGGGATGGCTCGTTGCTCCCGCATCCTCCCGTCCCCCCAGGTCACGACTTCAATGTGCACAACGACGCAGGCAACGTCTCCCACGACATGTACTACACTGTGGATACCACCAATAATACGAATCCGCTAAGTGGGCTTTGGGGGCCAGCCAACTACGTTGAGAGTTACGACGCCATTGAAGCTTTCGCTGGCCAGAACTTCCCCCGAGACTTCCCTCAGGAAATGAAATCGGCTCCAGGGGATTACAAGGGAGGGGTCATTCAGACCGAGGTTGAGTATGCCGTAGCCATCTCACCTGTCTGCACCGTGGACGGCACTAAGGAGGGCCCAAAGCAGGTGAAGGCCGGCGAAGATGCGGCGGTGGTGCTGACCATCACGGGCCGGGGCGACTGCCCCGCCATGTCAAGGAACACCGACGTGGTGCTGGTCATTGACCGCTCCGGTTCCATGGACGACGATGGATGGGACTCCGGCATCGGCGACTATCAGCCGATAGGCGATGCCAAGAGAGCGGCCAAGGACTTCATTGATGTGCTCGACCTGAGTCCGGGGGCCGATCAGGTGGGCCTGGTATCCTACTCCAGCTCGGCCCTGCTCAACCATCAGTTGAGCCAAACGGCGGGGACTGTCAGGACGGCCATCAGTGCCCTCAGCGCCAGCGGACAGACCAACATCACCGATGGCATTGACAAAGCCCAGGCGGAGCTGGAGAGCTTCCGCCACGATCCTGACAATCGGCCGGTGATGATCATCCTAAGCGATGGCAAGCACAACGTGGGCCCCGATCCCGTACCGGCAGCCAATGCAGCCAAGGCCAAGGGGACGAGGATCTTCACCATAGGCTTGGGAACTAGCATAGATGAGGCAGAGCTGAAGGCTTTGGCCTCCTCTCCCAGCGACTACTTCCACGCCCCCGATAGCAGTGCGCTAGAAGACATCTACGAGCAGATCGCTGGCACCATCACAGGGATGCCAGCCACCGACGTGATCCTCACCGACGTACTCGATCCCAACGTGGAACTGGTTCCCGGCTCCTTCTTCGGCTCGCCAATGCCCAGCGTGGTGGATGTGACCAACGGCGTGATAGTCTGGAAGATCCCAGTTCTGGGGCGGGACGAGACGAAGACCTTTGGCTATCGGGTGCATATACCGGAGGATACTCCGGGAGGGGAGCTATGCCTCAACGAATCAACGATAGCCAACTACTCCAACTCCAACGGCCATGACGCTAGTCTGAGCTACCCGCCAGCCTGTGTCACGGTCAAGCCCGCTCTCCACGACGTCTACTGCAAAGACCATCCCGCAGACGACGGGTCTGTGCCCTCCAACCCCAATAATGAAGCATGGTGGGAGAGTCCCGACATCTGGAACAGACGCCAACCGGACGGGGTGGAGCAGCATGAGAACCCTCAAGCCGGTCAGACTAACTACGTCTACGTCAAGGTGCGCAACCGAGGCAACGCCCCAATGACGAACGTCAACGTCGACCTGTACTGGGCTACGGGTGCAGTATCGATTCCGCCTGCGGCTTGGAATTACGTCGGCACACAGAGCATCGCCAGTCTGGCGGCGGGACAGGTCCAGACGGTCAGCTTCCAATGGCAGCCGGCAATGGGAGGACATACCTGCTTCTACGCAGAAATATATGCCAGCCTGGACCCGATCACCCATAAGTGGCTGGTGCCTTTCGACAACAACTTGTGCCAGAGAAACCTGCACGTGCTCGATCCGGAGGAGACGGAATATGACCCTGACGTCATTATCCGTAACCCTCAAGGGAACTCAACGAACGCCAACCTCAATTTCGATTCGGATCATTATCCAGCCGATGGTTCAGCAGTCGTGGAGATGGATCCAGACACCTTTGACGAGTGGCAGGATGCGGGTGGTGACCTGGAGGGAGGAGAGGTGATTCCTGGCACCACATCCATTCGCCTCAACGTTAACACCAGCTCTGCTGCCTCGGGGCTGTCGGCGACTACTGGGGGAATCGAAGCTGTCATCGGCAGGGTGCCCTTGGGGGCCAATGAGGAAGCGGTGATAACCCTCAGGTTAGTGGTTCCGCCGGGGAGTGAGCCAGAGCTGGAGGTGAGGGAGCAGATAGGTGGGCAGGATGTGGGAGGCAGCACCTACCGACCGCCAGCTCCTCCGGGCCGAGTGTACCTGCCCATCATCCTGAAAAGCTATGGATCGTAGAAGACCGATACGATAGCAGCGTGGGATTCCACGTCCCGCATTGAAAGTCAGGGAAAGCCACCAAACTCTATACAGAGCTAAGTGGCTTTCTCTTTGTGAACAACGGACGGTGGTTTTTAACGGACAGGCCAGGTGCGACGCACTTTTCCGAAGTGCGTCGCACCTTGAACGACGTTGACTGGAGAGCAGACGCGCAAGGTGAAAGTACGAACCAGGAACAAGGCAACTCGGGGAGTAATAGCGGCGGCGTTTTTGCTTGCAGTGGTGGGGTTTTCTCTGACGGGTATGCCGCCGCCGACTCAGGCCAGCGATCCGCCGCCGCCAAGCGCGGGCCTTATCGAGGAGGCGTATCAA
>CAYWWC010000253.1:0-6131 GCA_964461615.1 uncultured Anaerolineae bacterium
ACGCGCTCCGTGACGAGCTCGCCGCCCTCGGCATCGAGCTCATGGACGGCAAGGTCGAACAGCCCGAGGACATGACGGGCAAGAGTCTGGTGCCGGGCTAGCCCATTTTCGACAGTTCCCCGCCAGATTCTGCTGAAATGGAGGCCATGGTCTTTCGTTTTGCCAGCAAATACGGGATCAAGCCTTCAGGAACGCGATGTAGTGCAGACCACCCCCTTGCCATGGCCTGCGATCCTTGCCACAATCGGCTCGGTGGAAGGGGAAAAGGGCCGTGTTTCTCAGACGCCACAGTCGCAGGAAAAACGGTGAAACTTACGAGTACTGGACCCTGGTCGAGTCGGTGCGCACGGCGCGTGGTCCGCGCCAGCGGATCGTGGCGACGTTGGGCAAACTGCCGGGCCTGGACGCCGAGACACGCGTGGGTTGGGAACACATCGCGGACATTCTGGATGGGAAGGTTCGACAGAGTGACTTCCTTAAGCCCGTCGAACACGACCCGCCCGACTGGGCCACGGTAGACTTGCAGGGCCTGAGCGTCGAGCGACTGAGGCGCTTCGGCGACGTGTACTTGGGCCTGGCGCTTTGGCGGCGACTCGGTCTGGATCGTTTTTTCAACGACTCGATGGCGCCGGGGCGCGAAGAGATTCCGTGGGCGACGATTGCGTGCATCCTGACGCTGGCGCGTTTCTGCGCGCCCTCCTCCGAGCTGCAGATCGCCGACTTCTGGTACGGCAAGACGGCGCTCGACGACCTGCTGGGCGTGGCGCCCGAGAAGGTCTACGACCAGCGGCTCTACCGCGGCCTGGACGCGCTGCTGCCCTTGAAAGACGGGCTTTTCGGCCATCTGCAGCAGACCTACGGCGAACTGTTCGGCACAACGTTCGACATTCTGCTCTACGACATCACCTCGACGTATTTCGAGGGCGCGGCGGCGGGCAATCCTCAAGCGAAGCGCGGTCATTCGCGCGACAAGCGTCCGGACTGCGTGCAGGTTTGCATCGGCCTGGTCGTGACGCCTGAGGGCCTGCCGCTGGCCTACGAGGTCTTCGACGGCAACCGCTCGGACAAAACAACCGTCGAGGAAATCGTCGAGGCGATGCGCAGTAAGTACGGCCATGAGCGGCGGGTTTGGGTGATGGATCGCGGTATGGTCACCGATGGCAACCTGGAGATGTTGCGCGAGTGCGGCGCGTCCTACCTGGTCGGCACGCCGAAATCCATGCTCAAGGACTTTGAACGCCAGTTGCTCGAGGAGGATTGGGAGCAGGTCGAGTCCGACGTCGAAGTCAAACTCTGCCAAGGCCCCGATGGCGCGCGCGAGACCTTCGTCCTGTGCCGCTCGCCGGGCCGTCGCGAGAAAGAACGGGCGATGCGCCAGCGCCAGATCGAGGGGCTGGAGAAGGGCTTGGCGCGACTCAAGGCCCGAACGCAAGCGCCCACGCGCGCGCTTCGCGATCGTGACAAAGCCAACCGGCGACTGGGCCGCCTGTTCCAGAGATACTCGCGCGCCGCGCGCCTCTACCACGTCCAGGTTCGCGAAACCGCCGATCCCAATCACAAAGACGGCAAGCGCTTGGCGATTGACGTCACGGTGCGCAAAAACCTACGCGATTGGGTCGAGCAGGCCGACGGTTACTACCTGCTGCGCACGAACCTCCAAGGCCGCGACGCCCGCACGCTCTGGAGAACCTACATCGGCCTGACGCAGATCGAGGACTGCTTCCGCGTCACGAAACACGACCTCGGTCTGCGCCCGGTCTTCCACCACCGCCAGGACCGCACGCAAGCCCACATCCTCGTGTGTTTCCTCTCGCTCGTGATGTGGCGCACGCTCGAGCACTGGATGTCGGCCAGCGGTCTGGGCACGGCCCCGCGCAAACTCCTCGAAGAGCTGGCCGAAGTGCGCTCGATGGACGTCGTGCTCCCAACCCGCACCGGCCAGGAAATCCGCCTCCGCACGGTCAGCCGCCCCGAGCCGCACCTCTCAATCCTGCTCGACCACCTCGACCTACCCCTGCCGAACAAACCTAAACGTGTCCGAAATGTAGTGCAGACTTTTGCCAAGAAAATCGAAAAAACCGTGCAAATGCAGAGATCTGACCTCTGAACTGTCGAAAATGGGTTAGGACTTCCTCTCAAGAAAGGAGCCGAGGTATCCGGCAAGAGATGTTCCCGAGGATCGTCCGATATTCACCGGCCGGTAGTTGTTAAGCCGAAGTTCCAGCACAAAAGGACTGGCAACCTCTGTCTTTTCAGATCTGCACGGGGTTTTCATGTGTGCCGTTACTGGGTACACCTCCCTTGTGGCCTGAGTTCCAGCAGGCCCAAGACGTGTTCTTGAAACGGAGTGGGTTCGGTCAGTTGGTCGAAGCGGAGGGTTTTCTTGCCCTGGCCCGCGCGGCAGGTGTTGCGGCAGCGCGTGGCGAGGTCGGTCAGGAGGCTGGCGAAACTGTGGACGGGCCAGCCGTCTGGCGTTGTCTTCTTGCGTTTTTTCCGGCGCACGCTCGGGGAGGCCTCGGCCTTGGCGACCGGGTCGCGCTCCCAGCGCGCGCTCTCGAGTTCCTCGTCCTGGAACAGGACCGGCGCCAGCGCGCGGCGCATGTGCCATTCGGCGTAGTAGGCCAGGACCGCCAGAAAGATGTGGGCGCGGACGTGGTCCTCGGTGCGGTGGTGGATCGGCCGCACGCGCAGGTCGACCGTCTTGAGGCAGCGAAAGGCCTGCTCGACCTGGCCGAGGCTTTTGTAGGTTCGTACGGTGTCGGGGGTGGAGAGCGCTTCGGCGGGCTCGCTCGTGCGGATGATGTAAATGCCGTCGAGCCGTGCCTCGGCCTCGATCCTGTCGCGATTGCGGTGGAACGCGAAGTGCCCGTCCGCGATGTCGAGCACGAAGTGCTTGCCCACCTTGTGGGCGTTGAGGACCTTGCCGACCTTCAGGCCGATCTCCTTGGCCTCGAGCGGCGTTCGCGTGCGGCGCGCGACTTCGGCCGCGATCCTCGTAAGTTTCTTTTCGGTTGCCTCGAGGAGTTCCTCGCGCGTGCGCTGGCGGTCCTCGGCCAGCAGCGGGTTGTAGCAGACCACGAGCCGCTCGCCGGGATAGACGTCGCTGCGAATCTCCGCCAGGTTCTGCTTGTCGAACAACGATAGTTGCAAGTCGCCTTGCTCGGCCAGTTTCCGGATCGCCGGGGCGCGCAGGGCCGAGATCCAGCCCAGATTGGGATACTCTCGCAGATCCTCGATTCGAGCTTGGGTCAGCATGCCCCGGTCGCCCACCAGCACGACGCGCTCAAGTCCGAACCGCCCGCGGAGTTTCTCCACCTGATCCGGCACGGTTTTCGGATCGCCCGTGTTGCCGGGGTAGACGTCGACGGCCACCGGCCGACCCTCGGCGTCGGTCAGCAGGCCGTAGACGATCGCGGGCAGCTTCTCGCCGTCGCGGTTGTGGCCGCGCACGGCCAGCGGACACGTGCGGCCGTGGTACGAGCTGCTCGAGACGTCAAACAGCACGCGCGCGCCCTCGCCGAGATGGCGCCGGGCGAGTTTCTTCTCGATGCGCCCCTGGCGCGCCAGCAGCCAATCCAGCGCGCCGTACAGATCGTTCTCGCTCGCGTCGCCCACGCCCAGTTCCTCGGCCAAGGTGCTCGTGTGCCACAGACGCGTCGTCGCCAGTTTCGAGCACGGCTCAAGCAAACGCTGGGCGATCATGGCCACGACCAGGTCGCGCTCGCGGCACGGGCGCGAGGCCACGAGCGCCTCGAGGCCGAGCTTGCGCATCGTCCCCAGCACCGCCTCGACGTGGCCGTGGGGCCGCGAGCGCTCGACCGCGAACACCTCGTCCTTCGGCGCGAGCTCGACGCCGCGCAAAGCCAGACGCAGCGCCTCGACGGCATACGGCGGACACTTCGAGAGGTTCGCGACGGTGGTCTTGACAATCCTCCCCCCTTCGCGCCGCGACTCGCGCAGCAGAACGGCCGGAGGGGAGTTTCGGTTGGGGACGACATCGATGTACATGGCCTCGATTATGCATATTCAGACCTGTGTGTCAAGAGTATTTATTGCATTTTACATGGGTACATTTTGACACGGAAAACCGCCCCCAAAACGGCCAATCCCCGCGCCCTGCTTGGCTATTCGGAGTTTTTGAGAGCCTGGATTGGCTGGAACTTCGGGCTAAGCCGAAGTTCCAGCACAAAAGGACGGGCAACCTCTGTCTTTTCAGATCTGCACGGGGTTTTCATGTGTGCCGTTACTGGGTACACCTCCCTTGTGGCCTGAGTTCCAGCAGGCCCAAGACGTGTTCTTGAAACGGAGTGGGTTCGGTCAGTTGGTCGAAGCGGAGGGTTTTCTTGCCCTGGCCCGCGCGGCAGGTGTTGCGGCAGCGCGTGGCGAGGTCGGTCAGGAGGCTGGCGAAACTGTGGACGGGCCAGCCGTCTGGCGTTGTCTTCTTGCGTTTTTTCCGGCGCACGCTCGGGGAGGCCTCGGCCTTGGCGACCGGGTCGCGCTCCCAGCGCGCGCTCTCGAGTTCCTCGTCCTGGAACAGGACCGGCGCCAGCGCGCGGCGCATGTGCCATTCGGCGTAGTAGGCCAGGACCGCCAGAAAGATGTGGGCGCGGACGTGGTCCTCGGTGCGGTGGTGGATCGGCCGCACGCGCAGGTCGACCGTCTTGAGGCAGCGAAAGGCCTGCTCGACCTGGCCGAGGCTTTTGTAGGTTCGTACGGTGTCGGGGGTGGAGAGCGCTTCGGCGGGCTCGCTCGTGCGGATGATGTAAATGCCGTCGAGCCGTGCCTCGGCCTCGATCCTGTCGCGATTGCGGTGGAACGCGAAGTGCCCGTCCGCGATGTCGAGCACGAAGTGCTTGCCCACCTTGTGGGCGTTGAGGACCTTGCCGACCTTCAGGCCGATCTCCTTGGCCTCGAGCGGCGTTCGCGTGCGGCGCGCGACTTCGGCCGCGATCCTCGTAAGTTTCTTTTCGGTTGCCTCGAGGAGTTCCTCGCGCGTGCGCTGGCGGTCCTCGGCCAGCAGCGGGTTGTAGCAGACCACGAGCCGCTCGCCGGGATAGACGTCGCTGCGAATCTCCGCCAGGTTCTGCTTGTCGAACAACGATAGTTGCAAGTCGCCTTGCTCGGCCAGTTTCCGGATCGCCGGGGCGCGCAGGGCCGAGATCCAGCCCAGATTGGGATACTCTCGCAGATCCTCGATTCGAGCTTGGGTCAGCATGCCCCGGTCGCCCACCAGCACGACGCGCTCAAGTCCGAACCGCCCGCGGAGTTTCTCCACCTGATCCGGCACGGTTTTCGGATCGCCCGTGTTGCCGGGGTAGACGTCGACGGCCACCGGCCGACCCTCGGCGTCGGTCAGCAGGCCGTAGACGATCGCGGGCAGCTTCTCGCCGTCGCGGTTGTGGCCGCGCACGGCCAGCGGACACGTGCGGCCGTGGTACGAGCTGCTCGAGACGTCAAACAGCACGCGCGCGCCCTCGCCGAGATGGCGCCGGGCGAGTTTCTTCTCGATGCGCCCCTGGCGCGCCAGCAGCCAATCCAGCGCGCCGTACAGATCGTTCTCGCTCGCGTCGCCCACGCCCAGTTCCTCGGCCAAGGTGCTCGTGTGCCACAGACGCGTCGTCGCCAGTTTCGAGCACGGCTCAAGCAAACGCTGGGCGATCATGGCCACGACCAGGTCGCGCTCGCGGCACGGGCGCGAGGCCACGAGCGCCTCGAGGCCGAGCTTGCGCATCGTCCCCAGCACCGCCTCGACGTGGCCGTGGGGCCGCGAGCGCTCGACCGCGAACACCTCGTCCTTCGGCGCGAGCTCGACGCCGCGCAAAGCCAGACGCAGCGCCTCGACGGCATACGGCGGACACTTCGAGAGGTTCGCGACGGTGGTCTTGACAATCCTCCCCCCTTCGCGCCGCGACTCGCGCAGCAGAACGGCCGGAGGGGAGTTTCGGTTGGGGACGACATCGATGTACATGGCCTCGATTATGCATATTCAGACCTGTGTGTCAAGAGTATTTATTGCATTTTACATGGGTACATTTTGACACGGAAAACCGCCCCCAAAACGGCCAATCCCCGCGCCCTGCTTGGCTATTCGGAGTTTTTGAGAGCCTGGATTGGCTGGAACTTCGGTTTAG
>CAYWWC010000254.1:0-6115 GCA_964461615.1 uncultured Anaerolineae bacterium
CGGTCACGCCATTGGCGGTAGCCCAGGGGAGCCTTGACCTTGGCCTCCGCTTTTGTGCCGAGCATCTCCTGGAAGTCCTCGTCCTCGCGCAGCAGATCCACCAGCGCGGGGAGAGACAGATCAGAGACCTTGCTCTCAAGCGAGGCGAGGCGCCTGAAGAAGGAGCGCTCCCCTTGGCTTTCCTCCGTGGCCGGCTCAGGGCACTCCTCGGTTCGTGCTTCACCTTGCTCGCTGAGCGGCCAAGAGCCGCCACAGAGACCGCACTCCAGATGCCCGGCCTCGTTGGTCGCGAGGGCGTGGGGGTTCTTCGGCCGTGGACTCATCTGCTCACCCCGTTCTCGGCCAACTTCATGCGTAGGACCTGATTCGACATGCTCTTGATGCACTCCGGGTAGTCAAACAATTCGGGGCGCCGCCGGGCCATTCTGACGAGTCGGTACCGCGGGATGGTGCGGAGCTTGCGCAGGCGCCGGGCCATGAGGATGCCGTGCTGCCGACGCTCCTCGGCGATGCGCTCCTTCTCGCGCTGCTTTTTTTGCTCATCAATGGCCTTGCTCATCTCCAATCCTCCCCGTGCTCGACCACGGCCACCGCCCGGCGCCAGGCCGAGTCCCGCTTGCCGGTGCCGAGCAAGGTCTGCTTCGTCTGCTTCGGGTGTCGCTCCAGCGCGGTGCGGTATCGCTGATAGGTCTCCAGGATGCGGCGCGGCGGCTTGCAGCCCAGGGCGGCGTTGACGCGGGCCACGACCGCCTCGTTGTGGCGCCTGTGTTTCTTGCGGCGGGTTCGCGCTCGGCGGGTGGCGTCCTCGGAGCCCTTCGGCAGGCCGCCCCTGATGTACTTCCGGATCTCGCGCATGCGCTGGCGCCTCGTTTTGCTCGGTCTACTGCTCATCCTGGCTCCTCCTCGTGGCTCCCATATTGGGGAAGTTTCCATGTGTCGTCAACATTTTTCTTGCAACCCCATATATAAATGTATAGGGTGTACCTCATGCCAAACGAAAATACCGCGACGCACACCATTGTGAATCACCGTTTCGACAACAACCTACTGGCGCGGGTCGAGGCCGACCGCGAGCGCAGATCCGAGGCGGCGGGGGCCAAGGTGAGCCGAGCCGCCACGATCACAGCGCTACTGACCGAGCGCCTGGCCGATCGCGAGGAGCAGGCCAGCAGGGAGAGCCAGGACGCGAGCAAGCGGTAGGTGGACGAAGAGACCTTTATCCTGCTCTGGCGTTCTCTGCTCAGGGACGGGTGGTTTATGTCCCTGACCGATAGCCAGAAGTGGGCATGGATCGGCCTGCTACTGCAGGTCAATTTCGCGCCCTCGGAGTACTGCTGCTACAGGTGCGACAAGGAGTTCAAGTTGCCCGCCGGTGCTACAGCCAAGACCTACCGCAACCTGGCCAAGGAGGCACAAGTGGGGGAGCAGGTGTTGCGCACAGTACTACGGAAGGCTGTGAACAAAGGAAACGTAACTATCCTGGATCGTGCCCGTTGCCATGTTTTGTATGCTGTTGAAAACTGGGACAAATATCAGGGGCCTAACGCAAAGCCAACGCAAAGCCAACGCAAAGCCAACGCAGGAATAACAAAGGAACAAGATCTCTCTTCTACGAAGAGAGGATCACAAGCCTCGAAGCGTAAGGCCAAGAAGGGGCGAACCGCCGAGGAGCTGTTGTTGCTGTTCCCCGAGGATCACCCGGCCAGGCGCATCATGCGCGGCTGGATGAAGACGATCAGCTACCTGCAGACTGCGGCGGCCCAGGCCGAGCACGAGGACGGGTGGCTTGACGCCCTGGAGAAGCTGCACCGGCTGGACGGCCACAGCTGGCAGGACATCGGCCGGCTGGCAAAGTGGGTGGCCCAGGACAGCTTTTGGTGCACCAACGTGGAGTCGCCGGCAAAGCTGCGCAAGAAGAAGGACGGGGTCAAGTACTACGACCGGCTGTGGCGGAAGATGACCAGCGGGCCGCCACCGCGCGGCCCCAAGGGGGGCAGGATGCCGACGGGCGACCAGATGAAGGCCGAGGCCGCCAAGGTCAACGAGCGATTCAACTTCAACGGAGGAGGGAAGAGCAAGTGAGCAAGCTACAGGACGCACAAGACGAGCTTGAGGCGCGCCGGCGCCAGCTGCGCGAGGAGAAGGAGCGCAAGGCCGCGGCCGCCCGGGCGCGTCAGGACCGCGAGAACCAGCTGGCCGGCAGGGACTCGCCCGAGGACTGGCAGACGTTGATCGAGCCGCTGCCGCTGGACGTGCGCCTGGAGTTGGGCGCCCGGCGCGAGGAGCTGGTGAGGCAGATGGGCGAGAGCCTGGGCATGGTGGTGATCAGGGCCGAGGCCAAGCGCACCCTGTTTGAACACCAGCACCCCGAGGCCTTTGCAGCACAGGAGGAGCAGCACCGGCTGGCCGCGAGCCTGGAGCGCCGCCGGCGGATGGAGGCGGCCGACTTCCCAGGCCTGGCGATCGACGCCGTCATGACGGGCAGGGACGAGCAGGGGGAGCCCCTGGTGCTGGGCGAGGCCGAGGCCTGGCTGCGCAGTTGCTTCGAGGAGCGGCAGTACCTCGCCGCCCTGGTCGGCTTGGTCGGCACCGGCAAGACGGTGGCCGCCTGCAAGGTGGCCGAGGAGGACGACCGCGGGACGCTGTACACGCTCGCCGTTGACCTGGTGCGGGCGATGGACAGGTACGACCGCAACCGCGACCGCCAGTTGGAGCAGCGCGCGCGCTGGACGCCGATCCTGATCGTGGACGAGTGCGGGACCCAGGAGGAGAACGGCCGCGACTCCGCGCAGCTCGCCGGCCTGGTCAGGCGCAGGTTCGACGCCAAGAAGGTGACGATCATGATCGGCAACCTTATGGCTTTCCACAGCGACGAAGAGGAGGCCCGCAACTTTGAGGACTTGTACGGCGACCCGGTGATGAGCAGAGCCTACCACAGCGGCGGGGTCCACATGTGCACCGAGGTGCTGCGCAAGGGCGAGCAGCGGCGCCAGGACGGCGGATGGTAAAGCCCTTCTATCAGGACAGGTTCGTTACGCTCTACCATGGTGACAGCCTCGAGTTGATGCCTGAATTCGAGTCGGGCAGCTTCTCCAGCGTCATCACAGACCCGGTGTGGCCAAACGCTTTGAAGTTCTCACCTCGAGGGCGCCGGGAGCACCAGCGCCTGGCGCCCCTGGCCGGCGCCGAGGACCCGCGTGGGCTGTTCGCTCGGGCCGCGGCCCACTTCCCGCGCCTCACCTCGAGGGTAGTGGTGATCATTGGCTGCGACAGCGATCCGAGATTCCTCGAGGTGGTGCCCCGGGAGTTGGCCTACGTGCGCACCTGCTGGCTGCGCTACGCTGTGCCAACCTACCGGGGCAGGGTACTGGTGGGATCGGACGTTGCCTATGTCTTCGGACAGCCACCGAAGAGCAAGCCCGGGGCCCGGGTGCTACCCGGTGAGGTCACTTTCAACTCGCCTCGCCGGCGGGCGCTGACCGCACACCCCTGCGCCCGCAGACAGGAGCACATAGATTGGGTGGTGGGTTGGTTTGGTGGCGCCTGCATCCTGGACCCCTTTGCCGGCAGCGGGACCACCTTGGAAGACGATACTGTAATTCAGACATACGACGTAGTGCGGTATCTGCTGTCGTTCATTGGCCAGACATATGAGGAATACGTGAATCGCGATGGAACCTAAAATTAACCCTGAGTTCGCCGCCCTGATCCCGCCGCTTGCCGAGTCGGAGTTTGCCCAACTTGAGGCGAACGTGCGAGCCGAGGGGTGCCTGGATCCCCTCGTCGTGTGGGCCGGCGAGGGGGTACTGCTGGACGGGCACCACCGGCTGAGCATCTGCAAGCGTCACGGGATCGAGTTCGACGTGGTGGAACTGCCTATGAAGGACGAGGCCGAGGCTCGTCTGTGGATTGCAAACCACCAACTCGGAAAGCGCAACCTCTCCCCGTTCCAGCGTGCCGAGTTGGCGCTGCTGGTGGAGGAATCGATCAAGGAGAGGGCCAGGAAGAACCAGGGGGCACGCACCGACCTTTTGGCAATGTTGCCAAAAGGTGCAAAGGGAGATGGTGTGCTCGTTGGCGAGCAGCCGGTCTGCAAGCCGGTGAACACTCGCGAGGAACTCGCGTCATTGGCCGGCGTCTCCGGACGTACAATGGCCAAGGCGAAAAGGGTGGCGGCCGAGGCTGAGCCGGAGGTCAAGGAGGCGCTGCGCAAGGGCGAGACGACCATCAACGCCGAGTACCAGCGCCTGGCAAATCCCGGCGCGCACGTCGGTCACAACAGCGGCAACAACGAGTGGTATACCCCGAAGAAGTACATCGAGGCCGCGCGCCGAGCCATGGGGGCGATCGATCTTGATCCCGCATCGTCGCCAGATGCGAACCGCGTGGTCAACGCTTCCGAGTTCTTCACGGCGGAGGATGACGGCTTGACCCGGGAGTGGCGCGGCAACGTCTGGATGAACCCGCCCTACTCTCAGCCGCAGATCGCGCAGTTCTGTGCGCGACTCGTTGGGCACGTGAAAAGCGGCGCCATCAACTCCGCGGTTGTACTCACGAACAATGCCACGGACACAGGGTGGTGGCAGCAACTCGTGTCAGTTGCATCGGCCATGTGCTTCCCTGCTGGGCGCGTGCGCTTCTGGGCCCCGGGCAGGGATAAGGCGTCTCCGCTCCAGGGTCAATCGCTGATATATATCGGGGGCGATCCGGCGTCCTTTGTCCGGGAGTTCCGTGGCTTCGGGGCAACGCGAACGATCATCAAGAGGTGACCGAGCGTGGCGACATTCGCAACTGGGAGGCCTTTGCCAGGAGCCATTGGGGGTGGCCGCCAAGAACGCCGGCTTGCAGGCGGTGGGAATCGAGATAGAAGAGCGCTACTGCGAGGAGACGGTCAAGGCCCTGGCCCAGGAGGTTTTAGCAGTATGAGCATGTTAGACGCGGAGCTGCAGCAATCCATGCTCGAGGACGCGGTGCGCCTGCACCTGGCCAAGTGCAACACCTGCAAGCCGCCGGCGCCGCTGTGTGCGGAGCTGATGGCGATCCTTCGCAGGAACCAGGTCGACGAGGCGACCCTGACAAAGCTCGGGCTATGGACCCGAGAGGAGCAGGTCGGAGAGCCGCCCCCCAAGGTCCACCTGGTCGCGATCCAGATCTGCCAGGCATGCCTCGACGGCGAGGACGAGGAGTGCCACACGCCGGGCTGTGCGCTTTTCCTGCATGCGGTCGACCTGCCGATCCACGAGGAGTTGTACCGGGTGATCGAGGGCGGCTGGCCCGAGCTGGAAACCGCGCTGCACGCGTGCGGCGAGGTTTCCAAAGTCCCAAAAAGGAAAATCCAATGATCCTCACCGGAGATGTCCGCGAACAGATCGCCACCATGGAGGCTGAGACCATCCAGTGCGTTGTGACCTCGCCACCCTATTGGGGGCTGCGGGACTACGGCGTGGATGGCCAGATAGGGCTGGAGGCGACGCCCGAGGAGTATGTCGCGACCATGGTGGCGGTGTTCCGCGAGGTGCGGCGGGTGCTGCGCGGGGATGCGCCAAAGTGGTTCCCAATTCCACGAGCCACCTTGCCAAGTGTGCTTAATCTTGGATCATTCTCTTGATTCGGGGTGGCTCCATATTCTTGACGCGCCCGCTGTTTGCCGAAACCACCGATAAGGAGCGACCATGACCATTGAGGACATGATCCAGCGATGCCGGGAAGCCGCCAAAAAGCAGGACGACGCAGCTGCGGCTCGTGCCGCACGGCACGAATACAACGGTCACGCCATTGGTTTGCATCAAGGGGCGGCCATTGCATACCGCAACTGCGAGGCATGGGCCGAGAAGGTGCTTGAATCCACCGAAAGCGAGCCGAAATGAGTTACCACCTGTACCGCTGTCCCTGTGTGCCGTGGCTCCCGGTAGATTGCATGCGGTTCTCGTCCAACATGGAAGCAAGGGCGTGGGGGCGACGAACCTGGCCCGAGGAATGGGTGCTCACCCATGCAGGGTCAGAGGCGGACAAGATGCTGGCCGAGAAGTTGGAGCAGCATCGCAGGGTTGAGGCGGAATTCACCGGTTCCGAGCAGGAGGGCCAGTGATCGAACATACCTACAGCGATGGGACCA
>CAYWWC010000255.1:0-6104 GCA_964461615.1 uncultured Anaerolineae bacterium
CATCCCCGCCCGGCCCGCGCCCCTCATGGCCCACCCGGTGACCCAATGGTGGGTGCAGCTCCCTGACGGCTCTGGCTTCTGGGCCAACATGGACACCTCGAAGGGCCGCTCAGAATACGTGGACAGCGGCGACCTGTGGGCCGAGTTCCCCTCGAAAGAGGAGCATAATTTGGGCTTCTGGGCTGTGGACGCCGATGCTCCTATCCATATAGACTGGTGGACCGATAACGCCTGTATCTGGACGGAGGACTACGGCAGCAGTCGGCGCTATCCCGCCACCGCCGACGGCCTGGCTGATGTCCAGGCTGGTCTGGACCACTTCGCCCAGACCGGCGAGCTGCCAGCGCCCGTATCTCCGCCGCCCCCAAACCAGCCCTACTACAAGCTGAGCACTCGAGGCTTCGAGGTAGACCTGACCAACGCCGGGGAGCAGACCCAATTCGAGGTCAGCTTCACCCTGGCCATTGAGACTGACTATCTGGAGCGGATTGACCAGGCCCATTGGACCAACCATCCCGATTGGGTGACCAGCACCTGGATGGAGATTGAGAGCGATCTCATCACCGGCGAGAGCCTCACTCGCTATCACGTCGAGCTGGATCGCAGCGACGCAACGTATCTCGTCTACTTGCCCCTGTTGCTGAAAGAGTTCGAGCCGTCTCAACCAACGCCCACCCCCACGCCGGAGCCAAGCGCCTGCCAGGCCATCACCCTGGTGGACAACAGCCTGTACTACGAAGGCAGCGACGACGAGTGCTGGCACAAAGAGGACCTGCCATCCCCCCAGCCCTGGTTCGAGGAGACCATTCCGCCCGACGTCGGCTCGACGGCCACGCCCCTCTACTTTGGGATCAGCGTGCACATCGAGCCGCAGGCCACGTACATGGACGATGCCGTGTACCAGCGAGATCGCGAACGGTTGCGCGGCCTGGCCGAGATCGTGGCCGAGCACGGCGGGGTGCTGACCATCCAGACCCAGACTCCTTTCAACGACAAAGCCCAGCAGTTGGACGACACCATCTTCGCTGACCTGGCCGCACAGGGTCACGAGATCGCCCTGCACTTCCACGAGGACGCCCATATCCCCGACGCCGACGACCAGCCAGTCGAGGAGTGGGTGACGACTTTGGAGGAGGAGATTGACCTCATTGAGGAGTTGAGTGGTACGGAGGTGCGCACCTGGAGCGGCGGCAACATCTACGATCACCTATACGAGGCGGCGGAGTAGGTGGGGCTGGAGGTCAACATGAACTACAAGAACCCCGAGACCCAGCAGTCAGACGAGCGCTACACTATTCTAACCCCCTGGCGGCCGGCTGGCGGAGCCAGCGTCGAGGAGCGCACCACCCACGACCCGGACGGAGCGATCATCTACATCCCGTCGGGCGTATTCCCTGCCCATTGCGACAAACTGGAGGCCTTCCCCCGCCCCTACTGCCACGAGGCCTTCGATTACGTGACCGTGGCGTTGGGCAACTCACTGGACGCAGTGACCGAAGGCAAAGTCAACGCCTTCTACGGCACAATGCACCCCAGCGACTTCTTCGGGCCGGGCACTGACGAGGAGAAGCTGCAAGTCTGGGACGAATGGCTGACCACGGTCGTGGACCCGCTGGTGGTCGATGGGCGCATCCAATGGGCTACTATGTCCGACATCGCCGGCGCTTTCATCGCCTGGGAGGAATCGTCATGCAAATAGCAAAACGATGCACTCCCTGGATAGTCTTCATCTTGACGCTGGTCCTGGTGGAGAGCGTTCTCTGGCCCGGCCAAATAAGCGCGCTTGCCCCTGGAGCACCCCAGGCCCAGCCACCCATCCTTATTAGCGTCGTCATGCACAACGAGGAGCCGCTCAGCGGACTGTACCCCGACTTTGTCAACGACGAGCCAGCCTTCTGGCAGCACCGGAACGCCCTCGCCCAGTTTGTGGACATGCTCCACGACCACGACGTGATGTTCAATTACCAGTCGGATTGGAACTTCTTGATGGCGGCGGGCATGTACGACACTGGCACGCCCGATACCGACGGCAAAAACATTGTGCGCTATATTAAAGACCTGGGCTTCGAGGTGGACCCCCACGCCCACGAGTCCCAGTACAACTACGCTGACGTCGCCTACCTGATCGAGGCCCTGGGTGTCACGCCCTCCCACACGGCGGGCGGCCTCATCGCCGATCCGCCGCAGGACTCCAAGCTGGAGTACCTGTGGCAGCCTCTCACAGCCACCTTGTCTCCCACCTACACCTGGCAGGCCGAGATACTGTGGGGCGGCGCTACCTCTTTGCATCAGAACGAGGAAGCCCTCTGGATATCCGGTGTTTGGAAGCCAAAGGACAACGAACACTTTTCGGAGCATGACACCGCCGCGCCGCTGCCCCACGTGGGCGGCTATGGCCGCGATTGCGACCGGCTAATTCAGAAACAACAGAACGGCGAGCTGGAGGCGGATAGGATTCACACCTGCACTATGTTTGTGGGCCAGAATTGGTTGTCAATGCCCGGCTTCACGCCGCAGTTCGCGCAGCAGATCCAGGCTCTTGACGCCGCCGGAGACATCCGCTGGGTGGGCCTGGCAGAAGTGATCGAGATATGGCAGACGGAGTATGACTCAGAGCCCAACATCCTGCGCTATCTCACGTCGCCGCCGCGCGTTTACTTGCCCCTGATCCTCAAGAACTACACCTCGCCTATTGTCACTCCCACCCCGACGCCCATCGCCACACCATTGCCGACGCTAACGCTTACTCCGACACCGTCAGTCACCTACGAACCACCTATTTCCGCCGGCTACCTGGTCATCTCCTACAACGCCAACTACATGCGGGGTTCACCGGGCAACGTGCAGCAGGCGACCGCTCAGCAGTTCATGCCGACGCTGAATCGCCACCTGGACTTGATAGACGGCCTGGACATGGCAGCCGACTACTACTTCACCGGCCTGGCCGCCGAGAAGCTGGCTGAGTGGTCCACCCAGACGGTGACTCGTTTGTTGGTTTCACCCTACGGCCTGCACTACCACGGCGCCAACCGCCCGCCATACCCTCAACTGGTAGATCAGGTGCTGGGCGAAGACTGGGAACAGGACGTGGCCACCGTGCGCACCTACGAGGCCGACGGCCTTAATCCCGCCACCGGAGCACACGTGGGAGGCATCACTGCCTTCCGCAATGCCTTCGGGCAGGATCCCTTCGCCACTGGTCGTTTCTTCGAGGCATCCATTTTAGCGGTAGACAAGGAGATGGGCGTCCACATGGCCGTGGGGCTGGAGGACAACACCGGAGCCAGCCGCAGCGACCCTTCGACAGGCTCAGGACGGCGCGCTTGGTTCATGGGCCTCCTCAGCCGATCGGAGAGTCTGGCTCTTGGCCCTGCGCCGTTGGTGGATGCTGCCCTCCACGATCAGGGCGAGGATTACCTGGTCGAAGTGCGAGCTCAACTGACCAGCCTCACCGATCCGATGCCCATAGTTGCCGTTCTCATCCACGACCACGATTTCTACAAGCATCCCCCCGCTGATCAGGAGAAGATCTGGGCTCTCTACGAGCAAGTGCTGGAGTTGACGCAGGACTTGGGCTTCAGCTCCGTCACCTTGCACGACATCTACGCCCTGGCCGAGAATGGCCCGGCGCCTACCCTGACCCAGGGCGAACTGCTCCAGGCGGCCCAGAGCCTTGTCCAGACGATGGAAGCTACGGGGTATCCGCCGCAGTATGTGACCGCCGACGGCGCTCCCTATTCCCTGGCTGAGAGCTTCGAGGCCCTGGGCCACGCTTTGGCTGCCTATCACCAGACCGGCAGCCTGCCAGTCAGCGTGGACGCCCACGATCTGCTGGGGCCCACCGCCGTTTTCCACAGCGACTTAACACCAGCCACCGTGCCGGCCGACGATGTGCTGGACGCCGCCGTCGCTGTCTCTGCGGTCATCACCGACCGGTTGCCGTCCCAGGTGATCGTGGGGAGTCAGACCATCAACCCCGCTGAGTTCCTGTACCTGATGGCCCAGGAGTACGCGGCCGTCGCGCATGGGGCGATGGCTCCAGTCACCCTGCGCTCTATCAGCGCCCTGCCGCTGACCACGGCCCAGAACTTCAAGGCCGACCCGCTGACCAAGTTGCAGTTCTGGACCTACAAGCCAGCGGTCTTCACTGATGGAAGGAGATAAACAATGAGATTGCGACGTAGATATGTCAGCCTGTTGGTGGTATCAGTCACAGTCTTGGGTCTCTGGACCGCGCCTCAGGTCGGAGCTTGGGGTAGGGCTGATGTCACGGTGGACATCAGCTTGCCTTCGGAGAGCACCGGCATCCCCGGCGGCGCCTTAGCCGTGCGCATCTTCGCCCCGGCATCAGCCGGGGACGCCCGCTACGCCGACGGCGCCCCTGTTGCCATCTTCGCGCCCGGCGGCACCGACGCCGGCACGCTCCGCCCGGCGTTGTCGCAGGGCCAAGACGTAATTCGCATCGTGTTCCTCTTTCCCGGCGGCACCGACCCTCTGGCTGCCCGCAGCAGCGACGGTGCCTACGACTATCGCGGCGCGAACAGCATCGCCGCTCTGCGGGATGTCATCCTGTACGCTGCTGGCGAGCTGACCGACTCCCTGGACCGCACCATTGATGACGTGCTGCCGGTACCCGTCCTGCACGGCAACATCGGCTTGCTGGGTGGTTCCAATGGCGGCAACGTCATCGTCGCCGTCGCTGGTGAACACGGGGACGAGCTGGCTAGCTACCTGCGATACGTTATCCAATGGGAGTCGCCCGTCTCCAGCCAGATCGCCACGGCCGACCTGGGTCGCGTCAGACTCGACTGCCCGCCCGGTCCGAAAGCCAGTCTGTCTGCCGTCAACCCCCGCTATCTAAGCTACGGCCCGCTGGTGCTGGACGTGGACTACAGCCAGCTTGCCTACGACGCCAGCGACCCGCTGCATCCTGTTTTCTTCGACGGCACCGGCGATGGCCACTACACCACCGTGGTTGATCCAGGAACTGGCTGCCAAACCCCGGACCTAAACCTCAACGGCGGCCTGGAGTTCAACGAAGACTTCCCGCTATCAACGTTTTCGGACGGCGTGAAACAGTTCTACTCCGTCCCGGTCACCCAGGCTCTGGCGGATCAGAACGTCTTCGGTGGCAGTTGGCCCACCGACGTGGCCACGCCACCTCAAGCCATCGCCTTCTGGAGCCTGCGAGAGGCAGTCCGTCAGTACCCCACTGCACTGACTAACATACCCAACTTGGAGGGCATGGTTCTGACCAGCGTGGTGGATCATGTCCAGACGGCCCCTGACCATCCTCACATTCATCAGGCGTTCGATGGCTGGGACGGAAACGGCGCGTGGGGCAAGATCAATCCCGCCCGCGACTACGTCCTGGAGGTGGACCCCACCCTCAGCAGCCGCACCGACCTGCCCGACAACGCGGCCAACACCGCCCCGACCGACTGGACCGATGCCGGCAGCTACGCCTTTCCTGACGGCCTGGACGAAGTCTACTTCGCCGCTGCGGTGCACGAAATGGCCGACCGCGCCCATGCCACCAGCGGCACGCCAACGGCTACGCTTACCAGCACCTCGACGCCGACGCCAACCTCTACCCCTTCTCCAACGCCGACCTTGTTCTTAAATCATGTCTACCTGCCCTTGGTGATGAAGGCATGGAAGTGAATCAACCAGGCCGCAGCAATTCCCGTTATGGGGTTCGTAGTAACGACTTCAGTCGTTTGGGCCGCGTAATCAGCGACTAAAGTCGCCACTACGATGCCATATCACGCGGCGATGATGCTAAAACGGGAATTGCTGACCAGGCCGCGTCGCCGCCTGGGGTTTCGTCAGCCACATCAACGAGTACGCTGTGGGCAGCCAGGGGGAGAACCAGTCTCATCCTGGGGCGCTGGCGGCCCTGGACCGGTTCCTGGACTACGTGGATTCAAAGGTCGCGGAGGGGCGGGTCGTCTACGCCATCGCCAATGAGATCGCCGACCTGGCTTTCTCTACAACTGGCAATTAGTCGCCATGCCCAAATGGAGCACCAAAAAACATAGAAATGGAGGTCAAAAAATGCACATGATTCGCTTAACAATTGTCATCTCTCTATTGATTGGTTC
>CAYWWC010000256.1:0-6090 GCA_964461615.1 uncultured Anaerolineae bacterium
ACCCTGCCGGTATGCACCGACGGGGGATTTGACAAGATTTAGGAAATCTTATCTCTCCCTCCCCAGATTTTTGGGGAGGGCATTGCCAAGGAATCTGATCCATGTTCAAACCAATCCGATGGAGAACCTTCCCCCGTGACTTTATCGTAGCCCAGATCGGCTTCGTGCTGTTTGGGTTGTCGATTGCCCTCTTGATCCGTGCTAACCTAGGGACAGGCCCGTGGGCTATGCTGGAGGTAGCCCTTTCGCAAATCTTTGGGCTAACACCGGGAACCATGAGTGTGATGATTGGGTTGGTGGTGCTGACTGTAGCGCTGGCCATGCGTGAGCACATTGGGTGGGGCACGTTGGGCAACATCATGTTCATCGGTCCGTGGGAGGACTTGGCTCTATCTTTCATCCCCTCGGTGACGGGTAACCTGCTGCTGCAACTTACCATGCTGTTGGCGGGAATCCTGATCATGGGGGTCGCCTCTGCGATCTACATCGGCGTGGACGCAGGTGCAGGTCCGCGTGACAGCTTGATGCTGGCGGTGAAGCGTATCAGCGGGTGGAGCCTGCGCTTGGCGCGCGGGGGTATCGAAGTGACTCTGGTGCTAGGGGCCTGGCTGCTGGGCGGCCCGGCTGGCATCGGGACGGTCCTTTTCGCCATCCTGATCGGACCATCGGTGCAGTGGGCCTTCAAGTTGTTCAATGTGCAGCCGCACCGCCCGGCAGAGTCGGAGCCTGTTTCTTCTTCGATGAAGGGCGTATGAGCAAAGCTACGGGGAGAGCCGGTTGGATTCAGCGACGCTGATAAGGATGCTGTGTTCTGCCCTCCACCTCTGGATTGACGACCTCCTCTGGCCAGATGCCATTGATCACGTCAATGGCAATGCGGCAACCAGTTCTATACAGGTCGTCCACGCTCTCTTCTGAGTTGGCGCTGACGTGGGGAGTGAGGATCACGTTGTCGAACTCGCGAAGGGCAGAATCAGGGGGAAGTGGCTCTTGCTCCATCACATCCAGGCCACTGCCCCATACCTTCCCAGAGCGCAATGCTTCCACCAGCGCAGGCTCGTCAATAATTCCCCCGCGGCTGGTGTTGACCAGAAAGACGCCTTCCTTCATCAGTTCGAACTCGCGGGCGCTCAGCAGGTGGCGAGTCTGGTCGGTTAGCGGCGTGTGCACGGAGATGAAGTCGGAGCGTTGCAGCAGCTCATCCAGTTCAACTTTCTCGACTCCGTAGAGGGCCGTGGTCTCAGTCTTGACATAGGGATCGTAGGCCAACAATGTCATGCCGAAACCGCTGACCCGCTCGGCCAGAGTGCGGGCGATGCGACCGAAGGCAACAAAGCCCATCGTGCATCCCTTCATTCGCCGCGCCGGGCGCGCGCCAGTCCGATCCCATCTTCCAGCCCGGATCCAGCGGTCCTGGCGAGCAATGTGGCGCACGCTGCCCAGCAGCAGGGCCAGGGCGTGGTCGGCCACGTCATCCACGCAGTAGTCGGGCGCGTTGCAAACCAGGATGCCTTGTTCGGTGGCGGCAGCCACATCCACAGAGTCGTAGCCGATGCCCAGACGTATGGCGCAGCGGCATTTACCCAGGCCCTCAATGACGGGCCGCGTGAGCAGGCGGCGCACCGATTGCACTATGACCACGTCAGCGTCGCGAGCGGCTTCCAGCGCTGTCTCCGGCGTGCGATGCTGACCGATTACCCATTCGATCCCGGCCTGCGCCAACATCTCTCCTTCCCAGCCTCGAGGCGAGAACAAGTCCTCGTCATAATCCACCAGCACTGTTTTGTATGGCAATGCCTGCCCCATAGCCTCCTCCTTAACTAGACCCCACTGAAAGCGGAGAATCCGCCGTCTATGGGGATTACTGCGCCGTGCACGAAACTGGCTCCATCTGATAGCAACCAAAGTACAACGCCAATCAGATCCTCAGGATTGCCGAAACGACCCTGGGGTGTGTGGTCAATGATGGTCCGCCCGCGATCTGTCAGGTCGCCGCTGGCCTCATCCGTCAGCAAGAATCGATTCTGTTCGGTTAAGAAGAAACCAGGAGCTAAGGCGTTTACGCGGATCTTGGAGGAGTGGTTCTGGGACATGTGCACCGCTAGCCATTGGGTGAAGTTGCTTACTGCGGCTTTGGCTGAAGAGTAAGCGGCGACCCTGGTCAGCGGAAGGAAGGCGGCCATTGACGAGATGTTGATAATGCAGCCAGAGCCCTGATCTGCCATGTGCCGCCCTAAGACCTGGCTGGGCAGTATCGTGCCGATGCAGTTAAGCTCAAACACCCAGCGGATGGCATCGGCGGGCAGATCGAAGAAGGAAAGCTCGTCACTGGTGGTCGCCTCTTTTTTGTTGCCGCCAGCGCCGTTGATCAGGATGTCCATACGGCCGAAAGCGCCGATCACCTGTTTGGCTGCTTCTTCGACGCTGTTCTTATCCAACACGTTGGTCTTGATCGCTATTGCTTCGCCCCCGCTTTCGCGCAGTTGGGCAGCGACTTGGTTAGCCGCGTCAAGATTGATGTCTAGGATAGCGACCTTAGCCCCGCAAGCAGCCAGCGCTCGGGCCATGGTGCTGCACAGCACTCCTGCGCCGCCAGTGAGGACAGCGACTTTACCTGAAAGGTCATAGGGGTTCTTCAAATTCATTAGTTACGCTCCTCAGTAATATAGGCGTCGCTTCATTGTTGCTAGATGAGCGAAGCTCTCTTCAATATACTCTGCCGTGTGCCGTACAGCGGCCTCCAGCGCTCGCTCCCCTTTCTCCGCTGAAGCCTTGCTGGGTTGCCCCCAGACCCCATCAGGGCATAGCTTGCTGAAGGGAACGTAGTCTAGATATTCCTTCCCCTCTTCAGGCACCCAGTCAGTTCCCTTGCCTTTTACAGTATCCGGGGCCAGGTGTAGCATCAGGGAGGTGGCCAATTCGCCAGCGTGGATGTCTTGATGTGCGCTTTCCATGATCTCGACCAGGTCTTCCCCGGCCACGGTGAAAGGCTGCACCCAGATGGCATCCAGTTCAGGAATGTCGTAGTTGAGTTGGCGTACCGTCGTTTTGACGATGTAGTTCTCGCGAGGTCGCACGGTAGTTTCGGTTGCTCCGCCCAGCCCGTTGATGACTACCACTTGGCGAATACCTTGCTCTACCAGCGATTCCACCAAGTCGTACACCACGCTCATCAGGGTAGACCATTCCAGGGCGATAGTGCCGGGCGTCGGCAGGTGCAGGCCACTGGTGCCCAGGGGCATCGTCGGCAGCAGGTACACGGTGCCTTTCAGCCGCTCGGCCACGCGGCGGGCCAGTACGTCCAGGATGATGGTTGTGGTGCCCACGGGCAGATGATCGCCGTATTGCTCCGTAGTTCCCGTAGGCAATATGGCGATATTGGGCTTAGCGTCTTTTACCTCGAATGAAGTGTTCTGGTAATCCAGCAGCATCTCATGCCTCCTCTTCTTCAGCCCTCAAGGACTCCACCTTGGCGATAGCCTCTCTGGCCCATTCCACGATGTGGGTCACTCTGATGGCCGTAGTCTTTTCGCCTTTCTCCGCTGTGCCGTAGGACGGATAGCCCCACACCCCCCACTCGCTGATGAAACCGACAAAGGCGTAGTCCAGAAACTCGCGTCCCACCGGCGGCTGGTAATCCACCCTTTCATCCTTGACGTTCTCAGGGTTGATGTACAGCTGGCTGGCCGTCTCGCCTTCGTTGGCGTGGATGCCAACTCCCTTGTCCAAGATTTTGGGATCACCGGGTTGCGGCGCCCAGAGAGGCGGCACTAGCAGCGCCATCAGATCGGGATAGTTCAGGTTGAGGCGTCGGATTTCGGCCTCCAAGACGAAGTTCCCGCCGTGTCCGTTGACGATGAGGACCTTGCGAAAGCCCTGGACGTATAGCGAAAGCACCGTGTCGCAGACCACCGCTGCCAGGGTCTCTGGTTTGAGCCACACTGTGCCAGCCATCGGCCCGTGGCACTCGCTCATGCTGAAGGGCAGCGCCGGTACCAGGAAGGCGTCCCGCTCCCTAGCCACCCGTTGCGTGAGGTCGCTGACCCCCAGCCAGTCGGTGCCCAGGGGCAGGTGGATGGAGTGCTGCTCGACGGCCCCGATGCCGAAGACGGCGATTTCGGGCAAGCTCTCTCCGATTTCTTTTGATGTGTTCCATGCATCCAGCATTTTGCTACCCTCCATTTCTGTTTCTTATCTGAAAACCCTGCACAGTTTCATGCGCATTCCCCCAGACGTTTCTTAAGACCTTCAGATCACTGATGAACTCGAACATCGTCACTCCCATCTCGTGGTATCGTTGAAGCTCTTCTGTCGTAACATCCACGCTCAGCATCACGTGCTTGTTTACCTTTCGGGCGGCTTCTATGGTTCGTCTCAGCGCGCTTTGAACCTCGTCACTATCTTTCGCAGGTTGTCTCCGTCCCCAGCGACATGGCGTAGTCGGCAGGGCCAAACAGGACGAAGTCCAGCCCCTCAACAGCCAGGATGTCGTCAATGCACGTCATGGCTTGCTGGTTCTCTATCATGACGCCAATCATCGGTTCAGCGTCGCTCCATTCGACCCATTCCCTGCCGGCCGCCGTCGTCCAGCCAGCAGACCAGCAATGTCCACTGTAGCCTCGAAAGCCTTGGGGGGGGAACTTGGATGCCCTGACGACGGCTTCTGCTGCCTCCGGCGTTTGAATGTGTGGGACGACGATGCCCCCAGCGCCGATTTCCAGAGCCTTGCGAATGAGGTGGGGGTTTCCCTTGTCAACTCGGATGATGGGCGCGATGCCCGCGTAATTGGCAGCCCGGACGAGGTATTCCATAGACGAGTCCTGTCGCCAGGCATGTTCGCTGTCAATGCGCATGAAATCGAGCCCCACGTAGCCGGCGACTTCCATCACGTTGGGACCCCAGGAATACATGACGCTGCCAGTGACGAAGCCGACAGACTTTAGCTTGTTGCGTAGTTCGTTTGGTTTTCTCTTCATGAAGCTCCTTTGGCTGCTCGCTACCCTACACGCTGCTGGCACACTCGATCAGCAGTTCCTTGGAAGCCAGGTTGTAGTCCAGCCATTGCTGAACATCCTTGGCCATGATCTCGAATATGATGGGGCCCTGGTAGTCTGCCTCCTCGAAGGCCTTCAAGACCAGGGGGAAATCCTGCACGTTGTCGTTGGTCAGCGACGTGTGCTTGGTGCGCCCGATGGAAGTCTGGAAGATGCCGGACCAATGCACCTCCACGATGTGGCCAGCAAATCTCTCGATCCAGCGGGTGGTCCATTCCCGGCTGGATCGCCCACCTTCGTACAGAGGGCCTACGGAATTGGCCACATCTACGTGCATCCCGAACCACGGGCTGCCGATGTCCTCGATGGCGCCCGCGATGTAGTCCATGTCGTCCTCGCTGCCTTTGACTCCGTGCAACATATCGCTAATGGACTTGGTGCCAGACTCGAAGCCCAGCATGACATCGTATTTCTCAGCCAATGCCGCCGCCTTGCGCCCGAACTCGGCCGAATAGCGCCGGCAATCGGCCTGGCTGTTTACCGACCGCGTGCGGTGGCCGATGTGGAAGGTGCAGGTGCGGCTGCCGATGTCGTGCGCCAGCTCAATGTTGTCTAGGTATTGCCGGACCGACTCCTCGCGGATGCCCAAGTTTGCGCTGGCGATGTTGAGGTCAATGTGCTGAGAGTGTACTGTCACGAAGTCGAACCGGTCGAGCAATCCTCTGATCTCACGCCGGCGCTCCTGGGACGTGGTGCGAGCCCAGAACCCAGGCGTCGGTCCGGCTGGGAACCCGATACGCGCCTGATACTCTGATGGCACGATCTCCACGCCCTTGAAGCCAGCCTCGTACACCAGGCCCAGGGCATTTTCCAGGGATGTGCCTTGTACGAAATCCAGAGATACGCCGATACGGTTTGCGATGTCCATCAGATGCTCCTGTTTCCGTTGTGGCTAGAGACGTCGTAGCCTGGGATCGAGGGCGTCCCTAAGCCCGTCGCCGACGAAGTTGATGCTGACGACGGTCAGCGAAATCAACATGCCACTTAAGTTTTGATCAAAATTCAGGGGGTTCCACTAATGCAACCCCCCGAATTT
>CAYWWC010000257.1:0-6049 GCA_964461615.1 uncultured Anaerolineae bacterium
CAGGGGCGTTATTGTCAAATCAGTGAAATGTTAAATTTGTCAGCCAATCAGCCCCGCCGCTGTGCTTACGGCTCCGCTGATGGCTGCGCTGGTGTCCCACAGAATCAATTCGCCCTGAACACAGGCGTCATCGGAGTGAAGCTCACCGCAACTGCCAGAGAGGGCGGTCTTACTATCGGGGCTGAAGGCGACGTCTCTGACCTCGTTGCTGTGACCTTTGAGAACAGCGCGGGTTCCCGGGCCTAGCGCTATTGCCGGCAGTGTGCGCCTGGCCTCCGACGGGGGCTGGTCAATGCTGACCGCTTCCAGCGCCAACGCCAGCGCCAGGTCAACATCCCCGTTATCGTGGGCTTGCTGGGCATTGGCGGCCAGCACCAAGCTATGGTTGACAGCGGCCTCGCGTTGGGCGTTGTCGCGCTCTTGCTGGGCGGTTGCGCGTGCGGTAAAGGCAATCACGGCCGCCACCACCGCCAGCAGAAACACGGCAGCCAACGCTACTGCCAGCCGACGCAAGCGGCTGCCAGATCTGACCTGCTCCTCTGCCCGCTCACGTTCTGTTTCGGCCCGCCGCTGTTGCTCCTCAGCCAAAGCGTGAGCCTGTGCCAGTTCGCGCTGACGGGCGGCTTCCTTTTCCCGCTCGACTGCCTCGGCAGCCGCCTGGCTGGCCGCCAGGAACTCCCGCTCCAGCGAGTTCAGTGCTTCGGCGTGCTCCTCCGTCCACTCGCACGCGGCGGCCAACCGCGCCCCGCGATATAGCTCGCCCGGCTCGCGCCCCAACCGCTCCCACTCCTGTGCCGCCTCAGTCAGGTGGCGATGGATGCGCAGCCCCTCGCGGTCCTCCTCCAGCCAGCCACGCAGAGACGGCCACTCCCGAATCAGGGCTTCGTGGGCCACCTCGACGCTGTCCTCCCCCGTCGTTACCAACCGGGCGTCGGCCAGGGTGCGCAATAGCCCCTCCACCGCCGGCGCCTCCTCCGCGCTGCGCACTAACTCCGAGGGCGTTGCTCTGCGCCGGGTGTCCTGGGTCCCCTCCTCGCCCAACTCCGTCAGCCTCAGAAAAACGGAACGGGCCAGCGCCTGCTGCTCCGGCCTCAGCCCAGCGTAGACCGTGTCCGCCGTCTGGGCAATGGCGCCCGCCACGCCGCCCGATGCAGCGTAGCCCGACAAGATCAGTTGCGCCCCTCGCCGACGCTCCCACGTCTCCAGCAGCGCGTGGGATAGCAGGGGCAGCGCGCCTGGTTGGTCGGCCACGTCGTCGAGGATTGTGTCCACCAGGCCAGGCTCCAGCCGCAGGCCCACCAGGACCGCCGGCCGCTCAATGGCCTGACGCAACTCCTCCACACTCATGGGCCCGACCAGCACGCCGTCGCTCATGCGGGCCGCGAGATGGGTGTAGTCGGCGCAGCGGCCGTAGAAATCGGCGCGGATGGTGGGCACGACCACAACGCGCCCCTCCTCCGCTTCCACGGCGTAGAGCAGCGCATCAATGAACTGCCGCCGCTCAGCCTCGTCGCGGCACAGGGCAAACACCTCCTCGAACTGGTCTACAACCAGGAGCAGCTTCACCTGTTCCGGCTCATTGGCCAGCGCCTGCTTGACTGCCAGGTGCAGCGCCTGCGGACGGGTTTGCAGCGCCTCGTGCAAGGCGCTAGGCTCAATGCCCTTCAGCAGCGACACCCGGACCGCCAGCTCTTCCAGCGGGTGCGCTCCCGGCGTGATGACCAACGTCTGCCAGTCCTCGCTGTCGGGCAGGGCGCCGGCCCAAACGGAGGGTAACAGACCGGCCCGCACCACCGACGATTTGCCACTCCCCGACGGGCCAACCACAGCCAGAAAGCGGGTACCGGGCAAGCGGGCGGTGAGTTCGGCCACCAGCTCCTCCCGCCCGAAGAAGTACTCCGCATCCTCAGCCTCAAAGGCAGCCAGGCCCTTATAGGGGCAGGGCACGTCAGCCGGAGGCTCCTCGTCTACTTCCCCCTCGATGGTCAGTCTGGCCATGGGCGGGCCTTCGTACTGGCGGTGGAGGAGAAGGTTGGTCTTGACCAGTTGCTGCCGCTGCAACGCCAACTGCAGCGCCTGCCGGGCGCGCATCTCGACCAGGGTCTCCTGCACTCCGACCAGCATCCAGCGGAACTCGCCGAATCGGCTGCCCAGGTCGGCCAGACCCCGGGCCAGTGTCTCCTTCACTTCGTCCGTGGCGGCCCTCATCGCCGCTTCCACGCCGTTCACTGCCTGCAACAAACGGCTGGCGTCGGCTCGCAGGGCCACGGCGGTCTTCCCGCCAGCCTCCCACCATTGCAGCAGTTCCATCTCAAGCTGCTGACGGATGCCGAACTCCGTGAGAAGTTCGCCAGCCTGCTGCTTGGCTCGGAGACGTTTCAGAAAGTCAGCAACAAAATCGCGCAGGGTGTTGGCTCCCAAATCGCTGAGTACGCCGAGGTTGGCGGTGAGGGCTGGAGAAGAGGAAGACACATCGCCGAGCATAGTAGGGAGAAGAACCGCGCTGGTCAGGCCGGTGGCCATGGCAGAGGGAGTGAGGCCCACGAGTTGCTGACCCTGCTGGCTGACTGTCCGGCTGACGGCATTGCCAGAGAGGGATCGTAAGGGCGGGAACTCCTGCCAGGGCAGGTCGGGGTGGGTGAGCTCGTAGATGTGTTGAGGCTCGCTGACGTCTTTGAGGAGATGGAGGCCGAGGTCTTGCAGGGTGGCCTGGGTGGGGATGCTGGACCTCTCACTCACCTGAGGGGTGAGGAGGGTTTGACCGCCCCAGGCGGTGGCCATGATTCTGGCTGTGCAGTTGACGGTGGGGCCGAAGTAGTCGTCGCCGCGCCGCTCCGCCTCGCCAGCATGGAGAGCAGCGCGGATACGTAACTCTCCGATGGCGTCCCACGTCTCGCGGGCGAACTGCTTCTGTGTCTCGAGGGCGCAGGTGACAGGATGGCCATTCTCAAACACGGCGAACACACCGTCGCCGGTGTGCTTCACGATTCTGCCGCCACATTCCCCAATCTGTTGCTGCAGGATGGCATCGTGGCGGGCAATGACACCGCCCATCTCCTGCGTATGCTTCTCCCACAGCCGGGTTGAGCCTTCGATATCGGTAAAGAGGAAGACTAACATGCCGACACCTCCTTGAAAAGGTTCCAGGCGGGTCAGGACGAGCACACTTTAGCTATTCAGCATAGTATATCAGACTTCGTCTCGTTTGGCAAGAGAAAAAGCCACAAATCCGGAAGAAGGCACTAGAGGAGATTCAAACATCCCAGAGCTAACGCAAAAACGGGCGACAGATCACGCCAAACAGCTTTGGTCCGTGTCCCATCGCCCGCACTGCAAAATTCTCTCGTCTGCACCTAGCCGCCCTCATCCTCCTCATGAGTCGCCTTCCAAACGTGGTACATCCGCTGAAATGCGGTAAAATTGGCCAGGATGGCCAGCACCCATAAACCGATGGGCACCTGATCCAGGACCAAGGCGATGACCAGGACAACGGCCCTCTCAAAGCGGGTGAGGAGCCCGACCTTGCAATCGAGACCCAGGCCCTCGGCTCGGGCCCTGGTGTAGCTGACCATCAAGGAACCAACTATGGCGGCATAGATGAGAAGGATCTCCCGGCCAGCGCCGAGTCGCGTATAGAAGAAAAGGAGCCCCAGGTAGAGGATCGCCTCCGAGAAGCGGTCCATGGTCGAATCCAGGAAAGCCCCAAAGCGGCTCCTCTTACCTGTCACTCGAGCCAGGGTTCCATCCAGGGCATCAAGCACCGCCACCAGAGGAACCAAGACGCCGCCGATCCTCATGTGGCCCTGGGCCAGTACCCAGGCGACCCCCAGGTTGAGAACAACGCCTATCACCGTTACCACGTTGGGGGAAACCCCCGTCCGGCCGATGAGACGGGCGATGGGCTCCAGGGTGCCCCCGAACCGCTTCCTGAACAGACCAGTCAGGGTTACCGTCTGGCCACTCTTCGCCTCATCCGACCTTTGCATTCGGTCTTTGGGAGACTCCAACCTCTCCTCCTTCTTGCTTCTCAATGTCTTTTCTCTTCCAACAGTTCTCGATAGTAACCCAGGACCTGCTGGGCCACCTTATCCCAGGAGTACCCGGTGGCCTTAGCTTGCCCCTGGCGGCCCATTCTCTCGCGCAGGGCCGGATCTTTGAGCAGACGAACCAGGGCGTCGGCCAGAAGCCGCGCATCTTCGGGCTGAACCAGAAGCCCCTCCTTCCCGTCTTCCAAGACACCGCGATAACCATCAATGTCTGAGGCCACGATGGGTCTCCCTGCCGCCATTGCTTCCAGCAAGATGATGCCGAAGCTTTCGAAGCCGGTCGAGGGCGCGCAGAAAACGTGGCAGGTTCGATAATAGCGAGGCAAATCATCTTCCGACACAGGGCCGATGAATCTGACATCGCGGAGACGATGCTCGCGGGCATAAAGCACAAATGGCTCCTTGTCCTCCTTATCGTAAGCTCCTACCACCATGAGTCGAGTCTCGGGAAAAGCTTTCTGGATCTGGGCGAAAGCCTGAAGGAGGTATTTGAATCCCTTGCGCCTCTCCAGACGTCCAACGAAAAGGATGTTCAATTTGCCATCATCAAACTGCTCTATCGGCCGCAAAGCCGGGTTACTGAAGCACTCCAGGTCAATGCCGTTGGGGATAATGCGGTAATCGCCTGGTAAATAGGGCGACAGATAATCTCGAACTATCTCAGAGACAGCGATCTGGCCATCGAGGCGGCCGAAGAAGGACTCGATGATGGATTTGGCGTAGTCGTAACCCCGGTGCATGGATTCGCGATAGGCATGGAAAGTGCCCACAACCACGGACTGGGGAGACAAGGGCGCGTGTCGCAGAACAGCCAGAGGCAGAGCCGGTGTCAGAGGCTCGTGGAGGTGGATGACGTCAAACTGCTCCCGCTTCAGTATCTTCTTCACTCGCCGATAGACGCGCGGCGAGAGGGTGATGCGAGCCACGGAGCCAGCGAAGGGGATGTTGGCGATGGAACCAGAGACCTTGATGACCTGCGGGGGCACGTCCCCCACGTCATCTGAGCAGGCGGCAATGATGCGGACATCGTGACCCAATCGCCGACATTCCCTGTCCAGGTAGAAAATGTGTTTGACCACCCCGCCAGGATAGGGATAATCATAGGGCGAGACCAGGGCTATCTTCATAAGTTATACGTCGTTTGCCATAAGGGTTCCGACATCACCCACTGTTCGGGCTGCTCCCCAATATAACGCTCCATGATGGCCACCACCTTCTCCACGCCGGCCCTGGCGTCACCGTCTCGGTCGCCGGTGGCCTCCAACTCCAGGGGCGGCTCAAAGTGGGCGACAAAGGTGTTATTGGGCAGGCGCTGGCTGAATCCCACGATGATAGGCGCGCCAGTGCGCAGGGAGAGCTGGGCATAGCCATCGGGCAAGCGGGCGGGCGCGCCGAAGAAGTCCACCACGATGCCGCTCCCGGCGATGTTTCTGTCGGCGGCCAGGGCCACGATTTCATTGCGCCGCAGAGCGCGGAAGAGCTCGAAGAGCGGCCCATCAATGGGTATTAGCCGAAAGCTCTTGTTGCCCCTCAGGCTGCAGATGTACTGAAACAATGCCTCCGGCTTGAGATGCTCAGCGGGACCGACGATAGGGATCTCCCATAGAGCCAGCACTTGAGCCACAACGTCTATACTGCCAAAGTGGGCTGCAATCAAGATCAAACCCTTGCCCTTGGACAAAGCCCGATCGAGTTGCTCTTGGCCTTCCACTTTCACCAAACGGTCTACCTCAGCCAAGTCCAGGGTCTGTGTCCGGAACAGGTCGTAGAAATTCTTGGCCATATTGCGAAACACGCCTCGCACTATGGCCTCACTATCGCCTACTGCCTTTGGACTGCCTTCTAGAATGTGAGTTACATTGTCGTAGATGTTGGCTCGCGTGGCCTTGTCCAGGTGGTAAAACAGGTCACCCAATCTAGTTGCCAGAGGATAGGCCAGGCCTGGCGGTATGAAGGGCACGACCAGGCCCAATAGACGATGGAGATAGTAAGTTAGCATAGTT
>CAYWWC010000258.1:0-6031 GCA_964461615.1 uncultured Anaerolineae bacterium
TTGGCACCACCGTGATTGGATTGTAAAAGTACGAAGTTGTTTTTGAACGACTCCTACGTTAGCAGATTGAGCTAATAGGACAGCCGAGTTGCCGAAGATAGGGCCCATAAGGCGTGCTGTCCGAGCAAACTGCCCTGGCAACACGCTGTTTGTTTTGCATTCACGAGCAAAGCCACTACGAGAAACGTCTCAGTGCCAGGCGACTGATCAGTTACCAAGGGCCAAGGTCAATGACAAAATGATAAGGAGAAGCTAGATGAAGGTCAGACACTTTCTTTCACGTAGAAGATTGGCAGCCGTTTTTACCTGCCTGATTCTTTGCACGGGTCTGTTTGCGCTTCCCAGCGTCCTGGCCGTTCCTCCGGGTGTCATGTCCACTTTGGATGCGGCGCCGCCAGCGCCCAGCTTCGAGGAGATCGGGTTGACTGAGGAGAATAATGGCAGCCTGGCTGAACTCGGCAAAGATCAAGTCTTGGTCATCAGCCTGGAGAGCAACCCATCCACTGGCTACTCATGGGAAGTAGCGGAGATGGACGAAGGCTTACTGCGCCAGGTGGGGGAGACCGAATTCGAGCAACTATCACCCCTGCTTGGCGCTCCAGAGAAACAGATTCTGCGCTTCAAGGCGGCAGACGCGGGCCAGAGCACCCTCAAGCTGGTCTATCATCGCTCCTGGGAAAAGGGCGTGGAACCAGCTAAGGAATTCTCCCTCCAGGTGGTTGGGTCGCCAGACGTAGTTCCGGAGAAGGGGTTGACGAAGCCTGCGGTGGAGAAGCCCACGCACATGGAGCTCCCTCAGCGGCGGCCCCCTGTTAAGCCCAGGCCTTCTGAGGAGGTCGAACTGCAAGGGGGAAATCTCGCCGGCTGGACCAACATCATGACTGAAGATTTCGAAGGGGATTTCCCAGGTGGCTGGGATGTATTCGATAACGTTAGCGGCTATGGTGAATACTACTGGGGCAAGCGCGATTGCAGACCTCATTCCGGCTCCTACAGCGGCTGGGGCGTAGGCGGTGGGGCAGATGGCAGTAGCCTTTCCTGCGGCTCCAGCTACCCTGACAAAGCCAAATCCTGGATGATCTATGGGCCATTTGACCTAACCAGCACAAGCGACGCCGAGCTGCTTTTCTGGTATTGGAGCTTCTCTGAATCGTACTTCGATAAACTTTTTTGGGGCGCTTCCATCAACGGCAGCAGCTTCTACGGCTTTAGCACCAGTGGGGATTCTGGCGGGTGGAACGATGTGAACTTCGATCTGACCGATGTCGGTGACCTGGGCAATCTCACCGGCCAGCCAGAGGTCTGGATAGCCTTCGTTTTCACCAGCGACTCCTTTGTCACCTACCCTGAGGGTGCTTATGTAGACGACATCGTCCTCCGTAAGGTGACGGGGGAGCCCGCCACGCCCACACCTACGTCCACGCCAGGCGGCCCTCCCTCGTCACTCCCGACTGCTTTTGACTGGCGAGATCAGGGGGGAGTCACCTCCGTCAAGAATCAGGGTTCCTGTGGCAGTTGTTGGGCCTTTGGGACGGTGGGTCCATTGGAGTCCAAAATCAAGATCGCAGGAGAGGGTGAAAAGGACCTCTCAGAGCAGTATCTCCTTTCCTGTAACACAGATGGCTGGGACTGCGGCGGTGGGTGGTGGGCCCACAATTACCACGAGTGGAAGAAACCGCCCGGCGAGTCCGAGGCTGGAGCAGTCTTCGAAGCGGACTCCCCCTACGTGGCATCGGACACATCCTGCAGCGGCCCCTACTCCCATCCTTACCAGATTGACTCCTGGACATACGTGGGAAGCCAATATAGTGTTCCACCCACTGAAGACATAAAACAGGCCATTTACGACCATGGACCTGTTGCGGTCGCCGTCTGCGTAAACTCCGCTTTTCAGGGCTATCCCGGCGGTGTTTTTACAGGCCCTGAATGTACGGATATAAACCACGCCGTCGTGCTGGTCGGCTGGGATAACAATCAAGGGACAAACGGGGCATGGATCCTGAGAAACTCCTGGAGTGCAGGCTGGGGCGAAAGCGGCTACATGCGCATTGAGTACGGGACCTCTCTGGTGGGATATTCTGCAAACTACGTCAACTATAGCTCTCAGGGTCCCACACCAACGCCCACCAAGACACCCACGGCAACGCCAACGGCGACAGGCCCGACGCCGACGAATACGCCAACCGCGACCCCGACGCCTACTCACACGCCCACCAGCACCACGACGCCCATAATAGACACGCCAACGGCGACGCCGACTACCGTCTGCACAGACGACAGCTATGAGGAAAACGACACCTGCAGCGCGGGTGCGCTCATCACCACAGGCATCTATCCCAATCTCCAGGTCTGCTCTGGCGACGACGACTGGTTCGCCGTGGATCTCGAAGCCGGCGATACCGTCATCATCACCACCCACTTCGCTCACGCCCTGGGTCACCTCGACATGGAGTTATATGACACCGACTGCTGGACCTGGCTGGACTATAGCACCTCGTCCACCGACGACGAGCAGATAGCGTACACCGTTCACGCCAGTGGCGCCTACAACGTCCGGGTTTATGGACACGGGGGGGCTGAGAATAACTATGACATGACGGTAGCGGTCTCGCCGGCGGCGCCGACGCCCACCAGCACCCCAACACCCACCGACACGCCTACGGCCACCCCTACCGTCGCCACCCCGACTGCTACCTCGACGCCCTCTCCCACCCCCACCGCCACGCCGACGGCTACCCCGACGGGAGAGCCTACATCCCTCGTCTGGATTGACCCGCCGGAGCAGACGGCTCAACTCAGCGAGGGAAATTTCACCGCCGACGTGGTCATCTCCGACGTGACCAACCTGGGAGGCTTTCAGCTCGTCCTGACCTTCTCACCAGGCATCGTGCACCTGGAGGGCGCAGAGCTGGGCGACTTCCTGGGAAGCACGGGGCGCGGTACCATCCCCGTCGGCCCTGAGATAGACAACGTAGCGGGGACAGTTACTTTCGCCGCTGCCAGCTTTGGAGAGCCATCGGGACCCAACGGGTCGGGCGTGCTGGTCACCATCACCTTCTCGCCCCAGGCCGGGGGAACAAGCGATCTTCACCTGCAGGACGTACAGATTATGGACACTGCTTCGGGTCCGATTTCCGTGGATCGACAGGATGGGCAGGTCACAGTGACGGAGAGCATCCCTGGGGACCTGGATGGCGACTGCGACGTGGACGTGGTGGACATCATGATGGTGGCCAGCCACTGGAACGCCGTCGAAGGCGACCCACGCTACGACCCAGCTTGCGACATGGACAACGACGGAGACATTGACGTGGTGGACATCATGCTCGTCGCCTCGCACTGGGGAAGCACATGCTAAAACGGTAAACCGTGAAACGTAAAAAGTGAAGACGTGAAACGTGGATAGAGTTCACTACGTAAAAAGCGACGCCAGCCTCAGGTCATACCCGGGGCTGGCGTCACTCTTTGTGGCGCATTGTATCAGGCAGCGGCGCTCAAGCAGGCCGATAAGCCGAGTTCTGTTCCCTCCCGGCTGAGAGCCGATTGAGGGCGGCGATCATCTATCTAGGGCGACGGTTGCCCGCCGCCTCCAGCGGCCTACCCGAGGGATTTGAGACGAGCAGCCCCTGGCGCGGGAGAGTCTCCCCTCCTGCGCCAACCCTCTGCTTGGCCTTGCTCCCGGCGGGGTTTGCCTAGCCGGCCCAGTCACCCGAGCCGCTGGTGAGCTCTTACCTCACCTTTTCACCCTTACCGTTACGGCGGTATGTTTCTGTGGCACTGTCCATCGGGTCGCCCCGCCTGGGTGTTACCCAGCACCGCGCTCTGTGGAGCTCGGACTTTCCTCGGACGGCTTGTGCGAAAAAGCTGCCCGCGATCGCCTGGCCTGCTTGAGCACCGATCTAACTATAGCACACACGAACCCCGTTGTCAAGTATTTGACAAAATGTTTCCTCTGGATTATCATTTACTTCGACAAAGCTCAAGACAGAGCTCAGCACAAGTGAGCAACAATGACGACGGAGGATGATCATGGCTAAAACCATCGCTGTAGCAGGCAAGGGGGGGACGGGCAAAACGACCATCACCACCTTGCTGATCAAGTACTTAGTGGAAAACCGTTCTGGCGCAGTATTGGCCATTGACGCCGACCCCAGCACCAACCTGAACCTGGCCCTGGGGGTACCGATTTATGAGACCGTGGGCGACATCCGCGAGGAGACACTGAAGGAAGTGCAGAGCGGCGGATCGCTGGGGGGCATGAGCAAGCCTGACTACCTTGACCTCAGGATCCAGCAATCTCTGGTGGAAGAGCGCGATTTCGACCTTCTGGCCATGGGCCGCCCTGAGGGCCCTGGCTGCTATTGCGCGGCCAACAACATGCTGCGCCTTACTATTGATCGCCTCTCCAAATCATACGACTACGTGGTCATAGACAACGAGGCTGGCCTGGAGCACCTCAGCCGCCGCACCACCCGCGACGTGGACCTCTTGCTCACCGTCTCTGATCCCACCATGCGAGGCATCATCGCCGCTGGCAGGGCAGCCAAGCTCATCGGAGAGCTGGATACCAGGGTTGGATTTATCGGGTTCATCGTAAACCGAGTGCCGAGAGACGAGTCAGGTGAACTTAAGCTAGCTCCACGGTTGGAGCAAGCCGTCGCCGAAAACGAGCTCAAGCTAGTTGGTCTGGTCCCAGAAGACCCCACGGTGGGGGCATACGATGCCAAGGGGCAGCCTCTGATCGAGCTGCCCCCTGAGTCCCCGGCTCGACAAGCTGTAGAGGAGATCATCAAGTCGTTGGATGGGTTGTAGCGTCATTGCGAGCTGTCCAGGGCACAATGCGCTACCCACAAGGGGCAGAAACATCCCACCCTCACCCTAACCCTCTCCCTCGCAGGGAGAGGGGATTTGCCCCCTCGCCCCTTTGGGGAGAGGGCAGGGGTGAGGGGAAGTTTCTGAGTAGGGGTGAGTCGAAATGAAGGAAGCGATGTTGTACGAGAAGCTGGAAGACAACCGCGTGCGATGCAACCTGTGTGCTCACCGCTGCTTGATCAAAGAGGGGAAACGGGGAATCTGCCTGGTGCGGGAGAACCGCGACGGCGCCCTCTACACCCTGGTCTATGGGCGGACCATCTCGCAGGCGGTGGACCCCGTGGAGAAGAAGCCCCTCTTTAACTTCTACCCTGGCTCAACGGCCTTCTCCATAGCCACTGCGGGCTGCAACTTCCGCTGCGATTTCTGCCAGAACTGGCAGATCTCCCAGGCGGTGCGAGACGAGCACCTGATCATGGGGCAGGAGGCCACGCCCCAGCAACTGGTAGCCACCGCCAAACGCTACGGCTGCCGCAGCATCGCCTATACTTACACCGAACCGACCATCTTCACCGAGTATGCCTACGATACGGCCAAGCTGGCCCACGAGGCGGGGGTAGCCAACATCTATGTCACCAACGGGTACATGACGGCTGGCGCTGGGGAGATGCTAGAGGCCTTCGATCCCTATTTGGACGCCGCCAACGTTGACCTCAAAGCCTGGAGCGACGAATTCTATCGCCAGTACTGCGGGGCGCGGCTGCAGCCAGTGTTGGACAGTTTGAAGAAGATGAAGGAGCTGGGCGTTTGGGTGGAGGTGACGACGTTGGTCATCCCCACGCTGAACGACTCCGACGGGGAGCTTCAGCAGATCGCCGAGTTCATCGCCCAGGAGTTAGGCGCGGAGACGCCCTGGCACATCAGTCGCTTTCATCCCCAATATAAACTCGCCGACAAGCCCCTCACCCCGATAACCACCCTCGACCGGGCGCACGAGATCGGGCTGGCGGCGGGCCTGCGCTACGTCTACCAGGGCAACGTGCCCGGCAGCGAGGGCGAGAACACTCTCTGCTACAACTGCGGCAAGCTGCTCATCGGCCGCTACGGCTATCGAATCATGGAATCTCACATCAAAGACGCAAAGTGCACCTACTGCAAAGTCAGAATAGATGGCGTGGGCCTGTGAGAGCGAGTAATGAGGCAACGAGTCAACGAGTAA
>CAYWWC010000259.1:0-6027 GCA_964461615.1 uncultured Anaerolineae bacterium
CATGTCCGGTGGTGTGGGAGGGGGGCGGGCTTGGCCCGTCCCCCTATCCCGATTTGGGCTGGGCAGCGCACTTGTGGTTGACTTGCAAGGGCTTCTGCTGTATAATAAGAGTTGCCGCCGCAGTTGCTTCATAATTGTCACGATGCAGAATGGCGAAGCGACCGATCAAAACGTAGGAGGTGATACCTATGGAAGCAGTTCGAGTTCAACAAGTTGTTGCAAAGGATGGTGAGGTCTTAGTCAGAGGGATACCTTACAAGAAGGGTCAACTTGTTGAAATCATCGTGTTGCCTCAACCCTTTGACTGTAAGCGAAGCGGTCTCAGGACACCGCCTCTGAAAACCACGCCACGTTCGCACTTAACTGTGCGTCAGTTGCGGCAGTCGGGGCTGATTGGCCTGTGGAAAGACCGCGACGACATTCGAGACAGTGCAGCCTATGCTCGTCGCTTGAGGGAACAAGCTCAACGGCGCGGAGGCATCAACTATGATTCTGTTAGACAGTGACGTGATGATTGACCTGTTGCGCCAGTATTCCCCAGCGACGAGGTGGTTCGACGCTCTGGACGACGAAGAAGAACTGCTCTTACCTGGATACGTCGTGATGGAACTGATTCAAGGTTGCAGAAACAAGGTGGAGCAAGAGAGATTGAGGCGCGAGTTGGCGACTTACGGAGTAGTGTGGCCCGCGCCTGCGGATTGTGATGAGGCGCTCGACGTTTTCACAGAGTATCATCTCAGTCACAATGCTGGGCTACTCGATGTGCTCATCGGTCAACTAGCGGTGGCATTGAGAGTACCGTTGTACACGTTCAACCAGAAGCACTATCGCTTTATTCCAGGATTGCAGACCATCCAGCCTTATGACAAGACTACTTAATGTGAGATGGCAGCCAACTCAGCCCACTGCATAAACGGTAACTGTATACTTGCCGAAAAGCAAAGCGGGAGGTCAAAAACGCCTCCCGCTTTTGCTTTTCGGGCTGAGCATCGTGTTGTGTGTCCTGATTGCCGGCCCTTTCTTGGTGAATGGAGTTGTGTTTCCAGCGGATGACTTCGACAACCCTTCGGCAGGCGCAGGACATGGCCCTGTGCGGGCCTGATCGAGGAGTTTCCTGGGCCTTGGTTCCATCGGGGTTTCCTCACTTAACAGAGGCGCCACCGAAGCTATGATTCCACCACAAAAGCCAGATGGTTTGTAGAAAAGAATAAAGATCGACGGGGGATAAAGGAATGACACGACGGTTTCTCAAAGCCATCATACCCTATCTGAAGCAGGTGATCGGGCTACTGGTGATCGGGTCGCTGGGCGGGCTGGTGATGAACACCGCAGTCGTGTTGCCGGCGATCCTCCTGGGCCGGGCGATTGACACAGCGATGGCCTGGGGGAAGGGGCAAGCCACCAGCCGCGATGTGTTGTGGTCGGGGCTGGCTTATGCCGGCGCAATGGCCCTGTACCAGAGTGCACGGCTCGTGAAGCGGTGGGGCCTACGCATCGGCAACCAGCGCATCCAGGCCAGCATCCGCGCCGACGCGCTGCGAGGTGTATTGGTCTGGCCGATGGAAAAGCTGTACCGTATCCCCATCGGCGACATAATGGCGCGTATCATCGGCGACGTGATGGTGCTGCGCCGTGGTGTGCACGAGCTGAACACCGAAATCTGGGATACGGTGCTTTTTTCGCTCTCTTTGATCGCCGGGATGCTGGTGTACGATCCGACCCTGACACTGCTGGCGCTGCTGCCGGTGCCGCTGGGAATGCTGTTGGCCAAGGCGACCGGGCGTTGGGTCAGCGCGCGCACCACGGCCATGCGGGAGGCCAGTGCTACGCTCACAGCATTCTTGCAAGAGCACCTGTCCGGGTTGCGCGTGGTGCGGCTCTTTGGCCGAAGGGAGGCGATGGTCGCGCGGGCGGCTGACCTGTCTGAGCAGCAAGCCAAAGCCAACCTGGCGACCATTCGCCTGCGCAGCGGATTGCGGCCGGTGTATACCTTATTGATGATGGCCGGCATTGTGTTTGTCATCTGGCTGGGTGGCGAACGGGTGGCCGCCGGGACGATGACCCTGGGCGCGTTCGTCGCCTATCTGGATCTGTACCTGCGTTTCGTGGGCCGCGGTCATCGCGTGCCGCAATTGTTCAACTCGGTGCAGAGCGGCGCGGCGGCCTACGCCCGGCTGGAACCGCTGCTGGCCGCGTCCGCTGTCCAGCGGGCGACGCGCCGATCTACGTTTTGGCCCAATCACGTGCCTGGCATCACCCAGCCCATACCGCCACTGCCTGCGCGTCCGCCTGGCCCGTCTGCCGTTTTGGTGCAAGATATCACCTTTCGCTACCCCGGCAATGAGGCCATCGTGCTGGATGGCGTGAGCCTCGATGTGCCCGCCGGCGCGCTGATCGCCGTGACCGGGCCGGTTGGCTCTGGCAAAAGCGCGCTGGCACGGGCGCTGCTCGGCCTGTATCCCCTGGCAGCAGGGCGCGTACTGCTGGATGGCCGGTCGCTAGAATCGCTCTCTCAGGCCGAACGCGCCGCGCGCATCGGCTACTTGCCTCAGACGCCTTTTCTCTTTTCGGGCACCGTCCGTGAGAACATACTGCTGGACCTGTCTGGGAACGGGCCAGGTGTGGCCGACGCGCCGGATCGATATGTGCAATTGGCCGCCTTGCAAGAAGACGTTCGTGCCTTTCCCGATGGCCTGGACACCGAGATCGGTGAGCGCGGCGCCCGTGTCTCCGGCGGGCAGCGACAGCGAATCGCCCTGGCCCGGGCCTTTGCCGCAAACCCCGGCTTGCTGGTGCTCGACGATCCTTTCTCGTCGGTAGATGTCGACACCGAGGCGTGCATCATTGCCGGGTTGCGCGAAGCCTTTGGCCCGGCGGCGCCGCCGGAACAGCAGGCGACGATCGTTTTCTTTTCGCACCGGCTGGCCGCGTTCCCGCTGGCCGACCGGGTCGTGGTGCTCGATGGTGGGCGGATCGTCGAACAGAACACGCACGAGGCACTGCTCCAGACAGATGGACTGTACGCGCGGATTTATCGGGCACAGCAACACGTGGGATTGCGCGCTGTCGGGAGAGAGGTGCTGGCATGAACACTCAGGCATCGTCACAAACTTCTGAAAACAGAGAAAGCACCATCTGGCGTGAACTGCGCCCGCTGCTCCGGCCCTGGCGCGGCCTGATCGTGGCTATTGGCGTATGCGTGCTGACGACCGAAGCCTTTGCCATCGTCCCTCCTCTGTTGATGAAACGTATCGTGGACGATCATCTGACGCCAGGTATCCAAGAAGGGGTGTTGGCGCTGGCCCTGTTCTACCTGGGAGCGATGGTGATGGCACAAGGAGCGGATTTTGCAGCCACCTATCTCACGGCTTATGTAGCTCAGGGGGCATTGCGCGACCTGCGCGTGCGTCTTTTTGCCCACTTGCAGTGCTTGCCCCTATCCTATTACGACCGGACACCGCTCGGCGATGTGATCAGCCGCTGCACGGCAGACGTAGAGACCGTAGACACGCTATTCACGACGGGCGTGTCGAGACTGATTACCCGTTTGGTGCAATTGGTTGCGGCTGCGGCGGCGATGGTGGCTCTCAGCCCCAGGCTATCACTCCCTTCGCTGCTGTTGATCCCGCCACTGGCACTGGTTACTCGCTTTTTCCAGGTGCACATTCGAGACGCAGAGCGGGAGCGTCGGCAGGCGATCGGTCTGCTGAATGTCCACTTGCAGGAAACGTTGGGCGGCGTCGAGGTGGTGCGCGCTTTTGGGCGAGAAGACGCCTTTGTCGCACGTTTTCGGCTAGCACTGCGCGAGACGCTGCGCGCTTATGGGCACGCGCTGTCGTACAATGTCTTTTACACGCCTTTGCTCACGGTGCTGGTGGCAGTGGGAGTGGCTCTCTTGCTTTGGATGGGCACGGGCGGTCTGGGCCAGAACTGGGGGCTTTCGATGGGCACGCTGACGGCCTTTATCTTGCTGTTTCAGCGTTTCTTCGAGCCGATCCGCAACCTGGGCGAAGACTGGCAGACTGTACAGAGTGCCTTGTCCGGCATTGAGCGCATCGTGCAGGTGTTGAATATCCCGGCAGAAGAGGGGCCGGGGTTGGCCATGATGGCTACGATGAGAGGTGCGCCTTTGGGGAGCGACGGCGCGGCGGTTGAGCTGCGCGACGTGGTCTTTGGCTATCTCGCCGATCGCCCGGTATTGCACGGCGTCACGCTGACGGTGTGGCCGGGAGAGCACGTGGCGCTGGTCGGGCGCACGGGCGCGGGCAAGAGCAGCGCGGTGCGCCTGCTCAGCGGCCTCTATGCGCCCTGGTCGGGACAGGTGCGTGTGGCCGGCCTCGACCCGCGCACGCTGACCGACGACGAGCGCCGCCGTGTGGTAGGTGTCGTGCCACAAACAGTACAGTTGTTCAGCGGCACGCTGCTGGAAAACCTGACCCTGGGCGATGCGTCGGTGCCGCGCGAGCGAGTCGAACGAGTGGCAGAGATGGCCACCGTCGACCGTTTTGTCTCGATGCTGCCGCAAGGCTACGATACCCAGTTGAGCGGCGCGGGGCGCGGCGAGGGGATGCAGCTTTCAGAGGGGCAGCAGCAGTTGCTGTCTCTGGCGCGGGCGCTGGTCTGGGACCCGGCGGTGTTGCTGCTGGACGAGGCGACGGCGGCGGTGGACAATGCCAGTGAGGCCGAATTCCGGACTGCCTTGCGCACAGCGATGCGAAACGACGCCGGACGAGAGTGCGCTGTCGTCACGGTGGCCCACCGTCTGTCCACGGCACGCGAAGCCGATCGCGTTGTGGTGCTGGAGGAGGGACGCATCGTCGAGGAAGGATCGCCGGAAGAACTGATTCGGCGTGGTGGCAAGTTCGCGGCGCTGGTCGAGTTAGAAGCCGCCGGATGGGATTGGCGGAGTGGTTTGTAGAAGAGGAAGAAGGAAACCGGGAAGGGCAACACAGCATCCGCATCAACGAGCGATGGCGTATCTGTTTTGAATGGCAAAAAGGTGACGTGTTTAATGTGGAAATCGTGGATTACCATTAGGAGGGCGTGATTATGGCAGAGGATAAACTCAATCCTGTCCACCCAGGAGAGGTGTTGTTGGAAGAATTTCTAAGGCCCATGGAGCTGAGCCAGAATCGACTGGCAATCGGCATCGGTGTACCAGCTCGACGCATCAATGAGATCGTGCTGGGCAAGCGCCGCATTACGGCTGACACCGCGCTTCGGCTAGCTCGATACTTTGGCATGTCTGCTCAATTCTGGCTGGGACTACAGATGGACTACGACCTTGATATGGCTACTGACATGATGGGCAGTCGCTTGGAACGAGAAGTCAGGCCATATGCCTACGCCGCAGCCAGTTAGAGATTCTTTGGCATAGCTGGTGCTGGAATGTGGTCCGGTTTCCTCGCTGTCGGTCGGCGGTCAATGTCGGTAAGTTAAGGTGCAACGCACTTCGGCTGACTTTCAAAGAGCTATGGTTCCAAGCAGTCTGACACGAGTTTTCCGCCTTATCGGAGCAAAAAGTGCGTTGCACCTGGCCTACTCGACGCTTAACTTACTGACATTGGGTCGGCGGTAGTTGCTCGTGGATCCGCTCGCGCCGCCCAAAAGGTGACCGTGCACCTGGCCTTTGGCAGCGACCGCATTGACCTGGTGATCCAGGACGACGGCGTAGGTTTCGACCCCGCCGCCGTGGACCCCGACCACTACGGTCTGACCGGGATACAAGAGCGGGCGGCGATGATCGGGGCGACGTTCAAGGTGCACAGCCGTCCTGGGGGCGGGGCCAGGATTTGGTGTTCGTTGGAGAGGTGACGCAAAATGGATCAAGCGGGAGGTCAAAAATGCCTCCCGCTCTTTCTTTTGGGCTGGGCAGCGCACTTGTGGTTGACTTGCAAGGGCTTCCGCTGTATAATAAAAGTTAGGCGGCCTGCGCATAGTTTTGAGGGAGGATGTAACCAATGATATTGATCATTCGTGAAACCGCGACACCAGAGCAAATTGAGCAAATGGCTGAACAGTTTGGTA
>CAYWWC010000260.1:0-6006 GCA_964461615.1 uncultured Anaerolineae bacterium
TTAGTCACATCTCAATCATTCACACGATTCTAAACGAATCCACCAGCGTGCATCTCCGCACCCGCGAGAAGTCCTTGGCGCTGGTCAACCCTTCGCCAGTGGGACTGGCGATGGAGAACGAGGTATAGCCCTCGCCGCCGAAGCCCAGCCCGGCCACCGAGGGGGCGTTCTTGATGAAGATGCTGGTGTTTATCTCGCGGGCCATGCGGCTTAGATGGTCCAGGTGCTTGGAGTGCATCACCGCCGTGTGACCCATGCCCTGCTCAACTTTCTTGGCCAGATCAATGGCCTCGTCCGCCGAAGCCACCCGCACCAGCGGAATGATGGGCATAAGCTGCTCCGTCCAAAAGAGTTGATGCGAGCGATCCACTTCGGCGATGGCCAGGCGCACCTGATCGTCCACGCTCATCCCGATTTCCTTCAGGATGACGCTGGGGTTCTTGCCCACGAAGGCCTTGTTGATCACGCCGTGCTTGCCAGGCCCGTGATCCTCTTGCAGGATCACCTTCATCAGCCGGTTCAACTGCCCTGAGTTCAGCTCCACCACCCCACGAGCCAGCATAGCCGCCTTGAGCTGGTCAGCGATGGCCTCCACCGCGATGATCTCTTTCTCCAGCACGCAAATGATGTTGTTATCGAACGAGGCCCCCTTGATGATGTCCCTGGCTGTCTGCTTGATGTTCGCCGTCTCATCCACCACCACCGGCGGGTTACCCGGCCCAGCACAGACGGCCTTCTTGCCGCTGTTCATGGCCACCTCCACCACTCCCGGCCCGCCAGTGACCACCAAGAGGTTAATGGCAGGATGCTTCATTACGCGCTGTGCGCTCTCAATGGTGGGTTCATGGGTTGTGGTGATGAGGTTGGAGGGGCCGCCAGCGCGGACGATGGCCTGGTTGAGGATCTGCACCGTGTGTACCGAGACCTTCTTGGCCCCTGGGTGGCAGTTGAACGCTACTGCGTTGCCAGCGGCCACCATGCCGATACCGTTGCAGATGATGGTCGAGGTGGGGTTGGTGCTGGGGGTGATAGCTCCGATGACGCCATATGGAGCCCGCTCTACCAGGGTGAATCCATGGTCGCCGGTGAAGGCAATGGGCTTGAGGTCCTCCGTGCCGGGGGTTTTGTTCGCCACCAGCAAGTTCTTCTCAATCTTGTCCTCGTAGCGGCCCATGCCCGTCTCCTGCCAGGCCTCGTAGGCCAGAACCTGGGCGTTCTCCCGCGCCGCCTGGCGCATCTGAGAGATGATGACATCGCGCCGCGCCACCGGCAACGCCATCAGCCGCTGGTGAGCGGCCTGGGCTGCAGCGATGGCTGAGTCAATGTCTGGAAAGACCCCATCCTTGCCAGAGAGCGATTTGTGATTTGCGATTTGTGATTTGTGATTTGTGATTGGCCGCTCTTGGCGCAGCTCCGCTATCACTCTTTTCACGATGGCGTCAATGCGCTGTTCGTCAATATGTAGAGACATGTTGCCCTCTTTCTTTCAGAGTGAAGGCGCCGAGTCAACTAGGCAACAAGTGACGAGCATGCCTCATTCCTCATTCCTCGTTGCCTCATTGCCTCGTTACTCTTTTTGATACTTCACTTCCCCATTGACATCCCAGGTATCCACCACGGCCATGACCACGCCGTCGCAGGGACGGCGGTCGGTCTGGACAGTCTGGCGGGCCGATGAGCCCCTCGCGTAGAGGACGTAGTCGCCCACGCCAGCCTGCACGGCATCAGCAGCGACGACGTAGTCACCCTTCTCGCGCCCCTCAAGGTCCACCTGCTTGACCACCAGCAACTTCAAGCCCTCCATGGTCTCCGTCTTGCGACTGGCGACCAGAGTGCCCACCACCTTGCCTATCAGCATTTTTAACCTCCATTTGGTGGAGAAACCAGGTTTTTGGGAAAAACCTGGTTTCTGATTTCTACCCAAACTTCTCTTGGAAAAGTTGGACAGCTTCAGCGATCACCTCTCTGGCCGCAACAGCCGACTCCCAGCCCAGGGCCTCGATCCCCACCCCCTCCAAATCCTTGTAGACCTGAAAGAAATGGGCTACCTCGGCCAGGAAATGCCGGGGGACGTCGCCGATGTCGTGATAGTCGTTGAAGATTGGATCGGTAGCGGGCACGGCCAACACCTTGTCGTCGGTCAGCCCCGCGTCCCGCATGCGGAACACGCCTATGGGCCGGGCCTCAATGAGGCAGCCGGGAAAGGTCGGATGATTGGTCATCACCAGGATGTCCAGTGGGTCGCCGTCCCCGCAGAAGGTTCTGGGAATCAGCCCGTAGTCGCCAGGATAGTGAATCGAGGAATAGAGGACGCGATCAAGCTTGATGACCCCTGTGTCCTCCTGGTATTCGTACTTGTTGCGGGAACCCTTGGGTATCTCGACGATGCAGTAGACCACATCGGGCGCCTGAGGGCCCGGCGGCAACTCTCGCCACAGATTCATTTTCGCCTCCTGAGCAAGTAACGAGGCAATGAGGTAACGAGGAACAAGGCATACCCGTCACTCGTCACCTCATCACTTGCTACTCATTACTCGTTACCCCTTTATCTCGCCCTTAGCCTGCTCGGAGCGACCCAGGGGCAGCACCACATCAATGTTGAGATGCGGCCGCGGGATGACGTGGACAGAGACCACTTCGCCAACCCTCTCCGCGCCCCGTGCGCCGGCCTCGACAGCCGCCTTGCAAGCGGCCACGTCGCCGCGCACGACGGCCGTTACGTAGCCGCCGCCGGTTTTCTCGTAGCTCACCAACTCGACCTTGGCTGCCTTGACCATGGCGTCCGAGGCTTCCACCATCGCTGCGAAACCTTTACATTCGATCATGCCTAACGCTTCTGCCATTGTAGTAAGACCTCCTTATTTTTCTGTGTTTGAACTTTGAGCTTTGCTGAAGAAACCAGGTTTTTCCTCTGTCTGAGCAAGCGAATCGTTCTCTTGAGGTTTCCTGAGATACGAAAAGGTATCTTAGCAACTCCAAAAACCTGGTTTCTGAAAAGCCTATCCTATGCTCGTCTCTTTGACTCCACCACTTTTCCTGTCACCGATTCGATGGCCTCCAGGGCAGCGCCGTAGCCGGCCATAATGTCCTGTTCCTCTCCGCCGAGCCAGAGCCGCCCGAAGCTGCCGAAGGGCCGCACCTGGATCAGGGTGATATCGGCTGCCTTCTCCGCCTCATTGGCCGCCAGTATTGAGTAGGCGGCAGGCTCCACCTCCAGAATGTAGAGAGTCTGGCCAGGGATGAGCATAGAGCCCTTGCGGTTGCGGTTGACCAGTTGAGCGTGATGGTCGTCCACGTGGCGGATCACCTGGCTGGAGGCGACCCTGGGCTTCCAGCGGTCGCTCGGCTGAAGCTCCAGGGCGTCCAGGATGGCCGCCCCGGCTGCCCGCACGTCCGCTTGAGAGGGCGAATGTACCTCCAGGAGGCCAAAGAGCCGTTCCACCACCTGCACTGCTGGCCGCACGTTAGTGGCCTTCAGCGCGATGTCCGTCATGCGGTTGATCTCAATGCCGGGCGAGATCTCCACCCAGAGGGAAGCGTCACCCACGAGGGGCAAGAATCCCCTGGCCGTGGAGCCGATGAAGGCCGTGAGCTGCGGCTGCAAGCTGTCGAGGAAAATGTACGATCGTAAGTCTACTGCCAAAGTTGTACCTCCTTCCTTGGTTATGATTGTTGTGCGCTATTAAGCTAGGGAAGCGACGTATCTACAGCCAAGCATTATAGCACAAAACGCTCCATTTTACCAACAAGCCAAAGTGTGCTATAATATGTAATGGTCAATAACACTTTGAACAATCAGCGAAATGTGGTATCATATGGGTATGGCTACCAAACGTATACACTTTCCACAGACCACGGCGCAACAACGCCAACTACTGTTTGAGACATGGGAAGAGACTGGCAATGTCACCGCGGCCTGTCACACAGCCCATGTAGGTCGCGGGACATTCTATTATTGGAAGCCCCGCTTTGACGAGGACGGCTACGGGGGGCTGGCCAAGTTTGCCAGTCGGGCGCCGAAGGAGCCCCATCGGACATCTTACGGGGTCGAGCAGCAGGTCATCGCTCTGCGGCGTGAACACTTAGAATGGGGCAAGAGACGCATAGCCGACGAAGTGGCGAAAGCCAACAACTGGGTGCCCCTGGTGAGTCCCAACACTGTCCGACGGATTCTGAGCGACGCTAATCTCTGGCCTGCTGCCGAGGCTGGCGCGGGAAAAAAAGAACGACAAACCCGTCAGCCGGACGGCTGAGCAGCCGAACCAGACCGTCAACGTGGACCTGTGCTTCGTGCCCGCGACGCATGAAGTGGCTGCCAAGTTGCCCGCTGTGAGCGGGTCTTCGGGCCGGCTGGTGGTGGAACAGGCCCCAACAGAGTCAGATGAACGGAACTGGCCCGGTCGCGTTTTTGAAGACCCCACGTTGAGCTACGAAGAAGCCATGCTGGACTTCGTCGTGGCCTCCCGCGAACGCGCGAGCGAAACAGAGAAGTCGGTCGAGCCAGTCCCTAACGAGTCTTTGAAGGCCAAGAAGCGTGCTCTGCGGCGCGCAGAGGTGCAATTAAGGGATGAGCGCCGGCAAATCCGTGAACAGCGCCAGATGGAGGACGCCGCTTGGCAAGAAATGCGCGCGGTGCGCCGGGCAGAAGAACAAGCCTACCAAGCCCTCTCCAAGGAGGACCGCCGTCAGCAGCGACCAGCCAAGAAAGCGCGTGATGAGCAGTGGCGCGTGTTGCGTGACCAACACCGGGCTACGCAGGAGCAGCGCCAGCGCGAAGATAAGGCCTGGTGCCAACAGCGACTGGAACTCCGACAACGCTGGTCGCAACTGCCCGTCGTCACGGCCTGGATCGCCATTCTGATCATCGTGGACAATTGCACTCGCCAGTGCTTGGGCTTGCCGCTGTTCGTCACTGGCCCGCACGTGACTGCGGAACTGATCGTAGCGGCGTTGCGCGTGCTACTACCACCCGAGTTGCTCTTTCTGATCAGCGACCGGGGCACCCATTTCACCGCCCAGGCCTTTCAAGCCCTGATGCTCAGCGAGGAGTTCATCCATGTACTCATCGCCCGTCATCGGCCGCAGTCGAACGGGATTGCCGAGCGTTTTGTGCGCACCCTCAAAGAGTGGCTAGCGGACAAGTCTTGGCAAAACGACCAAGAACTCGCTGCGCTCATACAGCAGTTCCTTGAGGAGTACAATGACCGTCCCCATCAGGGCTTGGTCATCCCTGGTTTGTCGCCCAACGAGTTCGCCAAGCGCATCTGGCTGATGTAATCACTTGTTAATGTTCAGAGTGTCCTTGACCATTACAAAGTGTGCTATAATACAAACGGTTGGCCTCATTGCATGAAAGCAGAGTGTCGCGCCGAAAGGGGAGATGTGATGTGAGTAAGGACAATCTGGCTGGGTTGTCCATCTTCGCCCTTCAAGGGCCGAACGGGTCGGCTATGGGGCGCGGGGTCTAAGTAAGCATTTGACAAGGTCCTTTTTTATTGATATGATTTACGCACAAGTTGTAAGGTACACCTCCGGTTTTAGTGGATAACCATTGAGAGAAGGTGAACTCGTGGTCACCGACAACTATGAGTGGTTTCGCGACTTGAGTGTCTCCGAACGTTTCGAGGGCCATGAGTTGGCCCTGAAGGAGCATTGCATCCTGTTCGATGAGAGCCGGACGGCGGAGGGATTGCCTTGAGAGCCTGGTGGCTACATAGCCATGGAAAGGCTGCTTGAAAAGGCAATCCCTCCGCCGTTTTTGCTACCAACGATGTGACAGCGAGTGCCCGAGGACATTGCCCGGGCGGGCTTCGATGATGTTTTCACCGCAGGTCAAACTCTCCACTCGCTTGATCGTCCGTGTTCCTGTAGAATAAGCAAAGAAAGGGGGTGAGGTATCGAATACTTCGACAGGCTCAGTACAAGTTCTGCTGAGTTAGTGGGAGATGCTCCGTGAGTGCGCCGAGCAAAGCGTACTGTTTCTTGATGGTGCAAGTCCATCTTGGG
>CAYWWC010000261.1:0-6004 GCA_964461615.1 uncultured Anaerolineae bacterium
TTTTATTCTTTCCTTCTCCTGACGTAGCTGCTGCTGCCAGTGACAAAAAGTCATCAGCCGTCCAGTGGAGAGTTGGCGACTCCAGGCCCATCTTCGCCAGGTGATCGGCGTTGTAATAGATAACCGTGGGTAAAGTGGCAGCAGGTAGTGCATACAACTCGCCGTCAATGCGGAGTGCGTCCAGCAAGGCCGGATGGAAATCGTCCGCCAGTTGCGGGCCTGTGGTCTCCAGGAGCGGATTCAGACTGTAGAGTTGATCAAGCGCACTGGGGTTACCGGTCCAGGCAAAACAATCGAACTGTTCCGCTACATCAGAGAGCGTGAGACCACCATGCCCTGCTACGACCAAGTGTATTGAGGCTCTGACCTTGATGGCAGGATGCGTGCTGTTGAACTCTTCACCCAGCGCCTCAATAGCCGAAGGGTTGGTATGGGCGAAGGTGTTGATATAGTAGTCAACTGTGACAGCGGCTTCAGGCACGGCAGTGGGCCTGGGTGTGGCGACCACAATAGGAGTGCTACTGGACGGCGCCACCGGTTCGACAGGCGACGCTGTGCCTACCAGTGCCAACGCTGTTGCCAGATCGGACTCGCCTGCCAATGCCTGGGGCAGGGCCTTATCCACAGCCTGCAATGCCTCGGTATAATGGCCGTACCAGGCGTGCCCCAGTGCAAAGCGGAGTACAGATTGGGTTTTCGCGGCTACATTGTCCCAGTAACCGCTGGTCTCAGCAACCGAGGGGCGCGCTGGCACGCGCCAGGGCTCCTCGCCCACAGGATGATTGGTCAGGAAGCTCAACCAGGCCCACGCTTCTTGTGGGTGGTTCGTGCCCGCACTCATGGCTACGCAGGAGGGCATTGCTGGCGTGGTGGAAGACATCAACCCGTCAGCCGAGACCGGGAAGGGCGCCACTGCGATCTCCACACCCAGGGAGCTACGTCGCCAAGGCAGGTTGAGCAGGGTATCAACCCACATCGCCGCTTGCCCGCTGTCAATCAGGTTCTCATTCTGCCCCCATGCTTCCTCGCCTTCCTCGACGGCCGGTGTCGAACCTTCGTCTGCCAGAAGCACGTACCAATTCAGGGCCTCGGCCAGCGCAGTGGGGGCCAAATCGCCGCCAGTATCAGCCAGCACGGCATCTACAACCGGTCCCAAGAGCGCGATTGGGCTGCCCCAGGGGACAAAGCCGTAGCGAGCCACCTGGCTGCCTTCCCGTCGGGTTAATGCATGGGCTGCCTTCTGAAAGTCGTCCCACGTCCAGCCGGGAGACGGGCGGGGCAGACCGGCGGCATCAAAAGCTGCCCCATCGAAAAAGATGAGGTTCAGGCTGACCGTCACCGGGAGAGCGACAGTGTGCTCGCCTTCTTGCAAACTGGGTAGCAAACCAGGCCAGAAGTCAGCACTGTCAAAGGCTCGATTGGCCTTGATGAAGGGAGTCAGATCGCGAAAGTAGACAGCCTCTGCGCCCCGGGGGATCGAGCGGAGGAGCACCGTATCGGCAGCCGATGCCACGTTCAGCGGGCTGTATCCCTCCCCGCCCAGAGTCTCTTCCAGTGACACGAATTGTATCTCGATGGTGGGATGCAATTCGTGGAACTGGGCTATCAGCGGCTCGCAAACTCTGCGATTGGACTCGTAATCGGCGAAAGTGATGGCCACAAGTGCCTGTTCCAATGTAGGTACGGGCGGTGAGGAGCCTGTCTGGCACCCCGCCAACCCAAACACCAATCCCAACAGCGTTAGTCCGATACCAAGCCGTTGCATCAGTTTCTCCTTCCGAAGGGTTTGGTCAGGTAACCGAAAGCGCCTACCCGAGCCGCCCGGAAGCCAACCTCGCCTTTGTCGTGGTCAGTCATCAGCAGGGAGACGGTGAGGGGGTTAGCGTCGTGCAGGCGGGTGATCAGTTCCAGTCCGTTCATGCTGGAACCGTGCAGCCGATAGCCCACCACGGCGACGTGGAAGTCGGTCTCGTCAGCCAGATGGAGGGCATGAGTGGCGTCGGCAGCAGTAGTGTGGGAGGGAGTTGAGGTCTGAATCCGGAGTGCCCTCTAACCCCCTGACCTCCACCCAAATTGTACTTCAAAAGGACGTAGAGAGCAAGCCGCTTAGGGCTTGTTCTCAAGCGCAGTCTGGGCCTCGGAGAGAGCTGTTTCTACGCTCTCACCACCTTCCAAGATGTCCAGCATCGCCTGGCCCAGGTAGCGGTCGGCGATGACGTAGAGGCTATGATCTACCGTTGCGGCGATTGCCGGGTCAGGGAGTCAATGCAGCGCAGGGTGGCTTCAGGATGGGGCATGTTGGGTGAAGAATGTTTTGAGCTATTCGCCCGGCAGCACAACGTTGGGGTCTACCTGGCGGGCGCAGGTGCGGTAGACCTCCTCGGTCACTTCGCCGACGGCCATGCAGTCGGCGAAGGCAGCCGCTTTGCTCTGCGCCTGAGCCAGTGCGGCAGCCGGTCGTGCACCAGCGAGCACGTCGGCAAAGGCTTCGTCGAACCAGTACAAGGCATGATAGGCCATTGACACTGCCCACGGGCGCTGGTTTGTCTTTCCACGATCCAGAATGGCCAGCCAGGCATCAGCCGTCTTCGCGCCGGCCTGCTCGCGCCAGGCTTCGCTGGCGGCAATGTCACGCCGTACCGGTAGCCACGATACTGCTTCCGGCTGGGCGCTCAGGAACGAGATCCAATCCCAGCAGGCGTCCGGGTGTGGCGTCTGGGCGCTGATGAAAAGCGCCCGCGGCGAGAGGGTAGTCAACGGCACAGCCCCAGCGGGCAGCGGCGCGACCCCGACCTCGAAGTTTAGCGGGGGCGCGCCACGATGGTTGTCGTAAAAGTCGCTCCACATGGCGACGCGACCCAGCCCAACCGGTCCCGGATGCCCGCCCCACCAGGTGGGGTAGGGCCAGCGGCTCTCGCCGCGCTCCGTTGCCGATGGCGGAGTCGCTTTGGTGATCAGGTCGGCGTAGCGGGTCAGGGCCTCCACCACGATGGGATCGTCGAAGGTCGGACGGCCGTCGGCGTCGAACAACTGGCCGCCTAGCCACGCCACATAGTCTGGCGCGTTGGCGTAGGCCCCATCATCGCGGGGACAAAAGCCGTAGATCGGCTCAGGCGCACTCACATTGGTGAAGGCTATCGCTTGCTCAATGAGTTGCTGCGACGTCCAATCGGCGGTCGGATAGGGCACGCCCGCTGCGTCAAAAAGGTCGCGGTTATGGTAGAGCAACCAGGCGTCGGTCTCCAGCGGCAGGCCCTGCAGCACCCCGTCGGTCTGGAGGGGTTCGAGAAAGGCTGGCGGGAAAACATCCAGGCTAAAGGCCCCATCATCGGCTATGAGAGGATCCAGGGCCAGGAGGACGTCGAAACCCCCCGGCAACAAGCCGTACCACGCAAAGCAGTCGGCGGCTGCAGTCTGCTCGGCCAGGGATCCGCTGGCACCAGGTGAGACCTCCACGGCGACTTCGGGATGATCTTGGTGGAAGCGCTCAGCCAGGGCGCGATAGGCGGTCTGGTCAGCGCCGTAAGGTGCGAGGAAGCGGATCAGGGTGCCGCCCGGCGTGGGGGTAGGGACCGGTGACGCCACGGTGAACTTTTCCGGTGGGCGCTGGGCCTCGGCGGCAGCCTCGGCCAGCCTGTCGCTGACTTTGGCTTGCACTTCGGTCAGAGCCACCTCCACAGGGCCGCCTTGAAGCACCATCTCAAACGCGTTGTTCAGTCCCCAGTTAACGACACCGGGGTAGTTGACGGCGTGCTCCAGTGCGTACCGGTAGACGGCGGCCGTCTCGTCGCCCAGCTCTTTCCAATAGCCAGTCTCCTCGGCGACCGATTTGTGGGCCGGGATACCCCTTGCGTAGCGATCGGGTGGTTGCCGGGTCAGGAACTCGATCCAGCGCCAGGCGGCCTCTGGGTGCACCGTCCCTGCGCTGACAAAGTATCCATAAGCCCAGGATACAGTAGCCGCCTCGCCAGCCTCCGGGAAGGGGACAATACCAGCCTTGGGAAAGCTGTCCTTGCTATGGGAAAAATTCACCCACATGGCTGGGGATTGCTCATAGGGGAACCGCTGCCGGGTCATGCTGTCCATCGTCGTCGGGTTGGGCATGACACCGTGCACAAGGGCCAGGTCAGCGTACCACTGCACCGCCTCAGCTATGCCGGACGCGTCGAGTCGAGCTAGCGGCGGTTCCTGATCATAATCCACCAGCGGACCAACCTTCTGGTGAGCGAACGCGGGCAGGCTGTAGAAGGGCCAGGGATCCATGTAGCCGTACTGCTTCACCGTGTCCCCCTCGTGAATGGTCAGGCGGGAAGCAGCCTCCAAGAAGTCATCCCACGACCAGCCGATCTGCGGGTGGGGCACGCCGGCTGCGTCGAACAGCTTTGGGTTGTAGAAAATGAGGAGCAGGTTGGCCTCAAAAGGCAGTCCCCACAGCTTGCCGCCGCTCTGGAAGAGGGCTAGTGGGCCGGGGTAAAAGTCGTCCAGAGCGAACCTCTCGTCCTGCTTGGTCAGGTCCGTCAGGTCAAGCACGATGTCCTGCGGCGTGGCCCAGCCAAGGATCTGAGAGGAGTCCACGAAGGTATCGGCCGCAGCCGCGATTTTGTAAACATCGTCGGTGGAGACCGTTCCTGGGGCATTGCCGGTCACCTCGTCCACGGAGACGAATGCTACAGTAATGGCCGGGTAGAGCTTATGGAATTCCTGGGCCAGGTCACGGTACCGGTCACGCTGATAGTCCTTGCAGGCAAAGGTAATGGTGACGGTTTCTATCTGGACCGTTGGCGTGGTCGTGGTGCAGGCAGCAAGCAGCGCCAGTAGAGCGGCCAGGGCGGCAATCCGTTGGATGCGTTTCATGGTAACACTTCCCGGATAGTTGGAAGGTTGGTCACGGGCAGGGGTAACGCCCCTTCATCAGGCGGCTGTTGAGAGCGGGGGCAGCGCCGGGGGCCAGGGTGAGATGCTCGATGAGGGCCAGGGTCTCGTCCCATGAGACGTCAACGGCGATCAGTTCGAGGCTAAAGCCGTCGGGTGTCTGCACGAACATGGCATGAACCTCATCCGGGATCGGACGCTCGTTGGATCGGTCGGTCTCCTTGATGCTTCTTTCTCGAGTCCATTGGTGCATGTCAGAGGTCCATACTTCCAGGCCGTTGTCCGCCATGTGGCGGAGGGCCCCGCCGCCACGCTCAATGTAGTTGGGCCAACTTTGGAGCGACACGCTCAACCCCTCGATCAACCGGATATAGGCGTCCTGGGAGCGACGGTAGTACAAGAGGTAGCGCCGCTCAAGGGGCCTGTCGGAGGGCCCCAAGGAGGCGATGCTTTCCAGTCGCCACCTCTGGGGCAGGGGGTCAAAGACGTAGGGACCGAAACTCGCCCCGGCGACCATCTCCTCCACGCTGGCAATCTCATGGCCAGTTATCTCCGGTCGAGGCGTTGGGGTGGGCAGCTTTTCAGGCGGGAGCGTCGAGATCGGCACCAACCCTTCAGCGATGCGCACCATCTCTTCGAGGGGAAGACGGCCATCCAAGTCAAAGACGCTCAGCAGCGAGTTGCCTTCCTCCCACACCAGGGCGGTCGTCGGAGTGCGGGCCAACACTTCTGGTGGGGTCTCCTGGCGAGATAGAACTTCCTGCTCGACCTCTTCGTTGTCTTTTACCGTGGCTCTGATCGTTACGCTGGCCTGAGCTTGAACCACCGGCAGGCCTGTCAGCCACAGCGCCGGCTGTCCGCCGATGGTCACCTCCTCGACGGTGGCCCCGCCGATGGGCCACGGCCCTGGGAAGTTTCCCTTCATCTGGAAGATGCGCAATCCTCGGTAGGTCTCGCCACTGATGGCCCGACCACTGGGCAGGGTGACGACCCGGCCGTAGGGGATGCCGTAATCGCAAGAGACGCTCTGCACCGGGAGATGGCTGACATAGCCAAATTTGAACTCATAGTCCTGCGGCAGATAAGATTTCCTAAATCTTGTCAAATCCCCCGTCGGTGCATACCGGCAGGG
>CAYWWC010000262.1:0-5980 GCA_964461615.1 uncultured Anaerolineae bacterium
CAGTTCTACACCCCGGCCGAAGTCTCCCGCATCATGGCCAAGGTCATCGGCATCCGCGAAACCAAAAGCCCAAGTCAGACAATTTACGACCCGACCTGTGGGTCAGGATCGTTGCTGCTCAAAGCGGCAGACGAATCCAGGACCGGCGTGACCATCTATGGGCAGGAAATGGATAACGCCACCGCCGCGTTGGCCAAGATGAACATGATCCTGCACGATAATCCCACAGCCTTGATCTGGCAGGACAACACGCTCTCCAGCCCGCACTTCAAGCAAGCCAACGGCAACCTCAAAACCTTCGACTTTGTGGTGGCCAATCCGCCTTTTTCCAGCAAGGCATGGAGCAGCGGCTTTGACCCGGCCAACGATCTGTACGGGCGTTTTGACTTTGGCATTCCCCCCAGGAAGAACGGCGACTATGCCTTCTTGCTGCACATCGTCCGGTCGCTCAAGAGTACCGGCAAAGGCGCAGTGATTCTGCCCCACGGCGTGCTCTTTCGTGGCAACGTCGAGGCCGAAATCCGCAAGAACATAATCCGCAGGGGCTACATCAAGGGCATCATCGGCCTGCCCGCCAACCTGTTCTACGGCACCGGCATCCCCGCCTGCATCATCGTGCTGGGTAGAGACGCCGGTAGAGACGCAAGATCTTGCGTCTCTACCTTTATGATTGACGCCAGCAAGGGGTTTGTGAAGGACGGCAACAAGAACCGCCTGCGTCATCAGGACATCCGCAAGATCGTGGACGTCTTCACCGGGCAGATCGAATTGCCCAGGTACTCGCGCCTGGTGAGCGTGGCCGAGATCGAGACTCACGACTACAACCTCAACATCCCCCGCTACATTGACGGCACGGAACCCGAGGACCTGCAGGACATTGAGGCGCACCTGCTGGGCGGCATACCCAACCGGGACATTGACGACCTGGCCGAGTACTGGCAAGTGTTCCCCACGCTGAGAGACCGGCTATTTGCAGTTGGCGAACGGCCCGGCTACAGCCAGCTCAAGGCAGCGGCAGGGGAGATCAAGCCCACTATCTTTGCCCACCCCGAATTTGTGGCCTACACCCAGGCGGTCAATGACCTGTTCGCCAAATGGAAAGCAAAACACACAGCCCGCCTCAAGGGCCTCGTGGTGGGCGGCGTTCCCAAGGCCCTGATCGAAGCGCTGGCCGAGGATTTGCTGCTGGCCTTCGCCGAGGCGGCGCTCATTGACAAGTACGACGCGTACCAGCACCTGATGAGCTACTGGACCGACACCATGCAGGACGACGTCTACATGATTGTGGTGGATGGCTGGCAAACGGGGAACGATATCAGCGTTATTGATCCTAAGCAGGAAAAGGCGGAATTTGTGATCGGCAGGCAGAAGTTCAAAGGCTCTTTGATACCCGCTCACCTGTTGGTCAACCGCTATTTTGCCGTCGAGCAACAAGCCATTGAGAAGCTGGAAATGGAGAAGGAAGCCATCACTCGCCAAAGGGAAGAGCTGGCCGAAGAGCACGGCGGCGAAGGCGGCTTGCTGGAGGAGGCAAAAAACGACAAGGGCAAGATCACCAAGGCGAACGTTAGGGCGCGGCTGAAAGACATTTGGACTGACCCGGACGCCGACGACGAGCGCATGGTGCTGAACGAATATCTCGCGCTCATCGAACAAGAGTCGGGAGCCAGCAGGAGGATCAAGGAGGCGCAAAAGGCGCTGGATGCCAAGGTGGCCGCCAGGTACAAGGCGTTGAGCGAGGACGAGGTGAAGACGCTGGTGGTGGACGACAAATGGCTGGCCGCCCTGGCCGCCGCCGTGCAGACTGAGCTCGACCGCATCTCCCAAGCGCTGACCGGGCGGGTCAAGGAACTGGCGGAACGCTATGCGATGCCGCTACCCAAGCTCACCGATGAAGTGGAAGCCTTGAGCGGCAAGGTGGATGTGCACCTGAAGAGAATGGGGTTTGAATGGAACTGAGGCTGGGTTACAAGCAGACAGAGGTGGGGGTGATTCCCGAAGATTGGGAAGTCGTGAGAATGGGCGAGATTGCTGACTTTGGTCGAGGGAGAGTAATCAGCCATCGCGAAATCGGTGCTGCACTCCATTCTCTTTATCCAGTCTATTCTTCGCAGACATCAAATCAAGGGGTCATGGGGTTCATTGACACTTATGACTTTGATGGTGAGTATATTACCTGGACGACCGACGGGGTCAATGCTGGAACAGTGTTTTATCGCAAGGGACGCTTCAACTGTACGAATGTATGCGGGACGATAAAGCTGAGGAAACATGACGCTCTTCTTGTCTCAAAGGTGCTAGGTACAATTGCGCATAAGTACGTATCAAGAAATCTAGCCAATCCAAAACTCATGAATGATGTGGCAAAGCAGATCCTTATTCCCTTGCCACCGACCGTACAAGAACAACAAGCCATCGCTGCCGCCCTGAGCCATGTGGATGCCCTCATCAGCGCGCTGGACAAGCTCATCGCCAAGAAGTGCGGCATCAAACAGGCCGCCATGCAGCAGCTCCTCACCGGCAAGAAACGCCTGCCAGGGTTCAGCGGGGAGTGGAAGGTGAAGAAGTTGGGGGAGATTGGCTTACTCAAGAAAGGCCGGAACATCCCCAAAAATCAACTATCCACGCAAGGAGAGCCATGTGTCCTTTATGGCGAAATCTATACGAGATATGATTGTGTCGTCAAAGAATTGGTGTCATTCATTCCCAAAGATGTTGCGGAGCAATCTACGGTCATCAAGCCTGGAGACATCTTGTTTGCTGGCTCTGGAGAAACTGCTGAGGAAATCGGAAAATGCTTCGCATATATTGGTGCCGAAAATGCTTATGCTGGCGGTGACTTGATAATTTTGTCCCCCAAAGAGGACGACAGTGTTTTTCTGGGTTATCAATTGAATTCACCAATGATTTGCAAACAGAAAGCAAATCTGGGACAGGGGAGTTCTGTAGTGCATATTTACGTCAGTGGATTGGCAACTGTCAGAGTTCCCCTTCCTCCTCTCCCAGAACAACAAGCCATCGCCGCCATCCTCTCCGACATGGACGCCGAAATCGCCGCGCTGGAGCGAAAGCGCGACAAGACCCGCGCCCTCAAGCAGGGCATGATGCAGGAACTATTAACAGGAAGGATCAGATTGACGTAGGTGACGCCGTAGGGACGCGGTAGGGTAGAGACGCAAGATTTTGCGTCTCTACGGCCACGGCCACGGTTGTTGTCGCGGTTGCGGTCACGGTTACAATTGCAATTACAATCACGCAACAGGATAACCGCGATGGATAAATTCAAAGGCAAATATCGCATTCCTAGCGCGCGCTGGACAACGTGGGGCTATGGCGGAAACGCCGCGCTGGAGGTCCGCCGCGGGGTAGAGACGCAAGATCTTGCGTCTCTACGGTCTACGGTCTACGGTCACGGTTAGGGTTGGATATGGTCACGGTTACAATTACAATCACACAATAGGATAACCACATATGGATAAATTCAAGGGCAAATATCGGATTCCTAGCGCGCGCTGGGCAACGTGGGACTATGGCAGTAACGCCGCGTATTTCGTCACCATCTGCATCGCCGGCCGCGCCCACGATTTTGGCCAGGTTGTCAATGGTGAAATGATCCTGACGCCATTGGGACAATCGGCGGCGGATTGCTGGGAGGCCATCCCCGACCATTTCCCATTTGTGGTGTTGGATGGGTTCGTTGTTATGCCAAACCACGTCCACGGCATCATCATCATTGATAAACCTGATGGCGGCGGCAGTGGTGGACCAAACCGGTTTGGCCCGCAATCGAAAAACCTGGCCTCCATTGTGCGCGGGTACAAAATCGGCGTCACCAAATACGCCCGCCAGCACAACCTGCCGTTCAAATGGCAGGCGCGTTATCACGATCACGTCATCCGCAACGCGGGCGAATACGAACGCATCCGAAAATATATCCACGAAAACCCACAGAAATGGACCGAGGATAGGTATTTCACACCATTGTAGAGACGCCGTAGAGACGCCGTAGAGACGCAAGATTTTGCGTCTCTACAATCCAGACCAGGAGAGATGTTCTATGACGACCGTCGGCCAACTAGAACGCAAAACCCAAAACCGCGTCGTCGAATTGTTCCGCGACACCCTGAAATACGACTACCTGGGCGACTGGCAGGACCGCGAAGGCAACAGCAATATCGAAAAGGACTATCTGCGCCCCTTCCTGAAGAAGCAAGGCTACAGCGATGCCCTCATCGGCAAAGCCCTGTACGAACTCCGCAAGGTGGCCGGGGACCAGACCAAGAGCCTCTACGACATCAACAAGGCGGTCTATGGCCTGTTGCGCTACGGCGTGCCGGTCAAGCCAGAAGCGGGCGAGTACACCCAGACCGTCTGGCTGATCGACTGGGAGAACCCGCACAATAACCACTTTGCCATTGCCGAAGAGGTGACGGTCACGGGCGAGAACACCAAGCGGCCCGATGTGGTGCTCTACGTGAACGGCATCGCGCTGGGCGTGCTGGAGCTAAAGCGCTCCATCGTGTCGGTTGGCCAGGGCATCCGCCAGAATCTGGATAACCAGAAGAAGATCTTCATCCAGCCCTTCTTCACCACCATGCAGTTGGTCATGGCGGGCAACGATACCGAGGGACTGCGCTACGGCGTCATCGAGACCCCGGAAAAGTATTACCTGACGTGGAAAGAAGATGAGGAGTTGGGAAACTCCAGCGGCATTGAGAATCCGCTGGACAGGCGCCTGGTTGAACTGTGCAATAAAGAACGCCTGCTGGAGATCATTCACGACTTCATCGTCTTCGACGCCGGGGTGAAGAAGGTCTGCCGTCACAGTCAGTATTTCGGGGTCAAGGCGGCGCAGGATTATGTTCGACGGCGCGAGGGCGGCATCGTCTGGCACGCCCAGGGCAGTGGCAAGAGCCTGGTCATGGTCTGGCTGACCAAGTGGATCCGGGAGAACGTGAAGGACGCCCGCGTGCTGCTCATCACCGACCGCACCGAGCTGGACGAGCAGATCGAGAGGGTGTACCAGGGCGTCAACGAGAACATCTATCGCACCAAGAGCGGGCAGGACCTCATCAACAGGCTCAACGCCGCCACGCCCTGGTTGATGTGCTCGCTCATCCACAAGTTCGCCGGCAAGGAAGAGGGGGACGTGGAAGGCTTTATCGCCGAAGTGAAGCGCAGCCTGCCGCCCGACTTCAAGGCCAGGGGCGACATCTACGTCTTTGTGGACGAGTGCCACCGCACCCAGTCGGGTGAGCTGCACAAGGCCATGAAGCAGATTCTGCCCAATGCCATGTTCATCGGCTTCACCGGCACTCCCTTGCTGAAAGCGGACAAGCAGAAGAGCATCGAGGTCTTTGGCAAGTACATCCACACCTACAAGTTCGACCAGGCGGTCAGGGACAAGGTGGTGCTGGATCTGCGCTACGAGGCCCGTGACATTGACCAGAGCATCACGTCGCAGAGAAAGATAGACCAGTGGTTCGAGGCCAAGACCAAAGGCCTGAACGACATTGCGCTGATTCAACTCAAGCAGAAGTGGGGCACCATGCGAAAGGTGCTCAGCTCGCAATCGCGGCTGGAGAAGATCGTGGCCGACATCCTGCTGGACATGGAGACCAAAGACCGTCTGCAAAGCGGCCGAGGCAACGCCATGCTCGTCTCCGGCAGCATCTATCAGGCGTGCAAGTTCTACGAGCTGTTTACCTCGCACGGCTTCGACCGCTGCGCCATCGTTACTTCCTACAGACCCTCACTTTCCGCCATCAAGGGCGAAGAGACCGGCGAGGGACTGACCGAGAAGCTGAGAAAGTACGACATCTACAACAAGATGCTCGACGGTCGTGACCCCGAAGCGTTTGAGATAGAGGTCAAGAGGAAATTCGTCAAAGAGCCGGGCCAGATGAAGCTCCTGATCGTGGTGGCCAAGCTGCTGACCGGCTTCGACGCGCCACCGGCCACCTATCTCTACATTGATAAG
>CAYWWC010000263.1:0-5978 GCA_964461615.1 uncultured Anaerolineae bacterium
GGGATATCTCCGAAAAGATCAACCGCATGCCGCTCAAATACTTTGACGGCACCACCCAGGGCGAAGTGCTCTCGCGCATCACCAACGATGTGGATACCGTCAACCAGACGCTGAGCCAGAGCCTCACCCAGATCATCACCTCAGTGGTAACGGTGATCGGCGTATTGATCATGATGCTCTCCATCAATTGGATGATGACCCTGGTGGCGCTCTTGGTCATCCCGCTTTCGATGGTGATCGTGGCTCTGATCGTCAAACAGTCGCAAAAACATTTCAGGCGGCAGCAGGACTACTTGGGGCACATCAACGGGCATGTGGAAGAAATGTACGGCGGCCACATCGTGATGAAAGCCTTTAATGGCGAAGAAAAGAGCATCCAACAATTCGACCATTTCAACGACACCCTCTATGATTCGGCCTGGAAATCCCAGTTCCTGTCGGGCCTGATGATGCCGATCATGATGTTCATTGGCAACCTGGGCTATGTGGCGGTTGCCGTTATAGGTGGCTGGCTGGCGGTCAGGAACGCCATCACCGTTGGCGATATCCAGGCATTTATCCAGTATGTCCGCTCGTTTACCCGACCCATCACGCAGCTCGCTAATATCTCGAACGTGCTTCAGCAAACCGCCGCGGCCGCCGAAAGGGTGTTTGAATTCCTCGATGAAGACGAGGAGATCGCTGAAACGGCTGACCCGGTCAAACTAGACCAGGTAGTGGGTCGGGTTGAGTTCCGAGACGTGCAGTTTGGATACGACCCGGAGAAGATAGTCATCAACAAGTTTAGCGCGGTCGCCCACCCGGGCCAGAAGGTCGCCATCGTGGGACCGACCGGTGCCGGCAAGACGACGATGGTCAAACTGCTCATGCGTTTTTACGACGTGAATAGCGGGGCGATCCTGGTGGACGGTCACGACATCCGCGATCTCACGCGCCACGACCTGCGCAAGATGTTTGGTATGGTGTTGCAGGACACCTGGCTTTACAATGACAGCATCATGGAGAATATCCGTTACGGCCGGCCGGGGGCGACCGATGAGGAGGTGATCGAGGCGGCCAAAACTGCGCACGTAGACCATTTCGTGCGCACCCTGCCCGAAGGCTACAATATGGAGCTCAACGAGGAGGCATCGAACGTTTCGCAGGGTCAAAAGCAGCTTCTGACCATCGCCCGCGCCGTTCTCGCTAATCCCAGGATGCTGATTCTGGATGAAGCCACCAGCTCGGTTGATACCCGCACCGAGGTGCTGATCCAGAACGCGATGGACAACCTGATGGAGGGCCGCACCAGTTTTATCATCGCCCATCGCCTGTCTACTATCCGCAACGCTGATGTGATCCTGGTCATGAATGAGGGTGATATTGTAGAGAGCGGTAAGCACGAGGAACTACTTGAGCGGGGTGGCTTTTATGCCGAGCTGTACAATAGTCAGTTTGAAATTGTCCAGATGAACTAAGAACTGTTGAAACACCTTCTGGGGCTGATCGTCGCCTCCCTTTTTGGTCTGTCCGGGCTCCGTCGCCCTGTTTTAACACGCCAACGGAGCCATAGAAACCTGTCATAGGGATTCACGGGTAGGGTCATTTGTGACCACCTGTATTGGCGGCAGAAACTGACATCTTGGAAGTAGAGCGGACTCCCATGCCCAATCGCACTAACATTCTTACGCTGCACCGCTTTGAGAAAATGATCCGGGTAATGAGACAGCGGTCTGGTAGAGTAACACTACACCATGAATGGTATGGTTTGGGCAGTAAGCAGCCTGTTTGGCGATACGGACTGACACAAACTACTGCTTTTAAGCTGTAGTGTTGCCATAAAAATCACCCTGCGATTACCCAAATGAATTCTCAATATCCATCATCCCCAGGCAGCCTGAAAAGTTAGCGCCATTACCCCCAGGCCCGTGTTTGTGTCAGGTTCAGATAACCACACTACTTGCCAAAATCTGGACTATCCGTGAATCCCCATGTCAGGTCTTAGTGAGGAGGTTCCAAAGTGAGCAACCGTGCGATATTCTGCTGCTTGTTGACCGTGGGGGCTGTTCTGCTGATCTCAATGATCTTGCCCACGCGGGCAGCCACCCAGACCCCAGGGCCAGGGGAGCCTGAGCCCAGGGAGAAAGCATCCCCTCCCGTTCGCCTGCTTGTACCTGCACCCGAAGACCGGTCGCAGATGACGGCAGAGAAACTCAGAGCCACGGCCCGAAAAGAGGGTGCCGTGCCACTGATTGTCGGGGTGAAGACCGATGTGCCTTTTGTGCCTGAAGGAAGGCACGCGGCTCCCCAATCTGTGCAACTGCAACGACAGGCCATCAACACAGCCCAGGAGATGCTGCTCGATAGCCTGTCGAGCTTTTCGACCACCCTCAACGCCAGCTACAAGTATATCCCCTACGTCGCTTTGACGGTGGATGAGGCTGGCCTGGAGGCTCTGCTGGATTCGCCCCTGGTGACCAGTGTTCACGAGGACGGTCTCGATGCGCCGCTGCTCGATAGCAGCGTTCCCATCATCGGCGCAGCCGACGTCTGGGCCGCAGGCTACGATGGCAGCGGCTGGGCTGTGGCCGTGCTGGATACCGGCATCCAGTGGAACCACGAGTTCTTCGGCGGCATCTCCAGCAGCCGCGTGATCACTGAGGCTTGCTATTCGATGGGGGAGGATTGGTATAATCCAGGCACAAAAGGCTCGCTCTGCGCTCCTGAACCGCACGCGGCGGATGCCACCGTCCCCCTGTGTTGGCATGGGGCGAGTAACATCTGCTCGCACGGCACGCACGTAGCGGGCATCGCGGCCGGGAGCAGCGCTAGTGCCACCGTTACCTACGACGGCGTCGCCCCAGGCGCGGACATTATCGCCATCCAGGTCTTCAGCTATTTCGAGGATGAAAACGACGTCTTGAGCTGGGACTCGGATCAGCTCCTTGGCCTGGAACGTGTGTATGACATGAGCTTCAGCTACAACATCGCCGCGGTCAACGTGAGCCTTGGCGGCGCAGATCGCTACACTGACCACTGCGACTCTGATCCCCGCAAAGCCGCCATTGACAACCTGCGTTCGGTGGGGATCGCCACTGTCATCTCTTCAGGAAACGATGGCTTTACCGATGGCGTTAATGCGCCCGCCTGTATCTCGTCGGCGGTTGCGGTTGGGGGCACCCAGGACGACGATGCACTCTATTTGTGGACCAACAGTAGCGAGATGGTGCACCTGCTGGCGCCCGGCGTGGGCATAAACTCCTCCATCCCCGACAACGCCTATGTCGCGTATAACGGCACCTCAATGTCGACACCGCACGTCGCCGGCACCTGGGCGTTGCTCAAGCAGGCTGATCCCACGGCCACGGTGGACGAGATCCTTGCCGTGTTGCAGGATACTGGCGTGCCCGTCACCGACGCCCGCAACGGCAACGGTATCACCAAGCCCCGCATCCAGGTGGACGCGGCCCTGCCCCACATGACGGGAGGATTCCTGAGCGGCGCCGTGAAGGAGGACGCGGCTGGCTATCCCCCCATCGCTGGCGCCATCGTCCGTGCCAGCAACCCGACCTACACCTTGCAGACCACGTCTGATGCCAGCGGCGCGTACCACATGCGCGTTCCTGTGGGGACGTACACTGTTACGGCAGTGACTTATGGCTATCAGCCTGCGACTGTGACCGAGTTGCTCGTTTCATCCGACGTTACTACGACGCAGGATTTCATCCTCATTGCCTACACCAATTACTACACCGTCTCTGGCGTCATCAGCGACGCCAACACCTCCTGGCCGCTGTACGCCAGCATCACCGTTGATGGCGACCCCTTTGGCCCACCCGATGATGCCTTCTGGAGCGATCCCGTGACGGGCTACTATACCCTGACCCTTGCCGAGGGGGTGACCTATACCTTTGACGTGAACGCCTGGGTGGCCGGTTACGCCCGCGTTACTCGCACCGTTGGGCCGCTGACGAGGGATACCGTCCAGGATGTCACGCTGGATGTTGACGCGGTGGCGTGCACTGCGCCGGGGTACACGATGACGGTGGGTGCTCTCCTCCTCGGCGAGGACTTCGAGACCTGGCCGCTGAGCGGCTGGAGCATTGTAGATAACGCCGCTAGCGGCTGTGTTTGGTGCGGCGACGATGACCTGGAAGACTACTCTGACGGCAACCTAACTGCAGCTCTGGCAACTTCGCCGACGCCGACAGCGACAACTGCGGTATGCAGAGTATGGACACCGAGTTGATATCGCCGCTCCTTGATGCTTTGCCCAATGATGCTTCACCTAATGAAGCTTCGCCCTATGAGGTGATCCTGGTTGATTTCTCGTACCACAAGTTTTACGGCAGTGATGCCGCCGACGTGGATCTCTTCGACGGCGCGAACTGGAACACGATCTGGACGGCTCCTAACGACACTGCTGGCAGGGTCAGGGCAAAAGGTCCCAATTCCGCAGCTGATACCCAAGTTCGCTTCCGTTACTACGACGCCTATTATGATTACTGGTGGCAGGTAGACGAGGTGCGCATCAGTGGCGCGACCTGTGTCCCGTTCGCAGGCGGCGGCCTGGTGGTCGGCAACGTCTACGATAACAACACCGGCTACAGTCTGGACGGCGCAACTGTCAGCAACGAGAGTGGCTATTCGACCACGACGGGGCCGACACCCGACCCGTCCGTGGGCGAAGGGTTCTACGTGCTGTTCTCACCGCAGGGCTCGCACGTCTTCACCGCTACCAAGAGCGGCTACGCCCCAGACGTACAGACGCCGACTGTGCCGTTGAGCGACACCGTCCGGCAGGACTTCTACCTGGAAGCACCGGCCATAGAGGTGGCGCCATCTGGCCTGAGCGCTGTGCTGGGAGGAGCTGCGATATCCGTGCAGACCTTGACCATCTCCAACATTGGCACTCTCGATCTGGATTGGGATATCAGCGAGGCCGTTCCCTGGGCCAGCGTCTCCCCTGTCAGGGGGACGGTTGCGCCCGGCCTGGAGGCTGTCGTCGAGGTGACCTTCGACTCTAGCGGCTTGGCTCCCGACACCTACTTTGGGAGCCTGGTCATCAGCAGCACCGCCACGGCCACCCCACACGTACCGGTGCTGCTGACGCTGACCGTGGAGAGTGGTGCGCTGCAGGGCCGGGTCACCGAGATCGGCAGCGGTGTTCCGATCGGCGGGGCGTTGGTTACGGCCGATCCGGGCGGCTTCACGATCCTCACAGACATGAATGGCGACTATAGCTACGCCCCGCCGGCTTATGGCAACTACACTGTGACCGTGGCGGCCTTCGGGTATGAGAGCGGTGTGGCTACCGGTGTCAACGTAGCCCAGGGCATAACCGTGACCCTGGACTTTAAGCTTACGCCCATCCCGCCTGCCAGCGTAGAGGGCACGGTGCGCGATGGTTCTGGACACGGCTGGCCGCTCTACGCCCGCCTGGAGGTGGAGGGGTTCCAGTTCGAAGACGTGCTCTTCACCGATCCGGTCAGCGGCTACTATTCCACCACTTTGCCGCAGGGCGTGCCGTTCACCTTCACCGTGAAGGCGGAAAGCGGTGGCTACATTGAGGCCACGCGCGTCGTCACGCCGGGCGCTTCCGAGAACTTCACGCTGGACATTGACGCGGTGGCGTGCACTGCGCCGGGGTACACGATGACGGTTAACGTCCTCCTCAATGAGGACTTCGAGACCTGGCCGCTGAGCGGCTGGAGCATTGTAGACAACGCCGCTAGCGGCTGTGTCTGGTACGGCGACGACGGCCTGGAAGACGAGCCAGGCGAGCCTGAGGGCAACCTCACGGGCAGCTCCGGCAACTTCGCCGACGCCGACAGCGACAACTGCGGCGAGCTGGACATGGACACCGAGTTGATATCGCCGCCCCTTGATGCTTCGCCCTATGAGGCGATCCTGGTTGATTTCTCGCACAACTACGAGAATTATGGCAGCGAAGCTGCCGATGTGGATCTCTTCGACGGCGTTAACTGGAACACAATCTG
>CAYWWC010000264.1:0-5948 GCA_964461615.1 uncultured Anaerolineae bacterium
TAAAAATAGCGTGAATAACGGATAAAAATAGCGTGAATAAGATGTGAAATATACATGAATCCGACAGTATCACGAATCCAACATCTTGTAGTTACAGGTCAACTGGTAACTATATGTAGTAGCTTGCTGTATCATTGTGAAAAGAGCCTCGGCCAGACGCTTAAGGCTTGACGAGGCTCCCCATTTGTTGGATTTGATCAGTGAAAAGTGGCTTGCGTTTCCCGACCCACGAACGCAGATTCGCGGATAAAAACAAGAGTCGGCTTTTCAGCCGACTCTTTGGAGTGTGCCGTGGCGCACCTGAGTTTTTAGCATGGGGATTTCCGAGCCATTTACAGAAGAGTGATCGCTGCTTGCCACACCTCCTCCACCGTCACTGCCTCAATACACCTGAAGCGGCGACAGGCAGCGTCCCAGCGGCCGCGCAGCAGGCAAGGATTGCAACCCACGTCGTGCCAGAGCGTCACGCTATTCTTACCGTAAGGGCCATACATCCGCGGGTCAGACGGGCCGAAGATAGCCACCACCGGCGCGCCCACAGCTACCGCCAGGTGCATTGCGCCAGTGTCATGGCCAATAAACAGGTCGCACCGCTCCAAAAGAGCGCCCAATTGTCCAAAGGTCAACCGTCCCGTCAAATCACAAGGCTCGTAAGCGCGGGGTTCCGCCCTCATGCCATCTTTGATCGCGGCAGCGATGGCCCCGTCGTCTGGCCCGCCCACCAGGCATACTTGAGCCACTCCCTCCTCGATGAGGCGGTCGGCCAGGGCAGCGAAGCGCTGGGGCGGCCAACGCTTGGCCGATAGAATCATCCCCGGATTGCTCCCCCCCGCCGGGTGAAAAATGACCAGGGGGACTTGAGGCGCCGCCCTCAACATCTCGGCGACATGGCGGCGATCTTCCTCGGTGGGATAGAACTCTAAAGCGAGGAGTTCCACCGCGAGGGTTTCTGCCCTTGGCCCGTTCACCTCAATGCCCACGGCCCGCACTGTGTCGAGATAAAGCTCTACTTCATGTTTGAGACCCACTACCGGCACACCAACGGTCAAGGAGAAACCCCGGCCCTGGCTATCCAGGCCCACCCGCTGGGGGATGCCACCCAGGTACGGCAGCAGGCTGATCAACGGGGAGCGATCCAGGACGAAGCAAGCCTCGTACCTTCCAGCGCAGATTCGTCTAGCCAGGTCAAGGTATTCGCGCCAGGAGTAGCGGCTGCCGCTTCCCACTGGGCCGCAATCCACCAGGCCGTCCAGGTGGGGATTGTTCTCGACCATGGCCCGCGACCAGTCGCCTACAGCGAAATCTATCCTGGCCCTGGGGAAGGCCTGGCGGAGGGCTGCTATCACCGGCGTAGCCATGAGCACATCGCCGAGGCAACAGGGCTTGATGATCAAGATCGAGCTGGGGGCATTGAACGCCCCCCCTCTTTCCCTCCCCCAGTTGGGGGGGATGAAGGGGCGGAGGCGAAAGGGGATGCGCAGGAGATGGCAGATTGCGCTCACCAGGGTGTCTCGAATAACTAATCTAGCTTCCAATTTCTAACTTCCAAGTTCTATCATCGAGATAACCCACCCGATCGCCTAGCCACAAGGCCGTGAGCGGCTCCGTTGAGCGAAGGTCTCTGGCCGAGCCCTCCTGCTCGTGCACAACGTAGATGCGCACTTTCTCGCTCTCGATCTCATTCCCAGCTGTGTCAAAGGCCACCACATGGATCTGGTGGGTCTCGGTATAGCCGTGAGTGTCAGAGATTATGGTCATCCCGTTGGCGAAAACCTGCATGAGCATGCCCTCAGAATCGGTAATCACCTGGGTAACAGTGATTACCTCGGTGGTCAAGCTGCCGTCCGGGTTTTGGACAACCTGGGTCTCATGCGCCACCGTGCCTGGCACAGGGATGGCGTCTACCATCTCGATGGTCCACTTGGTGTTGTAAGGAGGTATGGTGCTGTAGCTCAGCAGATTGTTATCAAAGTAGAACTCCACCCGATCCATGGAGAAGTTGTCCACTGCAGTGGCCGAGATGTTGACCCATTCGTCGTACTCCATGTAATAGGTGTGGCCATCGTAGGGATAGACAAGCTCAAGCTCCGGCGGGGTGTTGTCCACCGTGACCTGGGTAGTGCTCTTTCTGTAGTTCCCGCCTCCATCCACCACCGAAAGCTGGAGGGTGTATAGCCCGTCCAGATCGCTCACGTCCCAATACTCCAGGGGGGCGTTGGTGACCTGATTGTAGTGATCGCCGCCAATCTGGATCCAGGCCGTGGGGTTGATTCCCTGGCCATACTCCAGGCGATAGAGCTGGAAATTGTGCGCCCTGGCGTTGCCGACGATGGGAACTGTCTCCCGGAGGTAGGCATAGGGAGCGGGGCTGATGATGGCTACATCGCCGGAGGCCGGGCTGGGCCCGTGGGCTAGATCATATTGGGTCGGTGGCTGGGGTGTGCCCCCCTCGCGCACCCAGTCGGCTGCCTCGGGGGGATAGATCGTGTAGACCACCTCGTCCACCAGTTCGGGCGGGGTGTAAACCGTGGCCAGCTTGCCGGTCTCTCTGTTGACCCGAAATACCTGATGGACGTTGCAGTACGCTGTAGGGACTGTCCCCTCGATGAAGATCTCTCTGATCTTGTGAGGACATTGTTCCGTGGGCAACATTCCCGAGACAGAACAGACCTCCACCTCCTCGAAGCCCGGCGGTCTTGCGAATTCTTCCACGGGCATCTCCTCCAGCACCCTCTCCATAAAGTCGTGCCAGATGGGACCCGCTCCGCTCCCTCCGGGCACGTGTTCCATGGACTCGTTGCCGCTGTTACCCACCCAGACGCCGGTGGCTATTTGAGGGGTGTAGCCGATGGTCCAGGCATCGCGGAAATCGTTGGTGGTGCCAGTCTTGGCCGCAGCCGGACGACTGAGGTACAGAGGGCTTTCCCAGCCAAAGGCTGGCGCCCGAGCGTCGTTATCGGACATGACGTCGGTGATGAGATAGGCCAACTGGGGGCTCAAGACCTCTCTGGTCTCAGGGTTGGCGTATTGCCATAAGATGTTTCCATCCCGATCCTCGACTCGCAGGATGGCCACCGGGTCTAGCTCGCGATAGCCCAATTGTGGCTCTTCCACAGACACTCCGGCCATGGTTCCACCGTTGGCGAACACGCTGAAGGCGTAAGTCATGTCCAGCAGCTTGACCTCGCCTCCGCCCAGAGTCAGGCTCAACCCGTAGTAATCTGCGTTCAGGGTGGTTATGCCCAGGCGGTGAGCGGTGTTGAGAACGTTCTCCAGCCCGACCATGTCCAGCACTTTAACGGCCGGCATGTTATAGGAACAGGCCAGGGTTTGGCGTATTCGCTTGGGGCCGTGATATTTGCGGCTGTAGTTCTCCGGCACGTAGGGCGGGTGGGGCGGGTCGAGGAAGGCCGTGCGCACGTCCATGATCATGGTGGCTGCCGTATAGCCCTGAGAGAAAGCGGTCACGTAGGTAAAGGGCTTGAAGGACGAGCCAGGCTGGCGATTAGCCAAAGTCACGTTGACCTCGCCAGCGATTTTGTCGTCCCAGTAGTCGAGGCTGCCCAACATGACCAGTATCTCACCAGTTCGGGGGGCGATGACCACCACAGCGGAATTGGAAACATTGCGCTCTTCAGCTTGCAGCTCGGCCACCCGCCCCCGAGCGATTTCCAGAGCCAGGTCTTGCATCTCCAGGTCTATGGTGGTGTAGACCCGCAGCCCACCGCGGTGCACCAGCTCAGGGCCGAGCATCTCCTCCAGGCGCTTGCGGGCGTAGATGGAGAAGTGAGGGGCGATGATGTCGTAGCGTTCCTCGCGGGCTTTGATGTCCAGCTTTTGGTACTTGGCTGCAATACCTTCTTCGGTGGTGATGTAGCCCTGGCGCACCATAGCGTCCAGCACCAAATGCTGGCGCTTGCGAGCTTCCCCTGGATTATCAATGGGGTTCAGGCCGGGGTACTGGGGCACGGTGGCCAACAGAGCACATTCAGCCAGGTTCAACTCCTGGACGGTCTTATCAAAGTAAACCTGAGCTGCTGCTTCCACGCCATAGGCCAGGTTGCCATAGAAGTTGGAGTTCAAGTACCATGCCAGAATCTGATCTTTGTCATAGCGCCGCGAGATCTCCAGAGCCAGGATGAATTCCTTGATCTTCCGAGAGTAGAGCGTCTGATACCTCTCCTCCAGAGGGATCAGTACATTCTTGATCAACTGCATGGTGATGGTGCTGCCGCCTTGAACCTGGCCGCCTCGCAGGGTGTAGTAGTAAAAAGCCCGAGCAAAGCCCCTGATATCGAAGCCGGGGTTCTCGTAGAAAGTTTTATCCTCAATGGCGACGGTAGCCTGACGCAGGTAAGGCGGTATCTGATCTATCGGAACCCAGGTACGGTCGCCAAACCGAGGGTCGAAGATCTCGTAGAGGAGGACTTGACCGGTGCGGTCGTAGATCTTAGTCGTCTCGAACTCCTTCTGATCCGTCTCGATCCGTCCAGGGTCGGGCAGGTCCTTAGCATAGTAGTTATACACGCCAACCGCCGTGCCGATGCCTGCAAGACCAAGTGCCGTGACCGCGAAAACGGCTATAGCTACCGCGCCTATAAGCAAGCGCAACAGCAGGCCACTATTACTCTTCTTTTTACGCCGGCGCAAAATGCGTCGCTTGGTATTGATGTTCATGGTTGGTTCTCCGGGACAAATCGTGATCTGCTAAACCTCACCCTAATGATAACCAAAAAAGCCAAAAAGCGCAAGTTGAGCGGGCGTTTGACCTTTTGGGCTTTCGCTGGTATCATGGGGGTATGGGTAGAATTCGGGGACGGACGATAGCTGTCCTGGGGCTTTTCGCCCTCGTGGTGGCAGCTTTGCTTATCTGGCGCAGGCCCCTGTTGTCTCTGTTCGCTGACACAGCCAAGGTACAGGAGTTCGTGATGAGGTTTGGGCTCTGGGCCCCGCTTGCAACTATCTTGTTGCATGTGGCCCAGGTGCTCCTGGCCCCCATCCCCGGCCAGGTCATAGACGCCGCTAACGGTTACCTCTTTGGCACGGCCTGGGGGACTGTCTACAGCCTGATCGGGGTGATTATCGGCTCCAGCCTGGCCATGGCCCTGGCTCGACGCTTCGGACGGCCCTGGGCGGAGAAGCTGATCAAAAGAGAGACGCTGGAACGCCTCGATAGCTACTCACAGCAGAGGGGAGGCCTGTTCTTCTTCCTCGTATTCCTGTTTCCATTCTTGCCCGACGATGTAGCCTGCTTTCTGGCTGGCCTCACCCCCCTGCCTCTACCTGAGCTAGTTGTGTTGGCCGCCCTCGGCCGCTTGCCGGGCATTTTTGTAGCCAACCTTGTGGGCGCTAACGCTGCCGCCCTCACTCAAACCCAAGTAGCGTTCTTCATCACTGGCTTGACAGCCATCGCGCTGGCTTTCTGGCGCTATCAGGAAAAGGTAGAGATGGCGATGCTGAAGATAATGGCCTGGTTCACTGATCTCGTACGATCCTCCTAACTTGCTCGCTCTGCCCGAAAGTGTTATAATACGCCAGGGTGTGAAGATGGATAAAGTCGCTTTGCTTACAGGCCCAGAGACAAAACTCAGCCACGACGAAGTGGAGCACATCGCCGAGCTGGCGAAGCTCAGCTTGACCGACGAGGAGAGGGAGAAGTTCGGGGAACAGCTCTCGGCCATCCTGGAGTACGCCGAGATATTGCAGCGTTTGGATACCGAGGCTATCCCCCCCACAGCCACGGTGCTCCCCTTGCGAAACGTGATGGCAGCAGACGAGGCCAGGCCCTCTTTCTCCCGCGAAGACGTTTTGGCCAATGCACCCGAGGCCGAGAACGGCTGCTTCAAGGTGCGGGCGATTCTGGAGTAAGACCTGACAGGTTTCCGAAGGTCTGCAAAACCTGTCACTTAAGTTTTGGCCAAAATTAGGGGGGTGGCACTCAGTGAGCC
>CAYWWC010000265.1:0-5895 GCA_964461615.1 uncultured Anaerolineae bacterium
TGTCCGGTGGTGTGGGAGGGGGGCGGGCTTGGCCCGTCCCCCTATCCCGATTGGAGAAGTATGCAGTTACCGTTCGGTTTTGCTCATGGCACAGCCACGACCGGACTCTCACCGGTTAGCAGGCGACAGTTCAACAGGGCATCGGTGCGTCCTGTTAGGCTGCGAACAATCTGTGTTCCGTGCAGGACTCCTCTTAGAAAAACTACGCGAATTCAAATGTCAAAAACAGGTGGTGAAGGCGAATCTTTGAGTTGTTTGTTCTTGTGTGATGGGACCGATATACATCTTCAAAGTTGTCAACGGGAGATGCCATTTGGAGGATGTCGGATTTGGGTAACGGTGGGTTCTTCCGAATTCTGCCCATACTCCGATTGATATCATTGACTATATTGGCCACGCTCCCAGCTAGAACGTAACCCAATACACCCGCATCGCTCAGACCATCAGCGTACTCCCCTCTGATAAACCGATAGATGGCTTCATGCACGTATTCAGAGCTCAAGATACGGTACTTTCTATTCACCCGTTTGTCACCAACACGTTTTGCCTCCCAAACAAAACGCCTTTTTCGGTAATCCCGCTCCCAAACACTATACATTGACAGGTCCATCTCTTTTGCTTCAATGGTAGCTTGTCTACCCTCCCACATCTGTTTGGTATGCACCTTGGAACGAATCTCGACTCTTATGGAATACTCATCGTCAAATGCAATAGGGCGTAAGTATTCATCTAAACGGATCGTGAAGGTGTTCTCTTCCCAGTCAGGCTGCGCGACACGAGCTCGAAGCATAGCCTGGTATGCTTTGACTGTTAACTCCAAAGCATGCTGCACAAACTCGGGCCAAGTTAGCTTGCTGAATATTTCAGGCTGACCGGCAGTGGGAGATGTTTGTCCTAACTGGCTCAATTGTATACTCCGAACTCTGTTTCTACGACAGAAGTTCCGCCAAGAAAGCATCAGCATCTGCACGCGCTTGGGATTGCGTCCAGAAACGCTGTTTACTCGGACGCACCAACGATACTTGCCTGCCATCATAAACGCGCACATGGCGGCGCATGTACATGGATGGCGTTTGCCTGCTTAAAATCAGTGCATTTAATTCGCGAAGTTTGGCTCGCATAGCGTCTGATCCTGTCATAACTTGGACTGGTTGTGTCTCTTGTAGATCAACCAAATCAAAACTCACAACAGTCAATGGAGCACCATTTTCGTAAACTGTAGCATTTAGTGTTTGGTTCTTGGTTTTTAACAGAGAAGTAGCCGTCCGTGCAAAAATGTTGGCGTATGCTTTGAGCATGGCTACATCAGGTGGCTGAACTGGCTTTGCCCCTTGAGGTTTACGGCTCCTGCGCTTTGACCAATGAAAAAATCCAATACCATACTCCAACATATCTTCAACTAGTTGCTGCTCCACGGGGTGCAGGTCGAATATTTCAAAGACCAATTCATCAATGGCTTTCTTATGCTCTCGCACCTTCTCTTCACGCCCAAAATCGAAAAGTAGCTCACCATCAACCAGCAACTTTTCTATTTCGTCCAGATGCTCCAGGATTCGTTCTAACCTCACATCGGCTTCATCTGGAATCGGAAATGGCATTTCTTCGTATTCCCATTGGATAATGGTTCCTCGTTCAACAGCCCATACAGTAGACGTTAGGAAGTGGTAGTACTTTGCTATTGACGAATTGATGTAAGCAACAAGCCATTTTAGCAAGCGTTCTTGACCTATTTTGCCCGCAACCCCTGAAATCGCGTGGCGATATGCAACATCCTCGTTGCTGAATGCGGCATTACACTGGCTCTGCCGAATCAGGACCAAAGGAGCTTTTAGCAACTCCTGTCTTCGCGGGCGATGAAACACTGTCTCCTCAATTGGCTCGCAAACAGACATGTCTATGAAATATGGTCTTAACCTTTCAGTGGGAACCAAGTTCATGCCTTCGAGCCAAGATGCTGGATTTTCATCACCTCCGTTGATCTGTATGCCTTCCCCAATTATCCAGTTCAGCTTTTCAGCTTGTTCACGTAATTGCGGCAGCGACTTCAACCTCCCAATTAGCGCTGCATCTCGAGGAGTACCCCACATTGCTGTTTTCCATAATTGAGGTTGGGCGAGCAAATCCTCTAAATCCAAAAACTTAATCTCAGTTGTATCCAAAACAATTGCTTTGAGATGCTGCGACAGAGATGATGGCTTTGGTACGCCATAGACGATTTTGTCATCTCGGATTGACGGATTAGGAGCATAGAACATAGCTACAGCAGGGCTAATGGCTGCCGGGAAAAGCTCATAAACCAAGGGCGAGAAGTTGACAACAGTACGAACATGAGAGGAAGAAAAGAACTGATCTCGAAAAGCTTGATGAGTATCGCTGGTAACCAAAATGGTACTCTTTGCTGGTGCCAATATTGCAATTTCACCATCGCTCTGACAAAAATGACGTACACGTAGCATGAAAGCTGGTGCCGCCTGCTTCCCGCCGACAACATAGTCGTTCTCTGCCAGCCATTCCTTTGCCACTTTAGTTAGAGTCCCCTGCCCCCAAGGCATATTCCCCACAATTCGATCAAACTTTCGATCAGCAAAGTGCTCGTCCACCTCCTTGAGAAAGAAATCGCAATCCAGCAAGTTGCTTTGAAGGGAAGGAAATTGGAAAGAGTCGCCACGGATTTGTTCGTTGCTCAGGTGGTTCAATATTTCCAAGTACAAACTAAAGGCAGCGATACGAATGGCTTCAGGGTTTTTGTCCACTCCAAAAATACTGGTCTGCAAAACGCGGTTAAGATCTTCGTCATCAAGTTCCCCATTTGCCTGTCGCCACGCATGAATTAAACGGCGGAAGGCCCCTACTAAGAAAATGCCTGTCCCACATGCTGGATCGAGGACTGTCATTTCAGGGCGAATGATACCATCCCCCATCGTTTCTTCAAGTATGAAATCAGCTAACAACAATGGAGTATAGTACGCACCAGACGCTCGCCGGTTATCTAAAAATATGTCATATATATTGCTGATCAACTCAATGGGTATGTACTCGAAGTTGTAAGGCCATAAACTAAGCTGCCCCGTTTCCAGGGTTGTTCTATTCAAGAAACTGAGCAGCAATCCCAAGTGAGATTCATCGACACCATCTTCAGCATCCTCAGTAGGAAGCAGATCACCATTAAAACGGTTGCACAACCGCTCAAACAAAAGGTAAGTGATTTTACGACTATTCAGGGCATCTCGATAATAGGATGCCTGTCCCTCTGTCATTTGCTCAACCCAATCAGAGGTTAGAGCACCTCTATCTTCGAGATAACGGATCAGAATTGAGCGCCCTAACAAGGTATAGGCTACGTGATTTGAAAGGCCAGCTTCAATGAGAAGTTTGCGCATTTGTCCCATGCCTTCGACTAAATGTCGATCCGCACGGTTACGATAGTTGACTTTTTGGCCTTCCGTGGTGTTCCAAAATGCACCTGTTTCAAGGTAGATGCGTTCGTAGTGATTCTCCTCAACCAGTTTTGTCCTGATGATTCGTTGGGCAGTTAGATGATCAGTTAGCCCTGTTAGCTTCTGCAGCAGACGTGACGGCGTATCGAGTTCCTCATTGGGTCCTGGGGTACGCTCATATCCATTGTAAATGCGGATTTCGTGGGGAAGAGTGATAAACAGCAAAGGAGCTTTGCTTTGACTCCAAACATTCTTATGAAGTTGTTGAATAGCGTCCGGATCGATCTCGCTGAAGCGACTAAAATAGGCTATGGGGATATCATCTAGGAATAGTGCGGTGTTTACGTGGGGTATGGGACGCCCGCTTGGCCATGGAATATCCATGTCACGTAGAAGTCCGGGGCCACGGGCGTAGCCAAGTTCCTCAAATAGGGTTTGCTCTAGCTTTTGGACAACCATCTCTGGAACGTCCTCACATACAGAACCAGGGCAAAGAGGGGATAACTCTCAACTGATAAAGATTATAGCACACTTGTTCGTATAATGCAAAAAGCTGGTCATCCCGTCGCTGCCCAACCATAGAAGAGGGAGGCGATTCAGACCTCCCGCTCCTGCTTTCAGATGCCTTTTCCGTGAGGCCAGGATTGGGCCTGAGAGGATCAGGAATGTCAAGCAGCCCAACGCCAGGCGCAACCTTCCGCGCTGACAGAGGAAATGGGCCATTGTTTGACAAGTTGTTCTAAACTACCAATTCTCTCCAAGCAGTTCGAAATGTGCCCGTAGATGGTCACAAGCTGGGCAAACACCCAGAGCTTCTGTACCCTCGTGCAAATAGCCACAGTTCAGGCAACGCCACACAACCGATTCATCCTTTTGGAAAACCTTGCCGTCTTCAATGTTTTTGGCAAGTGCAAGATAGCGTTTCTCGTGCTGTTTCTCAGCAACAGCGATGGAAGCAAATACCCTTGCTATAGCTTCAAAACCTTCTTCGCGCGCCACTTCGGCAAAAGATGGGTACATCTCTGTCCACTCGTGGTTTTCGCCGCTTGCAGCAGCCTTGAGATTTGCGGCGGTATTCCCGATCACACCAGATGGGAAAGAGCCCGTAATCTCCACCTCGCCTCCCGGCATAAATTTGAACAGCCGTTTAGCGTGCTCCCTTTCCTGATTAGCTGTTTCCTCGAAGACCTCCGCGATTTGCCTGAACCCTTCTTTTCTAGCTTTGCTAGAAAAGAAAGTGTACCGATTCCTCGCCTGCGATTCACCGGCAAAAGCGGCCATGAGGTTCCTTTCGGTGTTGCTTCCCTTTAGTTCCATTTTGTCTCCTCCTTCTTGAGTTTTTCGCCACGAATTGCACGAATCTCACTAATTTTTATCCTCACCTTCGTGTGAATTCGTGAAATTCGTGGCAGAATAAAAAGGTGTCCGGTAGTGAATGACGCTTGGGGTATGATCTGGGCAGGCTGATTATGGCTCGATTCAGGTTTTGGCGGCCCCATCAGAAGCGTGAGGCCCATGCAGCTTTACGGGCTCGCTGGGAGCTTTCCGCAGCCGCAGGTTGAGCATCTCCACGAATATCGAAAAGCTCATGGCGAAATAGATGTAACCCTTGGGGATATGCTGATGCAGGCCCTCGACGATCAGGGTGAAGCCTATGAGCAGGAGGAAGGACAGCGCCAGCATTTTGACAGTAGGATGGCGGTCCACGAAATCGCTGATGGGGCCAGACAACACAATCATGCCTGCTGCCGCCACGATCACGGCGGCGACCATGACTGGCAACTGATCTACCATGCCCACGGCTGTGATGACCGAGTCCAGCGAGAAGATCACATCCAACAGAAGCACTTGCACAATCACGCTGGCAAACGATGCCGTGACAGGGGCGGCAGCGTGGCCCTCAATGCCCTCCAGCTTCTGGTGAATCTCGCTGGTGGCTTTGCCCAGCAGGAACAGACCGCCAAGGACGAGGATGATGTCTCGCCCCGATATCTCAAACGAGAACACCGTGAACAGCATCTCGGTGAGGCCGATGATCCACGAGAGCGAGAAGAGCAGCAGGATGCGAGAGATCACCGCCAGGGCAAGGCCGGTTTGGCGCCCACGCGATCTCTGTTCGGCGGGCAGCCTGTCTGCTAAGATTGAAACGAAGATGACGTTGTCCACGCCGAGGACAAGCTCGAGCACGACAAGTGTCACAAACGCGATCCAGGTTTGGGGGTCTGTCAACCAGTCCATAGTTAATCGTTACTCCTTTTTGCATTGTGATGTGAGATTCGATGACGCGTCCGGCAGCTCGGCTGCGGGAGAGTGCCTTCGCCAGAAACACCGTGTCACCTCGGTAGTTCTGCTATTGCTTCTGCCAAGCCCGACACATTAGACTTGTTGCTCAATAAGGTGGCTCTTTAGGATTTCGCAGGGTCAAGCTGAGAAATTTGCCACGAATTGCACAAATTAA
>CAYWWC010000266.1:0-5839 GCA_964461615.1 uncultured Anaerolineae bacterium
GTGCAATTCGTGGCAAATTTCTCAGCTTGACCCTGCGAAATCCTAAAGAGCCTGAATAATGAGAGATCGTCTCAACTCATTGCTCTCCACTCGACTGGCCTGAACCCTGGTAAGTCGCGGGTTGGATTGGTCATCACTTTGTGTAGAGCCGCCGCGACCTTTTGAAGGCGGTTGGGCCTGGGCTGAGCGGCAGCCCTGACCAAGCGGTCGCACTCAGGCTCACGTAGTAGGTCCTTGTGCTGTTCCTGTTTGGCTATTTGGTCCGTGTAAAAGACAATTCTCATCGTTTTACCTCCTGCCAAGAACTATCTGGCTATTCAATGAAAACTTCCACTCGTTCGTCGTCGTCAGGGTCTTCGACTTCCAGGATCTTGCCCTGCCTGCCCTCCCCTGCGGCGGCCATTAACTCTTCTTCGATGTCCACCAACTCAGGCACGAACTGAGCGCCTAGCTTGAGCCCTACGCTGACCAACCCCATGGGTAGACTGAAGTTGACCTTGGGCTTGCCCGTTACCGTGTTGAACACCCGGATGCGCAACCAGCGATCGCGCAAAGCTTCACTTGTCCTCTCCGTCCGTCCCGAGCGGTCATGGGATGCAATGGCCTTCAGAAGCCGAGATCCCTCCTCCGCAGAGATCTTCCCTTCGCTGATCATTTGGAGAATCTGCGCCCGTTCTTCTTTCGATGCTGCCATGTCTACCACCTCCTCAAGTGATCAATTGACTTCTGATTCGAGCTCATTGCCCCTGCAAGAGTGTCAGTGCGTCTTCGGCAGAGACTTTGCCCTGGGCCAGCTCTTCCAGGATGCCTCTCCGCTCCTCAGGCGAGACGCTGGCTGGCTCCGTCCCCACCTCGTAGCCCAACGCGCGGATGAGATCGTGCAACCGCGCTCGCACGGCGGGGTACGAGAGTCCCATTGCCGCTTCCACTCGCGTGATCTTGCCCTCGCAGCCGATGAAGGTTTCGGCGAACTGTAACTGCTCGGGCGCGAGGCGGTGAAACCTGCCCAGAGAGAAACGCCCCTCCACGACCGTATCGCAGTGACGACAATACACGCGCGTTACCGTCGTCTCTTCACCACAAACTGGACATCTACCTGGTACGGGATACATTGACTACCTCCTTATTTCTTTGCTGCGCCATTAGAAATCTTTCCGCGATATAAGAAAGCTCACGCATCATGTTAAGATTCTTAACAACTAGATTATATTATACCACAAAAAGTAAGTTTTGTCAAGACCCAATCTTGAAAACTTAATATGTAGATCAGAGAATTTAAGATCGAGTCTACTGAAAAAAGCTCCCGCAGCCGTCTCCGAGTGCGGAAATCGGCCCGAGGACGGGCCTCAGAGCAAGCTTTTTTCGTAACTGCTCAGGCTACCCTTTGCCGCGATTGAAATCGCCTCTCCAGGGCTTTCAGCCGGGCGTCCACCTGCGTGGACGTCGCTGTCCACGTAGGTGGACAGTCAGCTTTAGCTCTCCAGGCGCGGTTTCAACCGCCAGTCTGAGTAGTAATCTTTTTCAGGGAAGTCAATGGCGTAATTGCGGTTTCGCCCAATGGTGTGGTATAATACTACACAGCGGAAATCGAGAGGGGGGAACCTATGACGGCAAAGATACTGGTGGCAGAGGATGACGAGTCCTTGACCTCGTTCCTGCAGCCCATGCTGAAACGAGCCGGGTTTCAGGTGGTGATCGCGCGAGATGGCGAGGAGGCCCTGGCGCTGGCGGCTGCCGAAGAGCCCGACCTGGTGGTGCTGGATGTCAGGATGCCTAAGCGAGATGGCTGGGAGGTGTGCAGGGAGCTGCGGAGACGGGAGCGGTATATCCCCATCATCATGCTCACGGTGTTGAGCGAGACAGTGGAAAAGGTGAAGGGTTTGAGCATTGGAGCCGATCACTATCTCACCAAGCCTTTCGACCCCCACGAGTTGATCGCTCAGATCGAAGCTACCCTGCGCACGGTGCGCGAGAGCAGAGGAGCGGCGCGCCCCAGTCGCCTGGTGTTCGACCGCCTGGAGATTGACCTGGAGAAACGCAGGGTGTGGATTGGCAGGCAAGAGGTGCAGCTCACGCCGACGGAGTTCAATCTGCTGCGCTTCCTGGCGGAGCAGCCGGGCCAGGTCTTCGGGCGAGAGACGCTCTTGGACAAGGTCTGGGGATGGGATGTGGCCGTTGACTCCAGGGTAGTGGACAAGAACATCGCCGAACTGCGCAAGAAGCTGGAGCCCAACCCCAGTGTGCCCCAGTACATCCTGACCGTGCGGGGCGTCGGCTATCAGTTTCGGGAGCGTCCTCCTCTTTCCCCCCCAGGTTGGGGGGGAGGAAAGGGGGGGCGATGAGGGAGCCGGTGATCCATGTCTCTTTCGACCTCATAGGGGCAGCCACTATCGTGCTCGTGCTGCTGCTGGTCGCCACAGGACTGGTGCTGCTCACCTCATGGTATTGGAAAAGGCGATGCGCTCGCTCCTCCGCTTTCATGGTGGGGCAATTGGAGGCGCTGCTGGACAACCTGCCGTTGGGACTTTTGCTCACTGACGGAGAGGGGCAGGCGCTCTGGTACAACTCGGAGGCCCGTCAATTGCTTTCCTTGGATCGTGCTTCACCTCGGCCCTTCGACAAGCCCTTCGTCAAGCTCAGGAGGGGCCTCAGGACGCCGCCGGAGAGTGGGCTGGTCGCCATCGTGAAACGAGTAGCTGAGTCCCGCCAATCGGAGCTGCACGAGCTTCAACCCTCGGATGGCGCGCGGCTTCAGTTGCGGGCTATGCCCATGGACGGGCCGTCTCCCTCTGAGGACGCGGTGATCTGCATGGTCACGGACGTCTCAGAGCGACGCCATCAGGGGGAGTTCTACCGCAGCTTCATCCAGAACATCTCCCACGAGCTACTGACCCCCCTGGCTGCCATCGCCGGCCACGTCGCCAACATCAAGGAATGTTCCATCGAAGAGGTCGAGAGCTGGCGGCTTTCGCAGGACATCATCGAGCGAGAGGTGCGGCGGCTCACTGGCCTGACCAGCAATCTGCTGCTTCTCTCCCGATTGGAGTCGGGCATCCCGCTGCGCTTGGGGCCAACCAACATCGGGGTTGTGGTCGAGGAAGCCGTGGCCGGGCTTCTCAGGGTGGCGCAGGCGAAGGGGATCGAGCTATCCATCCAGAGCCCCCCTCGGCCCTTCGACTGTAAGCGAAGCGACCTCAGGACGCCGCTGCCCCGTATCCCCGCCGATAGAGATCGGCTCAAGCAGGTCTTCGTCAATCTACTGGACAACGCGGTCAAGTACTGCCCTGAGGGAAGTGAGGTGCAAGCACGGCTGCAGACGGACGGAGAGAGCATCATCGTCGAGGTGGCCGACGATGGGCCGGGCATCTCGCCAGAGGACCTTCCCTACATTTTCGACAAGATGTACCGGGTGGAAAAAGAGGGAACCAGGGCAGTGACAGGGAGTGGCTTAGGGCTATCCATCGTAAAGAGAATCGTGGAGCTGCACGGTGGGCAGATCGCGGTGGAAAGCGTAGAGGGGGAAGGGACCACGTTCAGGGTAAGGTTGCCCTTGGCTTAGCGGAGGGTCAAAGTGAAGAAACAGGGACAAAACCGTTACAGACTCGTAACATTTGTCGGTACAGGCGTAACCTTTTCGTGGTAGAATGTAGATGCAAGTAGGGAAGAGGCCCAAGATCATGGACGACAGCAAGAACAGGCTAGGATTAGCTCGTGTCCCGGTTCTCATCCTGATGGGGGCTATGGCCCTGGCGGGATGCACACACATTCGGGTGAGTCTGGACAGGACGACGCCCGACCTCAAGGCGACCGAGACCGCAATAGCACGCAGCGCTGTGGCGACGCTCACTGTGCAAGCGCCCACTCCCACCCTCACACCAGTAGCCACGGCTACGCCCGTTGTCACCCATACGCCTACCACCACGCCTACGCCCATGGTTACGCCTACGGGGACCCCAACTACCGCACCCACAGCCACGCCCACCGCCACGCCGACCAAGACACCGGCTGCGACCTACACCCCAACGCCGACGCCGTTTCCCTCATATACGGTCACGGCTACCGCTACAACGCCCACGCCAATACCGCCAGTGACGCCGAGTCCAATTCCCTGCCAATTGAGCCTGGTGAGCCCGCCAGATGGAGCGTCCTTTGGCGATGAAACGAGGCTTGTGACGTTGCGATGGGAATCCGACACAACACTGGCCACGAACGAGTACTTCTTCGTCAACGTGACCTACCCGCACGACGGACAGACCTGGTACGATGGCACATGGGAAGACCCAGCTCGCCAAGTCCCCTCCGGAACGCGGGACACGAGCTGGGAACTGGAAGATTACCTTTGCGCGGAGGCTCTCTCGGACAGCGGCTGCTTCGATTGGAACGTCGCCGTCAAGCGGAGGAAAGGGGGCTATCCAGATTTGAGCGACGAAGTCGAGTGCCTCAGCCTGACCTGGTCCTTCTGCTGGTCTGAGTGCAAGAAGAAGCCAACGCCTACACCGGTGGAACCGACGCCAACGCCCATGCCGCCAACAGAGACACCGACGCCAAGAGTTTATCCCCCACCACCTACATCCACGCCCACATCCGAGCCCTATCCTGCACCGCCCACGTCCAAACCGTAGCCTTAGTGGAGCAACTCACAGGCAACATCCCTGAACCTGACGCCTGTCATGGCTGCGCTCTTGCGTGCCCTGAGACTGGAGTATCTGTCCGTGATTTGACAGACGGCCAAACTGTGCCAAAATAGCTGTAGTCAGCGGGGCGCTGGAGCTCGGCCTACACGACGCAGCCTGATACAACAGACGACATCCCTGAACCCGACGCCAGCCGAGGCCGTGCTTTTGAGTGCCCCACGGTTGGAGTTTTTTGGGCTCTTTAGGATTTCGCAGGGTCAAGCTGAGAAATTTGCCACGAATTGCACGAATTAACACGAAAAATAAAAATTGGTGAAAATTCGTGTCATTCGTGGCAAAGAATTGGTCACTTGGCAAAGCAACCATGCAAACTACCAGAGAGCCGTTTTTTGTAGGGGGCGGATGCCCAAAGGTAGTGAAGAGAAGAGATGTAACGAGACGGATCAACCATGCGTTTGACTTTTGTACCTGGTCGTGATAAACTAACGGGTGGGTGTATCAGACCCTCCTGGCGGCCGGGCAAGGACTGAGGAGACGCACATGTTCGACTGGGATGAGGGAAACATTGACAAGAACCTCAAGCATGGCGTGCAAGACTGGGAGATTGAGGATGCCTGCCAGGATCCTCGTTCTCGCATCATCAAGCATCGGTTGGTCAAAGGCGAACGGCGCTATGTTCTGCTGGGGCGTTCAACGACCTCCGGTAAGTATCTGCGCGTCGTCTACACCTTGCGGACTGCGCTTGATGGCGAAACCCTGATTCGGCCTATCAGCGCCGTGGAGATGTCGGCGGCGCAGCGGAGAAGGTATTTGAGAAAGTGAGGTGAGCATCATTATGGATGGAGGAAAAGTGCCGGAGCGCGAAATCGTTTACTCTTTAGAAGACGTTCCTGAATTTACCTCTGAGGAAGAGGAACGGACGTGGTGGGCCACGCATGATCTGGCTGAAGAGTTGGGCACAGACGTGACAGAGGAGCATCACGCCTTGGTTCGGCGACTGAAAGCAAAATACCGCTATGTGCCGAGCTATGTGTTAGAGCCAAAAGTTGCTCAATCCGCCGCTTCTTGAGTTCCGGGCTGGCGCCGCTCTTGCTCAACCGCAGCGGATGGGCAGCGGATAAACGGACATGCCGGCGCGGCCCCCCATCCGCTTATCCGTTCGTCATCCGTTGCTGCCAGGCCGCGCTCTTCCGCGCCCTGAGGCT
>CAYWWC010000267.1:0-5817 GCA_964461615.1 uncultured Anaerolineae bacterium
ACGTCCGCAGGGGACTTTCACCCCCTAGCTATCGCCCATGCCGGGCGTACAAACAAAAAACCGAGGCCTTGCGCCTCGGCTTCACCGCTTCTTATTTGCACACTTGCTCCTCCTTCACATCTACCTTGCCTTCCCCCTCTTGCGCGGGCTCCGGTTCCTCTGTGTCTTCCTTCACCGAGGAGTAGTCTGCCCTGAGCCCTTCGACTGTGCCTGTCCTGAGTACAGTCGAAGGGCTCAGGACAGGCACGGTCGAAGGGCCGAAGGGTTCCAGGTTCAACAGCTTGCGGTGAACGTACATCCCCACAATGCGCAGGCTGGCGAGCATAGGGGCAGCCAGGAACATGCCCAGGACGCCAGCTAGGTTCGCCCCGGCGATGGCCCCAATGATGACCACCAGGGGATGCAAGTTGAGGCTGCGGCCAATGATGCGCGGCACCAGGATGTTGTTCTCCAATTGCTGGATGACCACGTAAAGGCCAGCGATCAGGAGGGCAAACCAACCGTTGGAGAGGAGCAAGTAGGTGGAGCCCTGAAAATAGGCTATGAGGATGGCAGGGATGGCGGCGATGATAGGGCCGATGTTGGGGATGATCTCCAGGACGCCGGCTATTATCCCCAGGATGAGGGCATTCCTCACCCCCACAACCTGCATGGTCGCCCCCACCACTACCCCTATGACGGCACAGAGGGCGAGTTGGCTCCGGAAGAAAGCGCTCCAGACGACGTTGATGTCTTCTCCCAGCCGGCGAACTTCACCCCGATAGTCCGCTGGCACCAGTCTATAAACGGAGTGGCCTAACTTCCCCAGGTCTTTGAGCAGATAAAAAGAGACGATGAGGACGAAGATGAGCCAGGCAAAACCAGAGGCCAGACCGAAAAGAAACGAGACTGTCTGTGAGGCAAGGGGTGAGATGATGCTCTGCAGGGTGCCGCTCACCTCTTGGTAGACATCCAGCAAGTCAACGTAGAAGCCGAAAATGAAGAAGGGCTGCTCGAAGAAGCGGCTGATGTCCTCGACGCTGTCCTGAAGGACCACGTCTATGCTCGTCACCTGCTGGATGAGGTTGGGAACAAAGGCCACGAGCACCAGGATCAAGACGACAATGAGGGCCAGGTAGATGCAAGCTACCACCAGGGTGCGGGGTAGCTTAGTCCTGGCAGCGAGGAATCTGACCGGGGGATTGAGAACGTAGGCCAGGATAACGGCAATGGCCAGGGGGGCTATGATCTGGCTGAAGCGATGAACGATCCACACCAAAGCCACTAAGCTACTGATGATCACCAACCACTTAGTGGATTCGCTCCAGCTTTTGGACATGATGGACCCTCGTGTTCACTCCACAAACCCTACCTGATCGAGAGGCCAGTAAGAGAACCAGGCCCGACCAGCGATATTATCCAGAGGCACTGAGCCAAAGGAGCGTGAGTCGTTGCTGAAGCCGCGGTTATCACCCAGAACGAAGACGTGCTCAGGCGGCACAACGACTGCCCTCATGTCCCTCTGGGATTGATTAGAGAGATACGATTCTTCGATAGGCTGCTCGTTAATGTAAACCTTGCCGCCCTTGATCTCTATCTTCTCGCCCGGCAGGCCGAGGACTCGCTTAATGAGGAGCCCTGACCCAGCCTTAGGAACCTGGAGGATGACGATATCGCCCCGCCGTGGCTCGTGGAAGGTATAGGAGAGCTTCTCCACCACCAGTCGCTGGTCTGTGTGCAGGTTGGGCTCCATGCTCTGGCCGTAGACCCGGGTAGCCTGGGCCAGGAAGAGGTTGATGAGGAGGGCGATGAGAATGGCTGGCACGATGGTCTCTACGACCTCACTCGACCACCTCAAAGCGATTCTAAAAGCTGATTCTCGTTTTTCAGTTTCTATGTTTTGTCGAAATTCTTCCAATTTCTAACCTCGAGTCTCAGTAGATCCAATTTTGCTCGGCCTGGATCGCCAGATCCAGGCCAAAGGCGGGGAAGGCAACCGAAGGTTGCACGCAATCCCCTCAGAGCGATTCTGGATCTACTGAGTCTACTGAAAAAGCTCCCGCGGCCGTCCCCGGGTGCGGAAATCGGCCCGAGGACGGATCTCAGAGCTGGCTTTTTTCAGGGGAGTCAACAGTTATTTCGTTTCAAGCAGTGAGCGAGGCAAGCCAGATTGCCTGATGATTCCTGACAATGTCTAGTTCCGGACATGTGGATACGTAGTCGTCCTCTTCACGCTCAATCACAGCGGTTAATTGTAACACTTTGGCCACATCCATCTCCTGGTCTATGCTATCGGCGCCGGGAAGGTCGCCGATCGCGCGACCCACCGCCGCCTGAGCCAGAGCCCCGGGAGCCCGTTCGACCGGAGGGCTTGCGGTCGCGCTCGCGGGCCTCCTCGGCCGTCCAGCCCACGAGCACAGCCTGGCGGGAGAGCTTGATCTTGCCGGATGGGTCAATGTCAATGACCATGACCATGATCTCGTCGCCCATCTGAACTACATCCCTTACGCTGGGCACCCGGTAATCCGCCAGTTGTGAAATGTGTACCATGCCATCCTTGCCGGATAGTATCTCCACGAAAGCTCCGTAATCCTCAATGCGTACCACTTTGCCAGTGTAGATTTTCCCTATCTCCGGTCTCTCCACCAGGGATTCCACCATCTCCTTGGCTCGCTGGGAACTGGGGCCATCGTCCGAGGCAATGTAGACACTGCCGTCGTCTTCTACATCTATGTTGACTCCCGTCTCCTCCTGGATACGGCGGATGGTCTTGCCGCCAGGGCCTATGATAGCGCCGATCATCTCCGGATCAATCTTGATGATGGTGATGCGCGGCGCGTAGGGTGACATCTCTGGCCTGGCCTCAGGAAGCACTTCCAGCATCTTGGACAAGATGAAGAAGCGCGCTTCCTTGGCCTGCGCCAGGGCCTCATCCATGATCTCGTAGCTAATGCCTTTGACCTTGATATCCATCTGCAGAGCGGTGATGCCCTCCCTGGTACCAGCCACTTTGAAATCCATGTCCCCCAGGTGATCCTCGAGTCCCTGGATGTCGGTCAGGATGCGGTACTCGTCCTCAGCCTTGACCAGGCCCATGGCTATGCCGGACACCGGGCGTTTGATGGGCACGCCGCTATCCATCAGGGCCAACGTGGAGCCGCAGACGCTGGCCATGGAAGTGGAACCGTTGGAGGAGAGCGCCTCAGAAACCAGGCGGACGGTATAGGGAAACTCGTCCACGGGGGGGATCATGGGCAAGAGGGCTCGCTCGGCAAGAGCCCCGTGGCCGATTTCCCTCCGGCCTGGCCCTCGCAGCCAGCGGGCCTCTCCAGTAGAGTAGGGCGGGAAGTTGTAGTGGTGCATGAAGCGCTTGGACTCCTCGGGATAGAGACCGTCCAGGCGCTTCTCTTCCCTGGGGGTGCCCAGGGTGGCGATGGTCAGCACCTGGGTTTCGCCTCGGTTGAAGAGCCCCGTTCCGTGGGCCCGCGGCGAGAGGCCCACCTCGCAGGATATGGCCCGGACATCTTCGGGGCCACGCCCATCGGGTCGAACGCCTTGGTGGAGGATTTGCCTGCGCACCTCGTCCCTCATCAAGCCGTTGAAGACCTCCTTAACGTCCTTCCCCTGGTATTCATCTACCAGTTCAGCCAAGAGTTCATTTTTCAGAGCGTCCAGGGCTTTTTTGCGCTCATCCTTCTCGCTGGTCTGGTCCAGGACTTTCCTGATCCGCCCGTCCAGGCGTTCAGCGACAGTCTGGCGTAATCCCTCGCTCACGGCAAAGGACTTGTACTCCGACTTGGGCTTGCCCACCTGATGGCGCATCTCCTCTAGGAGGGCGATGATGGGCTGCATGGCCGCGTGGCCGGCCTTGGTGGCCTCCAGTATCAGCTCCTCCGATATCTCGTTGGCGCTAGCCTCCAACATCATCGTGGCATCGGCCGTGCCAGCCAGGCGCAAGTCCAGGCTGCTCCCCCCCATCTGAGAGATAGTGGGGTTGAAGACCAACTGCCCATCAATATACCCTACTCGCGCCGCTCCCACCGGCCCCGTGAAGGGGATGTTGGAAATGGTGAGGGCCGCTGAGGCCCCGATTATGGCCAGGATGTCCATCTGGTGTTCCTGGTCGTGGGACAGCGCGGTGATGATAACCTGTATGTTATTGCGCAGGTCTTTGGGAAAGAGAGGGCGGAGGGAGCGATCGGTGAGGCGGCAAATGAGGATGGCTGCCTCGTGGGGGCGCCCCTCGCGGCGGAAGAAACTGCCGGGGATGCGTCCTGCGGCGTAGAGCCTTTCCTCGTAGTCTACAGTTAGAGGGAGGAAGTCTGTGCCTTCGCGGGGTTCCTTCGACATAGTGGCCGTAGCCAGGAGCAAGGTGTCGCCACAACGCAAGGTGACGGCACCGCCCGCCTGGCCGGCCAGCTTGCCGGTCTCGATGCTAATGGGATGATCCCCAATAGCAGCTGTGAATTGATTTGTCATTTTAGAATTTGCCTCCAGGCTGAGGCCAGGCTCAGAGGCCAGGGACTGGGGAGTGAGTCAAAGCCCGACGGGCCAATTACCAGGCTTTGGCCCATTCCCCAATTCCTAAACCTCATCACCCAACCTCATAGATTTGGTTGAGCTATTTCACGTGCTGCGCGATAGAGCGCGGCATGTCTTTGCGATAGGGTTATTTCCGCAGACCCAGTCGCCCGATAATGCTTCTATAGCGTTCCGAATCCTTGCGATTCAGATACGCCAGGTGGCGCCTGCGCTGCCCGACCAGCTTCAGTAATCCACGCCGCGAGTGCTCGTCGTGCTTGTGCATCTTCAGGTGCTCGATCAGGTAATTGATCCTGTTCGTCAGCAGCGCGATCTGCACCTCAGGCGAGCCGGTGTCTGTGGGATGCACGTGATATTCTTGGATGATAGTTGTCTTCTCAGCCGTTGATATAGCCACACTTACCTCCTTCTTTCTTACTTACTTAGTAACTACCAGGCTGGCCGCTTGAAGGTGCCTGGCACTTGCAGAATCCAACAGAAACCGCAGAATCCGCCTGTCACAAAATCGTATGGAATGGCCAGATTCGAGCAGAAGTGCCAGGCACCTGAGCAGTTACCTTACTTATTGATAGAGTACAACGAATTTAAGCTCGTCGAAGTATCCGTTCCCTTCGACAGGCTCAGGACAGGCCTTTCTCAATTCGGTGTAGTGTTCCGATGACACATTATAGCACATTTAGCTAAAGGACGCAAACAACCGCTAGCATGTGCTCTGCAATCTCTATGAAGATTTCACTACCGGACACTTTTTTATTCTGCCACGAATTTCACGAATGAACACGAAGGTGGAGACAAAAAATTAGTGAAATTCGTGCAATTCGTGGCGAAAAACTCAGATAGCGGTTAGCAAAACCGCCCTACTGAAAAAGTGTCCGGTAGCAGACTTTTAATGAAGATGTACTGAATAGAGTTCGTCAAAGATGTCGCGTCGCACTGATGACCTGCGCTCCTGGTCAGCCAGTGCCGAACTGGGCGACGGGAAGCAAGCGCTGGGCGTGTGTCGTGCATGTGGCCTGGCCGCTCCGCCGGGTTGCATAAGCCGCCACGAGAACGCTGCCTGGTCTCTGACTGTGCGCTACTGAGACTTGAAAACGACGAGAGAAGAATGTGGCGTGAGTGGCGAAGAAAAGGCGGGACGGGCGCGGGGAAACAGAGGGGAACGCGGGGAACAAGCGCCGCGCCGTCTGGCCGAATGTAGGTTTCGCGGTGTTTTCAGAGTGTTTTCAGAGGCGCGAAGTAGCTTGACAATGTTCTGTTGGGGTGTACGTCCCGTACTGGGGGCTGATGAGCAAAGAA
>CAYWWC010000268.1:0-5794 GCA_964461615.1 uncultured Anaerolineae bacterium
TCCATCACAATTTGGCAACGATCAACTCCTCTTCGCCACCTACCTCGGAGGCGCTAGCGAAGAGATCTGCGGCGGGATTGCTGCGGATACCTCTGGGAATGTGTACGCAGTGGGTGTTACAGCATCAGTGGACTTCCCCACCACGAATGTGAGCCCACCCTATGGTGAGGGACTCAGTGACGCTTTTCTGGCGAAAATACGCACCAATGGCTCCAGCCTGGCCTATAGTAGATTCGTTGGCGGCAGTGGCGGCGAGGGGATCATGGCGGTCGTTTTGGACTCTTCTGGCAATGCTTACGTGGCGGGGGGCACAGGCTCGAACGACTTTCCAACTGTCAACCCGATCCAGGATAGCTTCGGAGGCGGCGGGGCTAGCCCACACGAGTATAGTTACCTTGGCCCTGGCGACGCCTTCGTAGCCAAGTTCAATGACACGGGTGCGATGACCTTTGGCACCTACCTGGGCGGCAGCGGTGATGAAGCTGGCCTGGGGATTGTCCTGGATGTACCTTTGAGTTTCAAAGAGGATGGACGGCGGCCAGAGCTTGGGAAGGAAGCTGCCACTAGGATTGCTCTGGGTGCGTCTGGGAGCGTATACGTGATGGGAGTGACTACATCGGGGGATCTTGATACAGTACACCCCTTTCAGGGCGCCAACGCAGGAAACTTCGACGTCTTCATTGTGAGAATCGGTGAGCTGCAGCTACAGCCATGGCCATAGCCACAGCCGGTCGGCGGGGTCATCGTGCCGGTGAGCAAGCTGGAGCTTCTGGCCCTTCGACTACGCTCAGGACAGGCTCCGTGGATGGGGTTGTAGGTGATCTGCTTCCGTTTCGTCATTTGCCCCCTGAGACAAGAAACAGTAGAAACACAGCATGGTGCTGCCGTATTTGCGTTGATCCACCAGATCAAGACTCTCCAGTTCGAGCTCTCTGTATTCCTTGGGGAAGATTTGAGCGATGGCTAGGCCGTCTTCGATCAACAAGCCTCTCCCGTCTAAGGCCAGCAGCGTCTCCGCCCAGAGGCCCTTGTACTGAGGCGGGGCGATGTATATCAGATCGAATTTCTCCACCGGTTGCCTGGTCAGAAACTTGAAGACGTCGTTGCGAACTACCTCTGCTTGGGCGGCCAGCCCCGTGATCTTCAGGTTCTCTTTGATGGTCTCGATGGCTCGACGGTTTCGTTCCACGAAGACGGCTCGCCGCGCTCCTCGGCTGAGGGCTTCGATGCCTACGCTCCCCGTGCCGGCAAAGAGATCGAGGAAGAGGGCGTCTACTATCTCTCCGCCGAGAATGTTGAAAAGGGACTCCTTGGCCCGGTCGGTGATGGGCCGAGTGAGCTCGCCTGGCACCGAGCGCAGTCTTCTACCTTTGGCCTTCCCCGCTATGACTCGCACGCTATCTCCTCACCTCGTGTCACTCCCTCACTCCGCTATCCAATATCTCTCTCAGCACGTCGGGACGGTTGGTGATGATGCCGCCCACGCCCAGGACGACGAGACGTTTCATCTCGGCTGGTTCGTCTACCGTCCAGGTGTTCACTCGATAGCCCCTCTCTCTTGCCCAGGCCATGTATTCCCTGGTGACTAAGCACTTCTCCGGGTGCAGGGCGTTGGGATTGGCCAAGAACGTGAGCGAGGCCCGAACCAGGTGAGCCGGCAGGTCAAAGAAGTAGATGGGGCCGGTGTTGATGCGAGGGTTGAGCTTCTTAACCTGACGCAGGGCGAGGAGGTTGAACGAGGAAACTATGGTCCGATGGACGAGGTTGTGATCCTCTATGAGCCGCACTACCTCGGCGACCAGACCCGCGCTGCCGAACACCCTGGCCTTCAACTCGATGTTCAGGAGCAGTTGGTGCCCGACCTCAATGATGACCTCCTGCAGGGTGGGAATGCGCTGGCCGGCGAAAGTCAACCCTTCGACAGGCTCAGGACACCGCTTCGTTGGCGCGGCATCGAACCAGGATCCGGCGTCCAGCTCCTTCAACTCAGCCAGAGTCTTGTCCTTCACCGCCCCCTGGCCGTCAGTGGTGGCATCTACCGTGAAGTCGTGGATGACCACGGCCGTGCCATCCTTGGAAGCCTGCACATCCAGCTCCACGCCATCGGCTCCCATCTCTCTGGCCAGGCGAAAGGCGGCCAGAGTGTTCTGCGGAGCATCGTGGCTGGCCCCCCGATGGGCGAAGTTCAACACCCTATCCCTTGTCCCCCAGTTTTCATTCCTCATTCCTCATCCCTCCCCAGCAAGAACCTGACCCACCCGCAGCACTTCCTCCTCGGTATTGTAGCAGTGGGGAGAGACGCGGATGTAGTTCTCGCGCAGGGAGATGATGACGTTGTTAGCGATGAGTTTGTCGTAGCCTGTATGTGTCTGGCTGTCGGCCTTGACGTCGGGTGTGGAAAAGGAGACGATAGCCGAGCGATGCTTGGGTCGCAGGCAACTGGTGATCTGGTAGCCCCGCCTTTGCAGGTCTGCGATGAGTATCTCGGTAAGATGCATCGTCCAGCGCCAGATCTCTTCAATGCCCACTTCCAGCAGCAGGTTGACGGAAGCGAGCAGCCCCACCATGTTCACAAGGTTTAGCGTCCCCAACTCGAAGCGCTTGGCGTCGGGCAGGAAGGTGAGATCGTAGTCGCGAAAGTTCAGAGAATCTACCACGCTAGAGGCCCCGACATAAGCTGGGTTCATCTCTTCGATTAGCTCCCGCCGGCAGAAAAGGAAGCCCTGACCGCACGGCCCCATCAGCCACTTGGGGCCGCCGCAGGAGAGTATGTCAATGTGACATTCTCTCACATCAAGGGGGATCACCCCCAATGCTTGGATGCCGTCCACCACGAAGTAGATGCCCCTGGCTTTGCACAGCTCCCCTATGCCCTTGAGGTCCGTTCTGAAGCCGGTCAGGAACTCCACCGCACTTACTGCCACCACCCTGGTTCGCTGGTCAAGGTATTCTTCGAGGTCATCCAAGGCCAACCCGCCCTCGCGGTTGGGAACGATGCGGGCTTCCACTCCGCGTCGCTCCAGGTTCATCCAGGGGTAGACGTTGGCCGGGTATTCCATGTCGCAGAAGATCACGTTGTCGCCAGGTTGCAAAGGGAGGGCATGAGCGGCGATGTTGAGGCCCACGGCTGTGTTCTGCACCAGGGCGATCTCTTCGGGGGAGGTGTTGATCAGTTGGCCCAGGGCCTGGCGCAAATCCTGGTCCAACGTTTCATACTCTTCCCAGGCCGAGCGAACGAAACGGCGCTTCTCTACGAAGCTGGTCATAGCCGCCCGCGTCCGGCCAGGTAAGGGTGAAGTAGCCGCATGGTCTAGGTAGGTGAGTTCCTCCGTCAGGGGGAACTCACGTCTGAGCTCTTCGAGTTTCATCAATGGTGAACCTTTCCTGATTCTGTTTTTGGCGAACAGCATTATAGCACACCCTGGCCCAAAGGACAAACTGCCTGCCTCCTGCGACTTGAACGTTTTTCGATTGCTGCCAGAAGCGTATCTCTGGGCCACTCTTGGATCGTATTGGCTTGCCAAACTACTCACCACAGACCAAGCAAAAGGGATTGGGAGCAGGCCGTCAAACGGGCGGCCGGGGAGGAGATGATAGAGTGAACCCCCGAGGAGTTCGACCAATTGATTGAGCGGTATATTGAGCGATCCTCGGAGTGGGATGGTGCGGTGCCCCTGGACACGATGATGGAAACCTGGGCTGAGATTGAGCGACGTAGGCAACCGCTTCTGGTGCGCGTGCGCCTGATTGATGGTCAGATCGCTCTGGAGACGCCCCCCGAAAGCCCGCTGACCGTGCGGGAGCCACACACTCTGTTGTTGGAAGATGGCAGCGAGCTGACCCTGGAATTTGAGGAGTCGCTGCTGAAAACAGCCTGATCTTCGATTGGCGTTTCAGAGGCACTATGCCTACATTAACCCACATCACCACCTCCGGCGGCCTGATCAGCGCCGCCTTCATAAGAGAACGTCCACGAGCTCAGCACCCGCCAGCGTGGGGTCAAGCCGGCGTCGTTTGCCCTGCTCTGGGCGGAGGCTCCCAAGAGCCCTGCCGCGCTGGAGGAGGATATTGCCGCTGCCTGGGAACTCTTCAAGGAGCGCTGGGACGCCATCCGCAATGACCTGCCGATGATGAACGTCTCCCAGGTACGCTCCCGCTGGCTGCTGCCCCTCTTCCAGTTGCTGGACTTCGACCCGGTCTACCTGCGCGGCGACACGGTGCTGGACGAGGCTGGCAAGCTGCGCTATCCTCTGTCCCACCGAGGCTGGGAGGGCGAGGATGCGCCCATTTCGATAACTGGCTTGTCAACCTGGAAAAGCTCGCTGAAGGTCAAGAAACATGAACGTTTCCCACTATCTCTATCAACTCGTCAGGCTCGCGCGGCCGAAAGCGTGGAGACAGTTGGACGGTAACTACTGCGAGAGTTGCCAGCTCTGACCAAAGGCCAGGTTATCGTCGCTGGCGAAGCGGTCAACACGCCAGTGCTCTGTCGGGTGCGGACGCGCCACACGCGCCACGGCGCCGAAACACAGGATGCGCCGGCTGCCTGGATGCGCTGCTTTGAGCCGGAAGAGCAAGACCGGAGAGTTCGTAGAGGAAGCACTGCCGATTCAAAGGGAATCGGGGCCGGGGTCCAAGATGTTCATAAGGAACGCGACAGGTCTTGAGGAACTCTCAATTCAGCTTGGTCACACCTCCCGCACCGATGGATACGTGCGATACCAACGCAACACACCCTTAGTCTCCCGACTTGTGGTGCATCTTGACATCTCCTGAATCTGTGTTATCATAACGTCATCGGAGACTTCATAGCGTTTCTTGAGAGCCGAGCGGTGAGAACCACTGACCAGGTAGAGCTTGCCCACCTGAAAGCGTACCTAGCCGTCCTTGAGCAGCGCGGTCTTGTCCCAAGCAGTCGCCGGCGCAGGACTTATGCTGTCAAGACGTTCTTCAAGTTCCTTGATGAGTATGGTCTGATCAACAACAACGTCGCCCTAAGACTCATCCCACCAAAGGTTCCCAGGAAAGAGCCGCGTTTTCTCTCGGAGAGCGAGTATCAGGCGCTGTTGCGCACTTGCTCTCATCACCCTAGAGACGCCGCGATTATGGAGCTCTTGCTACGGACGGGAATGAGGCTCTCCGAGCTTGTCCACTTGACCATCCATGACGTGGAGCTGCCCAAACAGATCACCCGCGACCCTGACAACGTGGGCATTCTACGAGTTAGCCGCAAAGGCGGCAATACGGACACTGTACTTCTCAACTATAAAGCCTGCCAGGCTCTCAAGACTTGGCCAGGAGGTTCGCCCCAAGATAGACCATGACGCACTGTTTGTGACCAAGTTTAGGCAGCCCATGGGGCGGCGGGCCGTGTATCGTGCAGTCAAGAAGTATCTTGCTGAAGCGGGCATGAATGACGCCTCAGTCACACGCTGCGGCATACCTTCGGTACCCATCACGTGGCCCGGGGCACTGATCTCAAGACCGTCCAGGAGACGATGGTGTACGCTGATCTTTCAACTACGGCCATGTACGTTTCACTGGCCAAGAAAGCCCAGCGCAAGGCTTTGCAGGAACACGCTTTGTGACCGAACTGAGTGCTCAGTCCGCAGAGAAAAGCTGCTGGGAATGGCCGCCGCAATGATTCGGGGATGATTGCCGGCTGTGCATTGTGCTCGCCTGCAAGACCGAGCCGCAGGTTCACGGTCTGCGAAACCCTGCAGCCGTGCTGCGGCCAGAGGAGGAGCTGGAGGTGGTGCGCTACCTTGTTCGCGCCGATGCCTGGCAGCGCCAT
>CAYWWC010000269.1:0-5794 GCA_964461615.1 uncultured Anaerolineae bacterium
CCCCGCGCAGCCTTTTCCCACTCCGCTTCGGTAGGCAACCTCTTCCCCGCCCACTGGCAAAAAGCATTGGCATCGTTCCAAGTTGCCTTCACCACGGGGTGCTGAGGCTTGTCCTTAGCATAGTACCGCCAGGACGTGTCACCTGCCTTCTCCGCATCGGTGACATAGCCTGTTTCCGCGACAAACCTCTCAAAGTCCTCGTTGGTCACCTCAAGCTTGTCAATCTCAAAGGCGTCCACGAAGACGGTGTGCGGCGGCCTCTCGTCCTCGACATCACTGCCCATGGTGAACTCTCCAGCAGGGATGGCGATCATGGCAGCCTCTACCGCCGGGCGGGGAGTCGACGGGGTCGCTGTTGTCGTCGCTCTGACTTTAGTTGCGGTGCTCCTGGGCGTTGTCATCCTTGTCGTCTCCCCCGTGTGGATTATCAACTCTTGGTCTATCTGCAACCGATTGGGATCTGAGATAGCGTTGACCTCCTGGAGAGCCTCGACTGTAACCCCGTACTGCTTGGCGATGGCGCCCAGAGTGTCGCCGGCCTGAACCACATGGATCACAGCCGCGGTGGTCGGTGAGACAGAGGTTGATGTGACTGCAGCCTCTACCTGCTTCTTCTGAGGAATGACGAGCTCCTGGTCTATCTGCAGACGTGTGGGGTCGGAGATAGCGTTGACTTCCTGGAGGGCTTCCACGGTAACTCCGAACTCCTTGGCGATCGCGCCCAGAGTATCGCCGGCCTGAACCACATAGATCACCGGCGTAGGGGTAAGCGGGGCAGGCATCAGAGTGGGCGGTGTGAGCGTTGCTGCCGCTTCGTACATATGTTGATGAAGCGGCGGCATAGGGTTCATGGGAGTCGTCGTTTCAGGGGCAAGAGTCCTTGCGGGCGGCATCGGCGTGGTAGCGGTAGCCGTCAGCGGGATAAGGGTTGGAGCCCCCTGCGCAGGTTGTGATGTTGGAGTAGCTCGTGTAGGAAATGTAATTCGCGAACAGGCTGTTGCGGTGAGGACAAACCCCATCGCTACCAGCAAGGACCCTAGCTTGTTTCTTCTCATCGCAAAACCTCCATTTCGTGTGGCGGGCAAGTTTAGGAAAGGCCGTCCCCCCTGCCCAGGAAGCGGCTGTTTGCTTTCGTTGCTGAGTATACTATACCACATTTCGTCTGATCTGGCAACAGCGAAGAAGCCACCATGCGGTTCACGCAGGTGGCTTCTTCACTCCGTAAGTCATAGGTCAACCGACAAAGCCAGGCGGACAGGCTCGTCGTCCAAGTACGGAGGTCTGTAATCTGACTCCTGGCCGCACCACGCTGAACACCTCGCCTGCACCCCTAAAAGTGTAATACCACCGACCGTCAACCTCAACCACGTTCACAAGCTCAAACTTGCCAAAGCGAGGGTTTCCGCCCTCGTGCATGGCTGTGGCTAGCAGGAATTGGAAAGCCTCTTGGACTTGGGGAGCTTGGGCGTTGAGGAGGGGGAGGGAGACCTATCTGATCTAGATCAGTCCTCCGCTGGCCGTTAGGTGTCTCGTGCCCTTGCCACCAGCCATTTCCAGGCAGCTTCCAGGTTCAGCCCACTCTTCAATACGACCGCCAGCACCGCCTGCTTCGGCCTAGCCGTGCCCCCGGCTCCCTGATAGCCGAGGGGTATTTCATGTCTCATTGTCACTCTAATTGTAGCGCCGTTGGGCACTTCTGGTGAGACGTTTAGCTTTTCTTCTCCTTCCACAGCGCCCATGCCAACAGCATGATCCCCCCAATCCCAGCCAGGGCTATGTCCCAATGACCTAGGATGGACGGCAGGATCACGCCCAAAAACATCAGCAGTACCCAGGCAAGGCGTTCAGCGTTCATGGCTCTGTCTCCTCAGCTTATTGCTTATTCCAACATGTCTGGGCGATTTGCGCAACCTTAGTCGCCAGATTGCAGCAAAAACGCCGCCTGAGCAGTTCGCGCAGGTGGCTTTTCCACTCCGCAGGTCGCAGCTCAACCGACAAAGCTTTCAATGTACTCCAACGATTGGTGCCGGAAATAGGTGTTGTACAGCTCGGCGTAGTGGCCGCCCTGGGCCATCAACTGGTCGTGGGTACCTTCTTCGATGACTTGGCCGTGATCCATGACGATGATGCGGTCGGCGTTCTTGACAGTGGATAGCCGGTGGGCGATGACGATGGCCGTGCGGTCGCGCATGATGGTTTCCAGGCCCTCCTGGATTTGCGTCTCGGTGAACGGGTCCACGCTGGCGGTTGCTTCGTCCAGGATGAAGATAGCCGGGTCTTTGAGTAGCACACGCGCCAGAGCGACCAGTTGCCGCTGCCCCATCGAGAGGCTGGCTCCACGCTCGCCCACGTCGGTGTCTAGCCCGTCGGCCAAGCCGGCCAGCCAGTCCCCGTTGCTGATGTGCATGGCCGCTTCGCGCACCTCCGCGTCGGTCGCTTCCGGGCGGCCATAGCGGATGTTAGCCCGCGCGGTGCCGGAGAAGAGGAATGGCTCCTGCGGAACCAGCCCGATGTGCTGGCGGTACTGCCCCAGGTGCAGGCGGCGGATGTCTCGATCATCAATCAAAAGCTCGCCCCCCTGGAACTCGTAAAAACGCGCTACCAGCCGGGCCAGGCTGCTCTTGCCGGCGCCAGTGTGGCCCACCAGCGCCAGGGTCTCTTGGGGGCGGATTTCCAGCGTGAAGTCGGGCAACACTATCTCCTCGCCGGTGTAAGTGAGCATGAGCTGGCGAAATTCTATCCGGCCGTCCAGCTTTTCTACTGGTTCAGTTGCTGTCTGGACCACTTTGGGATCAGCGTCAATCAGCGCGAACACACGTTCCGCTGCGGACAGTCCATCCTGGAACTGGCTCCAAAAAGAAGCGATGTTCATCAAGGGCCACCAGAAGAAACCTACGGCCTGCATGAACAGGTACCAGTTGCCGGGGCTCACCGTCCCTCCACGGGTCGCCAGCCCACCGGCGTAGACCAGCGTGGCCACCCCCAGGCCGGAGGCAAGGCCCATGAGCGGGAAGATCATCATGAGCGTCAGGCCGCGCCGCAGCCCAACCTGATATGCCTGCTGGTTGTTGGCATCGAAGCTGGCGTAAACGGCGTGTTCCTGCCGAAAGCTTTTGGCCACCATGATGCCGCTGACCGACTCCTGAATCTGGGCGTTGATCTTGGCCGTAACCCGGCGGGCGCGCTGGGTGACCCTCCGCGCGACGCGCCGGAAGCTGAGAGCGACGGTGGCTGCAATGGGCGCCATTCCCAGCAGCAACAGAGTCAACAAGACGTTGATTTTGAATAGCCACATTGAGAGGATAGCAACCAGCAACGCCTGGCTGAGCAGGTCCATGACCAGGGTGACGGTTGCGGAGAAGTCCTGCGTGTCCGACGTGACCCGACTGACGATTTTGCCGGAGGGGTGCTCGTCGAAAAACGAGAGGTCGTGGCCGACGGTGGCGTCAAAGACATCCTCCCGCAGTTTGAGGACGACATCTCCTATGACCCGCGCGGAGAACATTTGTCGGATGTAGTTGAAAATCCAAGCGGTTACGCCCAGCAGAAGCACGCCTCCCGCCAGGAGCAGCATGGCCTCGGTTGACGGGTTTTCCGCCACCATGTCAATGGCTCTGGAGATCAGGATGGGGCTGCCCGTCCCAGCCGCTGAGTTAAGCGTAATCATCACGGCCACCAGGGTCATCTGCCGGGTGTGCGGTCGGAAATAGCTGATGATGCGGCTCAACAGCTCCCTATCGGTATAATTGCGGTCGTAGGCCTCGGTGTCGAGGCCGTCTAGGATGAAGCCCATATTCCCTCGTATTTCGTATGGCGTATTTCGTATTCCGTGCTTGGCACGCAATACGCCATACGCACTATGCTAGTCGTACCTTGCGAATATCCTTCGATACGCCTCACACCGCCCCATCAACTCCTCATGCGTCCCCTGATCCACCAGCTCGCCCCGGCGCAAGACCAGGATGCGGTCGGCCCAGCGGATCTGGCTGAGGCGGTGGGTGATGAGAAAGGTGGTCCGCTGGCGGCTGATGCGCCGCATGGCCCGCTGAATCTGGTCCTCGGTGGCGCTGTCAATGGCGCTGGTGCTGTCGTCCAGGATCAGGATGCGCGGGTCGGTGAGAAAGGCGCGGGCGATAGCGATGCGCTGCCGCTCTCCGCCAGAGAGGGTCACGCCGCGCTCGCCGATCTCGGTGTCGTAGCCGTCGCTAAAGCTGGTGATAAACTCGTGCGCCTGAGCTTCGCGTGCCGCCTGCTCAATCGCTTCCTGGCTGGCGTCGCCGTAGCCAAAGGCGATGTTCTCGGCCAGGGTGCGGGAGAAGAGGAACACGTCCTGCTCGATGGTGGAGATCTGCGAACGCAGTGACTCCAGGCTCCAGTCGCGCACGTCCACGCCATCAACCAGCACTCGCCCGCTGTCCACATCGAATATCCGATTGATGAGCTGGGTGAAAGTGGTCTTGCCGGAACCGGTCTGCCCCACGATGGCAATCGTCTCGCCGGGCCGGGCGGCAAAACTGATGTTTTTCAGCACCGGCTTCCCATTGTAGCCAAAGTTAACGTCCTCAAAAATCACTTCTCCCCGAATCGGTTGGGCGATGCCGGCCGGGTTCTCGTCCAGCTCTGTTTCCGTGTTGATCAATTCCAGAATCCGCTTGCTGCTGGCAATCCCCAATTGGACCAGGTCGAACGAAAAGATGGAGATGAACGTGGGAAAGCGGAGCGTGCTGAACAGGCCCATAAAGGCGACCACCTGACCCAGGCTGATGGCGCCGTTCTGCCAGAGCAGCAGGGCGTGCAAGAAGCCGCCGGCCCGGGCCAGGCTGAACATCAACATCGGCCAGTAGCGGGCCTGGATTTCCCCCTGCTGCACGAAATAGTCGCGGAACTGGCGGGCATTCTGGGTGAACTTGTTCCACTCGTATCGTTCCTGGACGTTGGCCTTGACCACTTCAATGCCGGCGATGGCCTCTGCCAACCCAGCGTTCATCACTCCAAACTGATCTCGCCGGGCAATGCTGATCGGCTTGAGCCGCCGGTTGTAATCAGCCACCGTGACGGCTAATAGGACGATGAAGATGGCAGGCACGAGCAGCAACTTGAATTGCAGCAGGCCGATCATGGCGATGGGGACGACGATCGCCATCAGCGAATCAATGATGAGCATCACGCCGGGGCTGAACATCAGGTTGAGCATGCGCACGTCGTTAGTGGCGCGGGCCATGATGTCGCCGATCCGCTGCCGGCCGTGGAAGGTCTGACTCTTGCCCAATAGGCTGACGTACAGCTCGTCGCGGGCATCCCGTTCCACTCGTTGAGCTAGGAACTCGGTGGAGAAGTTTCTCACCAGTCCCGAAAGACCCTGCCCGATGGCCGATCCCATCACGCTCGCCGCCAGCCCCAGCAGCGTGGCTGTCTGCCAGCCGGGAGTGGTGATCAAATCAAACGCCCGTCCGATAAAGATCTGGATGTAGCTGTAGAGCCCGTTGTTCAGGATGGCCGCCAGAATCGTGGCCAGCGGGAAGAGTGGGTAGCGCATCAGGTGGGAGATGATCCAGCGCACCGGCCCGGAGCGGTTGTAGTGGTATTCTTTTTCTAGTCTGAATTCTCTTTTGGTCAATTGCATCTAATCAAGGATAAGCCCCCGTCAACAACCATAGCAATGAGGGGAGGGCAATCACATTTGCAGTAAGATCTGCGCCGAAGTGGGAGACTTGCTACCGGACACTTTTTCGGTAGGGTGGTTTTGCTAACCGCTATCTGAGTTTTTCGCCACGAATTGCACGAACTCGGAAGT